>JBIKWD010000322.1:0-2643 GCA_044356505.1 Phycisphaerales bacterium
GGAACTCGCGCGCGACGCGCTCCGCCAGCTTCTGCGCCTCGTCGTTCGTGAGGTCGCCGTTCAGCATCGAGAGCGACTGCGTGGGCACCACGGTGTTGAAGCGCTGCGGGCACGGGCTGTCGAGGTCGGCGAGGTCGAACGCCGTCAGCAGCGGGTGCTGCAGCGAGCGCTTCAGCTTGATGTAGAGGCTGCGGCGCGTCCACGACTCGCGCTCGGTGAGCGGCCACACCTCGCCCGGGCGCGACGAGGTCGCGAGCACCTCCTCGGGCATCGGCGGCAGGACGGGCGGGCCACCGACCGCGGTGTTGATGGTGCCGTTCGCGACGAGCATCGCGTCGCGCAGCTCCTCGGCCGACACGCGACGCATGCGGAAGCGGCTGAGAAGCTCGTTCGGGGCATCCTTCGCGAGCGCCTCGGGCGAGGGCACGCTCGACATCCGGTACGCGGCGCTCGTCATCAGCAGGCGGTGCATCTCCTTGAAGCTACCGCCCTTCTCGATCATGCTCGCGGCGAGGTAGTCGAGAAGCTCGGGGTGCGTGGGCTGCTCGCCGAGACGGCCGAAGTCGTTGGTCGAAGTCGAAAGCCCTGCGCCGAAGTGATGCTGCCACACGCGGTTCGCGACCGTGCGCCACGCGAGCGCGTTGCGCGGGTCGACGATCCAGTCGGCAAGCGCGAGGCGGCGGCCCGAGCTCTCGCCATGCGCGGGCTTGACCGCAGGCTCTGGCTCGAAGCGCGCGGCGATGAGCGGCACCTTCGGCTCGACCCTGTCGCCGAGCGCGTGCGGGCTGCCGCGTAGCATCACATGCATCTCGGCGGGCTCTGGCTTCTCGCGCACCGCGAGCACCGTCTCGCCCTTCCAGTCGGGCATGCGCCACGCGGAAAGCTGCGCGCTGAGTTCATCGAAGCGCTTCGCGGCCGCGTCGCCCGCGCGTGCGAGGATCGCCGCGCGCGTCGTCTCGGGCGACGCAAGGCCGAGCGCCATCGCGCGGATGTCTTGCTCACCGAGCACGCGGTCGTACATGCGCACTTCGTCGATCGTGCCTGCGAACGCGCCGCCGCCCGGGAGCATCGCGCCGATCGCGAGCTTGCGCGGGGTGTCGAGCCGCGCGGTCGAGCCGCGCGCGCGGTCGACGGGCGAACCGTCGACATAGAGCACGATGTCGCCCGACTTCCGCTCGCGCGTGAAGGCGACGTGGTGCCAGCGGCCGTCGTTGTAGCCCGGGCCAGAGCTGACGAAGGTCTCGGGGTCGCCCGTTCCCGCGCTCACGTAGCCGTGCGAGATCAGCGAGATGCCGAAGTCGCGCACGATGCCGGGCACCTCGCCGTCGACGAGACCCTTGCCGAGGAACCAGCGTCGATCGCCGTCGGAACCGCCGCCCAAGTCCGTCGTCTTGAAGAAGAACGCGATGGTGAAGTCGTCGCCGACCGGTCGCTCGATCTCGACGCGGTCGTCGCCGCCGTCGAAGCGGAACGCGCGGCCGATGCGGCCTTCGGCCTCGAATCCCGCGTCGCGCACGCTCGCGGGCTTGCCGCCCGGCGCCGCGTTCGCGGCCCGTGCGGTCTTCGCGTCCTCGAACGCAAGGTGCGCGACGAGTCCGTCCGCGGGCGCCGTGTCGGGAAACGCGGCCGACGCGGGATCGACGCCCCCAAGCGCGCGGATCTCGGCGACCAGCGCGTCGCGCTTCGCGACCGCCGCCGCGATCTCGGCCTCGGGATCGACCTTGCCGAAGTCGCTGCGCACCATGCGCAGCACGTTGTCGGCCTCGATCGAGTTGAACGGGCTTTCCTTGTAGGGCGCCACGCCCGCGAAGTAGGCGGCGAACTGGTAGTACTCGCGCTGCCGCAGCGGGTCGCCCTTGTGGTCGTGGCAGCGCGCGCAGTTCATGCTGATCCCGAGGAAGGTGCGCGCGGTCGTGTCGACGATCGAGTCGAGGTCGTCGGCGAGCGCCTGCTTGAGGTCGGGCACCTCGTCGTCCCAGAGCCCGAGCCGGTAGAAGCCCGTCGCGACCAGCGTGTCGAAGTCGCGGTCGGGCAGCTCGTCGCCCGCGAGCTGCGCCCTCACGAAGCGCGCGTAGGGCATGTCGTCGTTGAAGGCGCGCACCACGAAGTCGCGGTACTTCCACGCTGCGTTCTTGTCGCTGTCGCGCTCGAAGCCGTTGGTGTCGGCGTAGCGCACGAGGTCGAGCCAGTGGCGCGCCCACTTCTCGCCGTAGTGCGGGCTCGCGAGCAGGCGGTCGATGAGCCGCTCGTAGGCGTCGGGCGAACGGTCGGCCTCGAACGCCGCGATCTCCTCGGGGGTCGGCGGGAGGCCGGTGAGGTCGAAGCTCGCGCGGCGGATGAGGGTGACGCGGTCGGCCTCGGGCGCCGGGGCGAGGCCCTTCTCCTCGAGCTTCGCGAGGATGAAGCGGTCGACGTCGTTGCTGGCCCACGCGGCATCGCGGACGGCGGGCGGCGCGGGCTTCACAAGCGCGCGGTACGCCCACCAGCTGTCGCGGGCGGTGTTGGCGCGCCTGATGATCGTCTCCTCGCTCAGGCCCGTCTCGGCCGGCTTGTCGTCGCGACCCGTCGCGGTGGCCGCGCAGAGCACCGCGGCGGCAAGTCCCAGCATGACCATCACCCTCGTTCGGGGGCGGCTGGTCGGGG
>JBIKWD010000323.1:0-2638 GCA_044356505.1 Phycisphaerales bacterium
GTCGTCGCGACCGACATCGACGCGGCGGGGCTTGCGTCGCTTGCGAAGGAGATTCCGTCGATCTCGACGCGCGTCCTCGACGCACGAGATTTCGCGGCGATCCGCGCGGCGGCGGCCGAGGCGGGCGAGATCGACATCCTGCTGAATGCCGCAGGATTCGTGCATCAAGGCACGGTGCTCGACTGCGACGAGAAGTCGTGGGACTTCTCGTTCGACCTCAATGTGAAGAGCGTCTACCGCATGCTGCACGCGTTCCTGCCCGGCATGGTCGCGCGCAAGCGTGGCAGCGTGATCTCGATCGCAAGCGTGGCGAGCTCGATCCGCGGCGTGCCGAACCGCGCGGCGTACAGCGCGACGAAGGCCGCGCTCATCGGACTTACGAAGGCGGTCGCCGCCGATGTGGTGTCGCACGGCGTGCGCGTGAACGCGATCTGCCCGGGCACCGTCGAGACGCCGAGCCTCGAGGGCCGCATCAACCAGAATGCAGACCCCGCCGCCGCGCGCGCCGCGTTCATCGCGCGCCAGCCGATGGGCCGCCTCGGCACCGCCGACGAGATCGCGGCGCTCGCGGTGTACCTCGCAAGCGACGAGTCGAGCTACACGACGGGCGCCGTCCATGTGATCGACGGCGGATGGACGATGTGATTCAGAGGCGGTAGACGCGCACTGCGTTTCCGCCGAGGATCGCGGCCTGTTCATCGGGCGACAACTCGCCCGCGAGCGCCGCGCTCGCCTCGATCCACTGCGAGAGTCGCGCGTTCGCGAAGCACACGGGCCAGTTCGATCCCCACATGATGCGGCCGGCGCCGAAGCACGTCACGCACCACTCGAACCAAGGGCGCGCTTCGTCGGCGGTGACCGCGCGGCCCGCGTTCTCGAACATCGCCGACCACTTCACGCAGACGTTGCCGCACGCGGCCACGCGCGCGGCGAGCCGCTGCCAGCTGGCGCGCTCGGGCGAGTTCCAACCCGCGCGAAGCGGCGGATTTCCGAGGTGGTCGAGCACGAGCATCGTCTCGGGCGCCTCGCGTGCGCACGACTCGACGAGCGCGAGATCGCTCCAGCGCACGCAGAAGTCGAACGACAGCCCCGCAGCGCCGAGTGCGCGAAGATCCGCGATGAACCGCGCACCGCCGAACGGAATGTCGCCGCCATGCAGGACGCGCCGCGCGCCCGAGACGCCGCGCACACGCGCGCTCGAAGAGAGCTCTGCTGCGAACGCGGCCCCTCCGGGCTCGATGCCCGCGACGGTCGCGAAAGGCCGGCCGCTCGCCGCCCCCCACTCCGCGAACAGCTCCGCCTCGCGCACGCGGTCGGCCGCAGCCATGTCTGCCTCGACGAACACCACGCCCCCGCCGACGCCGCCTTCCGCCGCATAGCGCGCAAGATCGAACCGTCCCGCGAACTGCGGCGCCTGCGCGAACCATGGCGCAGCGAGTTCTCTCGCATCCCACGCGTGGAGATGGGCGTCGGACCAACTGCGCGGGTCTGTCGCGGTCGCAATCGCCGTCATCCCCGCAGCCTACCCGCTACCCTGTCGCCATGTCCGATTCCGCTGGCTGTTTCGCCCTCGACCACTACATCACCCTCGGCCGCTCGGGCCTGCGCGTGTCGCCGCTCTGCCTTGGCGCAATGACCTTCGGCACCGAATGGGGCATGGGCGCAGATGTCGGGACCTCGAACGAGATTCTGTCGCGCTACCTCGAGCGCGGCGGCAACTTCATCGACAGCGCGAACATGTACACGAAGGGCCACAGCGAGGCGATCCTCGGCGACTACTTCTCGACGGGACCGGGGCGAGGCATGCGCGACCGCGCGGTGATCGCCACGAAGTTCGGCGGCAACATGTGGGCTGGTGACCCGAACGGCGGCGGCTCGAGCCGCAAGTCGATGCTCGACGCGGTCGAGCACTCGCTGCGCCGCATGAGGACCGACTACATCGACCTCCTCTGGTGCCACTTCCAGGATGTGCACACGCCGATCGACGAGACGATGCAGACGCTCGACATGCTCGTCAAGCAGGGCAAGGTGCGCTACACGGGCTTCAGCGACCACCCCGCCTGGGTGTGCGTGCAGGCGATGTACGAGGCCGTCTTCCGCGGCTGGACGCAGCCGATCGCGATCCAGATCGAGTACTCGCTGCTCCAGCGCACGGTCGAGCACGACCTGATGCCGATGGCGCGCAAGTGCGGCTTCGGCGTCACGCCGTGGAGCCCGCTGCGCGGCGGCGTGCTGTCGGGGAAGTTCACGCGAGAGAACCGCCCGAAGGACGACGGATCGACGCGCGTGAAGAGCGACTCGAAGTACCTCACCGAGGCGACCTATGTGCTGATCGACGCGCTGCATGAGATCGCGGCGGCACGCAAGGTCACCCCCGCGCAGGTCGCGCTCCGCTGGGTGATGGACCGCGCGGGCGTCACGAGCACGATCATCGGCGCGCGAACGCTCGCGCAGCTCGACGACAACCTCGCGGCGTGCGCGCTGCGGCTCTCGCCCGAGGAGACGAAGCGGATCGACACGCTCACAGAGCCGTCGCCGGTCTTCCCGCACGACTTCCTCAGCACCTTCATTCCAAGCGTGATCCAGAACGGAACGCGCGTGAACGGCCGCAGCGCGGGTCCGTGGCCCTCGGCCCCGC
>JBIKWD010000324.1:0-2637 GCA_044356505.1 Phycisphaerales bacterium
CTGAAGCTCGTCTCGGCGAACTGGACCTGCGTCGAGACGCCGTCGGTGTAGCCGATCTTCAGGTTCCAGGTGCCGCCGTTCGCGTCGCGGTCGACCACGAACTGGCCGAGGCGGACGTCGGTCGCGGTGTTGGCGCCGACGCCGACGCGGCCCTGGTTGTTCGGCGGGTTCGAGTTGAACCAGCCGACGTTCGCGCCGTTCGGAACGTCGGGACGGGTCCACGAGAGGACGCCCCACGACGGGTCGGCGTTGGTCGAGTTGGTGCCGAGCGCCTGGCCGCCGATCGTCACGTAGGAGTCGAAGGGGCGGTTCATGGTGGCGGAACCGGTCTGCGACGGATTCCACGTGCCGAACGCCTTCGTAAGGGCGCCGCTGTTGTAGTCCGCGTTGTCCTTGTGATAGAACATGTTCGTCGCCGAGCCGTCGAGACGGTTGAAGTTGAACGCGTTCACGATCGTGTCGGTCGCGCCGTCGAAGCGCGCCCAGAGCGTGTAGACGTCGAGGTCGACGCCCGAGTTCGAGGTCTGGGTCTTGGTGACGACGTAGTCGACGAACGTTGCCGAGGAGACGCTCGTGACGGCTGCCGCGAGGGCGAATGCTGCGATCTTCATGATGAGGGATTCCTTCGAAGGGACTCTGACAGGTACGGATCGGGAAGAGCGCCACCCACGTTGGTGCCGTGTTCCCGCCATTGAGGCGCAGATCCGTGTCGCCGAAAGTCATCAAGACCTGCTGATTCACGATGCTTGCGCGAAGCCTGAACAATCGCGCCGGATCGCCGCTCGTTCGTGTCAAGAGATGGTTCAGGAACGGTTCGTCGGGCCGAAGAGCGAAAAAGAGAAGCGCCGCGCGGGGATCCCGTGCGGCGCTTCGGATGGTGCTTGAACCGCGAAGTTCAGCGGCGGCGACGGCCAGCGAGGCCGGCGAGGCCGAGCAGCGCGACGGCGCCCGGAGCCGGGAGGCTGAAGCTCGTCTCGGCGAACTGGACGGTCGTCGTGACGCCGTCGGTGTAGCCGATCTTCAGGTTCCAGGTGCCGCCGAAGGCGTTGCGGTCGACGACGAACTGCCCGAGACGGACGTCGGTCGCTGTGTTGCCGGTCGCGCCCACGCGGCCCTGGAGGTTCGGCGGGTTCGAGTTGAACCAGCCGACGTTCGCGCCGTTCGGAACATCGGGCCGTGCCCAGGAGAGCGCGGCGCCCCACGACGGGTCGGCGTTGGTCGAGTTGGTGCCCGACGCGTTGCCGCCGATGGTGAGGAAGGAGTCGAAGGGACGGTTCGCGGAGTTCGAGCCCGTCTGCGCCGGATTCCACGTGCCGAACGCCTTCATGAGGGCGCCGTCGTTGTAGGACGCGTTGTCCTTGTGATAGAAGATGTTCGTGACGCCCGAGTCGAGACGGTTGAAGTTGAACGCGTTCACGATCGTGTCGGTCGCGCCGTTGAAGCGTGCCCAGAGCGTGTACACGTCGAGGTCGACGCCCGAATTCGAGGTCTGGGTCTTGGTGACGACGTAGTCGACGAACGAGGCCGAGGAGACGCTTGTGACGGCCGCCGCGAGGGCGAATGCTGCGATCTTCATGTGGTTGTTCCGGACAGGAATCAGGGACTTGCCGGGAGCACGGGGCAACGCCCACCCGTACCGACTACGGGCTCCCGAAGGAAGGCGCAATGCGCGGCGGAGTCCTGTCAGAGATACCTAGGGAAAGTGAAAAACCGCCCGAGGCGGCGCCTTCGGGCGGGGACATGGCGTAGTGGACGCGCTGGGTAGACCGGGCGCAGGACCGTCCTGACTAGTCCGCAACCTGCGACAGCGTCGAGAGATACAGCCAGATGTAGGCCGAACGGTCCGCTGTGCTGCAGGGGTACATCGCGATGAACACGAGGAACGTCTGATAGGAGTTCGACCCCGCGTTCCCGCCCGCGATCCAGAGCTGGAACGACGGCAGCACCTGGGAGAAGAAGGCGTTGGTCTGCGACTTGGTCGGGGGCGATACGCCGCCGATGACGATGACCGCAGGTGGCGGCGGCGAGCCGGTGTCGGCGGTCGCGAGGTGTCCTGCGAGAACACATGCCGATGCGGCGAGGACGACGCGAAGGGATGCGATGCGAGTCATGGCCGAGAACCCTCCCGAGTTGCGTAGAGCGCGAGATACTCGTCGGCGCGGGTGCGCGCCGCCGGAACGTGGCCGAGGACGCCTGCGACGAGCTTCGCTTCCGTCGCGTCGAGGACACGTGAACCGTGGGCGAGCGAGCCGAGGCGGCGGCGGCGCTCGCTATCGATCTCCAGATGCTGATGGGCGAAGAACCAGTTCGACGTCGCGGCCGCATGGGCGCGCAGCGCTGCGGAAGCGAGCTCGAGCATGCCCCAGAGCTGCATATCGTCCGCGACGGTGCGCTTCGCGGTGTTCGCGAGGGCGATGGCGGCCCACGCCTTGCGTTCGCTGACACCGGGCGAGACATCGCCGCCCTCGCGGACGATCTCGAGAAGGCGCGAAAGGACCGAGCCGCCCGCATCGGGCGACCTCACCGCCCGCAACTCGAGCAGCCCGACCTCGATCGAACTCGCGAAGGTGAGGTTCCGTTCCCCGTAGCCGTGCTCGGACGCGCGCAGCGCCTCGGCGATCTCGGCGCAGGTCGCAA
>JBIKWD010000325.1:0-2634 GCA_044356505.1 Phycisphaerales bacterium
TCGGGCGGCGATCCGGCCGACCCCGCGTTCATGAAGATCGACGACGACGGATTCCTGCAGGTCCTGTCGAGCTCGCAATCGACCGCGGGCACCGCGTCGCCGCTCGCGGCGTTCACCTACGACCCGAAGTTCTGGTCGGTCGAGAACGGCGAGATCGTCGGCCGCACCACCGAGGCGAATCCCGCGCCGCACAACACGTTCCTCGTGTGGAACGGCGAAGTGCGCGATTTCGAGCTCGAGGTCGAGCTCAAGCTCGTCGGCAACAACTCGGGCGTCCAGTACCGGAGCGAGATGTTCGAGCCGAACCGCCTGCGCGGGCCGCAGATCGACGCGCACCCCGCGCACGGCTACACGGCGATGTGCTACGAGGAAGGCGGCCGCGGCATCCTCGCCGAACGGGGAAACCGCCTCGAGATCGCTTCCGACGGGACGCGCACCCTCGTGCCGCTCGCCGGTCCGCCGCAGCCGCAGGCGGATCTCACGCAGTGGCACACCTACCGCGTCGTCGCGAAGGGCAGCACCATGCGCCACCAGCTCGACGGGAAGACGACGGCCGTGGTCGTCGACGACTCCACCGAGCGCGCGAAGGGCGGAAAGATCGGCATTCAGATCCACGCGGGCGAACCGACCGAGGTGCGCGTGCGCAGCATCCGCCTCAAGCGGCTCGACGGGTGACGGGCCGCCGTCCTGTTATCAGACAGCGCGCGCGCCCAGCGCTTGAGGGCGCTTCGGCATCCTTTGCAGAAGGCTCGCTCCGTCAATGCCGATGAACGCGTCCGAGGATCGACCGGCGCGGCGTCTCGTCGTACGCTTGCCGTTCGCTCTCAAGCCGTGGCTCGACAGCTCTCGCCCGACAGGTAAGGAACCACAAGCATGTGCGGAATCGTCGCTTACATCGGTCGTCGCCAGGCCACGGACATCCTTCTCGAGGGCCTGAAGCGGCTTGAGTACCGCGGCTACGACTCAGCAGGCGTCGCCGTGATGAACGGCGGACTGCACCTCGCGCGCGCCGTCGGCCGCGTGGCGAACGTCGAGAAGGCGATCCACGACCGCGGCGGCTTCAAGGGCACGCTCGGCATCGCCCACACGCGCTGGGCGACGCACGGCGGCGTCACCGAGAAGAACGCGCACCCGCACCGCGACGACGCGAAGCTCGGCCACGGGATCGCGATGATCCACAACGGCATCATCGAGAACTACGCCGCGCTCAAGAAGTACCTCGAGGAGAAGGGCCACGTCTTCACGAGCGAGACCGACACCGAGGTGCTCGCGCACCTGATCGGCGAGCTCTACGCGGGCGACCTCGAGAAGGCGGTGCAGGCCGCGCTCCGCGAGGTGACCGGCGCGTACGCCATCGCCGTCGTCTGCGAGAAGGAGCCCGACGTCCTCGTCGTCGCGCGCAAGGGTTCGCCGCTCATGGTCGGCGTCGGCAACGGCGAGTACGTCGTCGCGTCGGACGCGAGCGCCATCGTCAGCCACACCACGCAGGCGATCGCGCTCGGCGACTACTCGGTCGCGCGCATCACCCGCGAGGGCTTCCGCACCACGACCGTCGACAACATCGAGATCACGCCCGAGATCCGCGAGCTCGAGTTCGACCTCGAGCAGATCGAGCTCGGTCACTACGACCACTTCATGCTCAAGGAGATCTTCGAGCAGCCGCGCGCGCTGCGCATGACGCTGCAGGGCCGCGTCGACGTCGCGAAGGGCGAGATCCGCCTCGGCGGCGTCGGCGAGCACGCGCGCAAGCTCGCGAACGCGAAGCGCGTGGTGTTCGTCGGCCAGGGCACCGCGCTCCACGCGTGCATGATCGGCAAGTACCTCTTCGAGGACCTCGCGAAGGTGCACGCGGAGCACGACTTCGCGAGCGAGTTCCGCTACCGCAATCCGATCGTCGAGGACGGCACCGTCGTCGTCGCGGTCAGCCAGTCGGGCGAGACCGCCGACACGCTCGCGGCGCTCACCGAGGCGAAGCAGCGCGGCGCGCTCGCGCTCGGCGTCGTGAACGTCGTCGGCAGCTCGATCGCGCGCGAGACCGACGCAGGCGTCTACCTGCGCGTCGGCCCCGAGATCGGCGTGGCGAGCACGAAGGCGTTCACCGGACAGGTGATGGTCAACTCGATGCTCGCGACCTTCATCGGCCGCCGCCGCTATCTCTCGCAGGAGTACGTGTCGCACCTCCTGCGCGAGCTCGAGCAGGTGCCGTCGAAGATCGAGCGCGCGCTCGCGTGGTCCGAGCGCATCCGCGCCGCGACCGCGAAGTACATCCACCGCGAGAACTGGCTCTTCCTCGGCCGCGGCGTCAACTACCCGGTCGCGCTCGAGGGTGCGCTCAAGCTGAAGGAGATCTCGTACATCCACGCCGAGGGCATGCCCGCGGCCGAGATGAAGCACGGCCCGATCGCGCTCATCGACAACGGGATGCCCGTCGTGTTCGTCGCGACGCGCAACTCGCAGTACGAGAAGGTCCTCTCGAACATCGAGGAAGTCCGCTCGCGCGGCGGCCATGTGATCGCGGTCGCCACCGAAGGCGACGACGACATCAAGCGCCTCGCGCAGGAAGTCTTCTATGTGCCCGACTGCATCGAGATGTTCCAGCCGCTCCTGACGGTGATCCCGCTGCAGCTCCTCGCG
>JBIKWD010000137.1:0-9158 GCA_044356505.1 Phycisphaerales bacterium
CGAAGTCGTGGTTTCCGAGCAGCGCCCATTCGCAGTGCTGGCGCACGAGGTCGACGCACTCGACGGGATCGGGACCGTAGCCCACGACGTCGCCGAGGCACACCATGCGGTCGTAGCCGATCGCCTTCGCATGCGCGAGCACGCTTTCGAACGCCGCAAGGTTGGCGTGGATGTCGCTGACGATCGCGATGCGCAAGCAGGCTCTCCTGCCAGGCGCCGGAGTCCGGCGCCGAGGCGTGGCGGCCCCGCCGAGGCTGCCGCACGAACCGACGATGCTAGCAAGTCATGGCGTTGCCGAGGTGCGGAACGCGGCACGCACGCACCCGATTGCATGCGCGAGCGCCGCGCGCGTGACCGGCTTGGGCACGATTCCCGCGGCGCGGGCGCATCGTTCCGCCGCCCCTGCGTGCGCGCTCGACACGATCACGGGGAGATCGCCCACCTTCTGCAACAGGTCCTCGGCGGTGCCGTCCTGCAGCTCGTAGTCGGCGACGACGAGATCGAAGCGCCCCGACGCGAGCGACTTCTCGGCCTCGCCGATGCCAGTCGCGATCGACGCCTGGTGGCCCAGGGAAGCGAGATGGTGCCGCGCCAGCCGGGCGGAGTCGGCTGCGTCGTCGACCACGAGGATGCGCAGCGATTCGGGGAGCGGCGCCGCCGAGCCGTGCGCGGCCGCGGCCGTGGCCGTGTCGTCGGAATCGGTCGGGCAGCGATAGGGCAGCCGGAGCGTGAACTCGGCGCCGACGCGATCGGTGCGATTCGCCGCCGTCCAGTGTCCGCCGAGGAGCCGAGCGCAGCGCTCGGCGATCGCAAGTCCGAGCCCGAGGCCTTCGCCCGACTGCGCGGCGGTGCGCTCCGACTGGTGGAAAGGCTCGAAGATCGCCTCGAGCGACGTCTCGTCGAGGCCAGGACCGCAGTCGCGGACCACGATCGCCACCGTGTCGCGGGAGGGCATCGAGAGCTCGATCTCGATCAGGCCTTCCGCGCTGAACTTCACGGAGTTCGCGACGACGTTCACGAGCGATTGCCTGAGACGGTGTCCGTCGGTCCAGGCGGCGGAGAGATCCTGCGGCGTGCACGCCTCCGTGCGAACCACGATCTCGAGGGACTTTGGAATCGCCTGCGGCGCGACGATCGCGCGGACATCATGCGCGAGGGCGAAGATGTCGACCGTCGACGGCGACGCGCACCACTTCCCGGTGTCGGATCGGATGAGCTCGAAGAGGTCGCCGATCATCGACAGCCCGAACGCGCACGCGCTGCGCGTCGACTGCGAGGCCGCCGCGACCCGCGCGCGAAGTTCCGACTCGGAAAGCCGCGGGGCGTCGATCTCGAGCAGCTGGAGGGTCGTGTCGATGCCGATGAACGGCGTGCGGATGTCGTGCCCGACGGCGTGGAGGAAGCTCAGGAGGCGTTCGCGGGACTCCGCCAGTTCTCGGACGATCGTCGCGTGGCGGTTGAACGCGGACGACACGCGGTCGAGCATCCGATCGACTTCGCAGGGAATCGGCCGCTCGGCGGCGCGCGCGCCGCGGGACTCCGCGCTGGAACTCCCCGGATCTCGAGGCCCCAGATCCCATGGTTTGGTTTCGTCCAAATCGCCCCTCGATCCGCTGGGTTTCATGAACGCGCCGCGACCATGCCACGGCACAGCCGTCGGAACTCGCCCGACCAAGGTGAGATCGGCCGCCGGGCGGCACGCGTTCAGGGGAACTCCCGCGAAGGGTGACGAAACCCCGCTATTCTCTCGACCCTTCCGACGCGGACCCGGCCTTCCGGAACATCCAGACCCCATCCTTCAGGGAGACCCCACCCATGGCAGACACCAAGCACTACGACCTCATCGTCATCGGCGGCGGCCCCGGCGGCTACGTCGGCGCCATCCGCGCGGCCCAGATGGGCCTCAAGGTCTGCTGCATCGAGCGCAGCAAGCTCGGCGGCGTCTGCCTCAACTGGGGCTGCATCCCGACCAAGGCGCTGCTGCACAACGCCGAGCTCTACATGGAGGCGATCCGCCACGGCAAGGACTGGGGCTTCGAGATCGCCGAGGGCGGCGTGAAGGTCGACTGGGCGAAGGTCATCGGCCGCTCGCGCTCGATCACCGGCACCCTCAACAACGGCATCGCGTTCCTCTTCAAGAAGAACAAGATCGACCACGTCGATGGCCATGCGAAGGTGCTGAGCGGCAAGACGAGTTCGGGCCCCTGCCGCGTGCAGGTCACGAAGGCCGACGCCGACTACTACCACGGCTCGGGCGGCGGCGAGAAGGTTGCGGAGCTGACCGCCGACAGGATCATGATCGCGACGGGCGCCGCGCCGAACGAGCTTCCGTTCGCGAAGTCCGACGGCAAGACGATCCTCTCGAGCTTCGACGCGCTCACCATCCCGAAGCAGCCGAAGTCGATGGTCATCATCGGTTCGGGCGCGATCGGCATGGAGTTTGCCTACTTCTTCAACGCGTTCGGCACCAAGGTCACGGTCGTCGAGATGCTCGACCGCATCCTGCCGAACGAGGACGAGGACATCTCGGCCGCCGCGATGCGCGCGTTCACGAAGCAGGGCATGGAGTTCAAGGTCGGCACGATGACGACCGCGGTCGACAAGACCGCGTCGGGCGTGAAGGTCACGCTCGCGCAGGCCGCCGACAAGACCAAGACCGAATCGATCGAGGCCGAATGCGTCCTCGTCGCCATCGGCGTCAAGGCGCGCTACGAAGGCCTCTTCGACGAGAAGCTCGGCCTCAAGATCGAGAAGAACCACATCTGGACCGACTACAAGGACAAGAAGGAGCCGACCTACCAGACGTCGGTTCCCGGCGTCTACGCCGTCGGCGACTGTATCGGCGCCCCCTGGCTCGCCCACATCGCAAGCGAGGAGGCCGTCGCGTGCGTCGAGCGCTTCATGGGCCACCACACGCTCGGCGTCGACTACGCGTCGATCCCCGGCTGCACCTACTGCAACCCGCAGATCGCGTCGGTCGGCATGACGGAGAAGCAGGCGAAGGAGAAGGGCCTCAAGTACAAGGTCGGCAAGTACGCCTTCAAGGGCCACGGCAAGGCGATCGCGGTCGGCGCGACCGAGGGCCTCGTGAAGGTCATCGTGAGCGAGCCGTACGGCGAGATCCTCGGCGCCCACATCATCGGCGAGGACGCGAGCGAGCTGATCGGCGAGATGGGCCTTGCGCGCCGCGTCGAGGCGACGATCGAGGACATCATCTCGACCGTGCACGCGCACCCGACGATGCACGAGGCGCTGCACGAGGCCGCGCTCGCGACCGAGGGCCGCGCGGTGCATGCTTGAGCGACGAGCGCGGAGCGAAGCGAAGCGCGAGCGGTTTGCAAATCGGGTCGTGACGCGTGCCGTGTGGCATCGCCTCCGGTGATGGCGGACGACAGCGCGCAGCGTGCGCCCAGCCTGCAGCCTGAGGGCATAGCGCGCGTTCGAGGCCGCCACTACCCCTGCTGCGCAGGGGGAT
Organism: Phycisphaerales bacterium; assembly: GCA_044356505.1. Classification (GTDB taxonomy): domain Bacteria; phylum Planctomycetota; class Phycisphaerae; order Phycisphaerales; family SM1A02; genus QWPT01. The sequence goes on from JBIKWD010000137.1 coordinate 3,476, forward strand.
AGTGCCACGCGGGACATCCTGCGACCTCCGGCACCGACCGCACAGGCTTCGCTGCGCTCCGCCTTCGTCCACACCGACAAGACTCGCAGGCATCCAGATCACCCCTGCCGCAACGCATCCGCGAGCCGCTCACGCGCCCGCGCTGGCAGCTCCGGATACATCGGCACATACACAAGCCGCTTGAGCATGCGCTCCGCCGCGCGCGGCGCGAGGTCCGCACGATCCCCTGGCGTCGGCACGCTGCGCATCGTCGCGGTGCTCGTCGCGTCGAAGCCCGCATCGCGCAGGCGCTCGATCAATGCCGCCGGCTCGTCGCTCAGCACCGTGAACACCCAGTGGTCGTGATACGGCGCGGCGCGGCCCGGCACCTCGCGAACACCCGCCAGCGCGTGCATGACTCCATCGCCCGCGGCCTTCCGCGCGCGGACCCTCTCGCCGTCGGCGCGCGCGATGCGGCGCAGCATCAGGGCCAGCAGGCCGCGCGAGGGCTGGTGCCGGAGGCGCTTGAGCAGTTCGTCGCGCGCGAAGCCGCGCACGGATGCCTGGATCACCGTGTCATAGTCGAGCCCGCGCCATCGGCACCACCGGATGAAGCAGGCGTACGGCAGCGGAAGGCTCACGAACTTGAGGCCGATGTACTTGAGCACGCGCTTGAGAAACGCCTGGCTGCATGCACGCGGATACGCGGCATGCGCCTCGCGGACCTTCGAAGCGAGCGCCTTGTCGCGGAAGAGAAGCGCGCCGCCGCCGAGCGCGGTCGCCGTCTTGATCGGCCCGAAGCTCAGCATCGAGCAGTCGGCGCGTGCATCGCCGCGGGGCGTCGGCGAGTCGAACGTCTGCGCGCAGTCTTCCCACAGCAGGAGCCCGCGTTCGCGCGACACGCGCGCGATGTCGTCGAGGCTTTTGCGCGTTCCGAAGAGATGCGCGACCAGCACCGCTCGCGTCGCCGGCGTCACGAGCCGCTCGATGTCGGCCGCGGTCGGCGCGAGCGTCGCGGGGTCGACGTCGACGGGGATCGCGCGCAGCCCGTGCTCCTCGAGCAGCGTCCACATGTCGGGAATCGTGAGCGCCGAGACGATCACCTCGCTTCCCTTCGGCAGCGCCAGTTCGCGCAGCATCAGGTCGAAACCGCTGCGCAGCGAGAGAAACGCGATCGCCTCGCGGCCGTCCGCGGAGAGCCGCGACTCGATGTCGTGCGCGAGCTTCGCCGCGCCCCGCGACGCGACCGCGCCGACCGCACCCGCCGCGAGGTCGCTCCATCCGATGTCGAGGCGCTTGCGTGCGTACACCCGCCCTGCCTCCTTCACGAAACGCGCGTGAATCCGCTCGGTGGTTCCTTCCGCATCTCCGCGACCAGCTCGACGAGCGCACGCGGACGCATCGCGTTCGCCTTGACATCGACGCCGACATCGAAGCGGCGCGACAGATGCGCGCCGAACCCGTGCACGTGGCCGTGCAGGTGGAAGCCGCCGTTCGGGCGGCCCTGCCACTGCTCGACTGGATAGTGGAACATCACGATGCGCTCGTCGACGCCCGCGATCCCGCGGCCCGAGACGATCTCCTCCACCGACTCGAAGAGCGCGTCGAAGCGCTTCTCGCCGCTCGGATCGTGGTTGCCGCGCACGAGGATGATCCGCTTGCAGTGGATCGCGTCGCGCAGGCGCTCTGCGTGCCGCAGCGCGTCCTCGTCCCAGCCGCGGCCGCCGCCCTTCCCGCCGGCGACCACCATGAAGTCGCCGAGGTGGACCAGGATGTCCTTCGCGCCCACCGTCTCGTTGATCCGCGCGACGAGCGCCGCGTCCATCTCGTCGACGGTCCCGAACGGACGCGAGAAGATCTCAAGCGACTCCTGGTGGCGGAAGTGTGTGTCCGCCGTCACGAAGACCCGTCGGTCGGTCTTGGCGAGATCCTTCGCTGTCGACATGGCGAGAGCGTAACGCCTCGATCACCACACTTCCACATGCCGCGTGCATTTGCGTCGCGTCGACGACGGCTCCGCGCTTCGACGTACGTTTCGTTCCGCGCACGACCGAGCTGGGCCGACGCGGCAAAGTCGCTGCCTCGCTGCGCGCGTGGCGATCGACTGCATTCGCTGCAAAGCCGAGGATCCGACGCAGGAAGTCCGCCAACGCGAAGTAGTCTCGGGCCTTCGAGGTGCGTCCGCCTCGTCGCCATTCCGTCTGCTCAAGCCTGGAGTCAACCACATGAAACGCCTTACCTTCGGCGAGACCGCGCTCTGTGCATGCGCCGTCATCGCGCCCGCCCTACCTTCGCACGCACAGACCATCGGCGCCGTCAGCTGGGGCGGGTACTCGGACTTCCCGTACTGCACCGATCTCCCGAATCTCGCAGGCAACGTCAAGGCGGTCGCCGTGGGGCAGCTTCACACGATCGTCCTCGGACACGACGGCCTCGTGCGCGGATTCGGATGCAGTCCGGACGAGCTCGGATGCGATGTCCCACCGGACCTGAGCAACGTGATCGCGATCAGCGTGCATGACAATCACAGCCTCGCCCTCAAGTCGGACGGCACGATCGTCGGCTGGGGATCGAACGACTTCGACGAGATCGTTCCGCCCCCGAACCTCGGTCCCGTCACCGCGATCGCGACGGGGTACTACCACAGCGTCGCGTTGAGGCAGAACGGCTCGGTCGTGACATGGGGCTGGATGGAGTCGACGCCCGCGGATGTGGGGACCGCGACCGCCATCGCGTCCGGCCCGTACCACGTGCTTGCGCTGCGCTCGAACGGGACCGTGCGCAGCTGGGGCGACGGCATGATCGTTCCGCCTCCAGCCGGCCTCAACGCGACCGCCATCGCGGGAGGCGCGGCCCACAGCATGGCGCTGCGGCCCGACGGCACCGTCGTGTGCTGGGGAGAGGACAAGGCCGGCCAGTCGTCTCCGCCGGAAGACCTCGCAAACGTCGTGAAGATCGCTGCGGGATGGGATCACTCGGTCGCGCTCACCGGCGACGGCAAGGTGCGCACGTGGGGGTACACGGCGCAAGCAACGGTGCCCACGAATCTCGCGCCCGCGCAGCAGATCGCGGCAGGCAGCTCGCAGACGTACGCGTTCATCGCCGTCGAGGACTGCGATGAAAACGGCACGCTCGACCAGTGCGACGTCGCGGGCGGACTGTCCGACTGCAACAGCAACGGCCTGATCGACGCGTGCGAACTTGCTGGCGGCGCGGCCGACTGCAACGGCAACGGCATTCTCGACGCCTGCGACGTTGCGGACGGCACGGCCGACTGCAACGGCAACGGAGTGCCAGACTCGTGCGATCTCGCCGAGGGTGCCTTCGACTGCAACGCGAACGGCATCATCGACACCTGCGAGATCGCCGACGGCGCGATCGACTGCGACCAGAACGGCGTCATCGACGAGTGCGAGAGCGACTGCAACGGCAACGGGATCCCCGACGCAGACGACATCGCGAGCGGAGTCGCGGACGACCGCAACCGAAACGGCGTCATCGACGCGTGCGACGACCCGTTGACGTTCTTCTGCAGCGGCGGTGCCCCGATTCCGCTCGACCTTCTCCTCGTCGTCGACGCGTCCGGTTCGATGAACGATCTCGGGCTCTTCTGCAGCGACGTGCTTTTCCCCGCGTGCGAGGCCCTCGCCACGAGCTTCGACCTGCGCGTGACGTGGTTCCGTCTCCCGCTCTCTCCCGCAGGCCTGTTCTGCGGCCCGAGCGCGGGGTTCGAGTTCATCGAGCGGGACTTCGGACCGTATGGGGCGCGATGCGGGATCCCGGGAGTCGTGGACACCGGCGAGGACTGGGGACTCGGCTCGACGGTGGTTTGCGACCCACGCGTCACCGTGTTTCCGAACTGGACTCCCCGCGCGGGCGTGTCGATCGTGATGCCGCTGTCCGACGAAGCCGCGGAGAATGGTTCGGGGACGATCGAATGCGACGCGCTCGATGAGATCGCCGTCGATCAGCTCATCGCGTTCGCCCGTCTCTCGGCGGTCCAGGCGCTGCCAGCCGCGTTCCCGGGCACGCAGGAGTGCGTCTTCAGCGAGGATCCGAAGAACCCGGGACTGATGGACCGCCTCGCCGCGCAGACCGGGGGATCGGTCGTCGACCTGCGCACGATGGTGGCGATGAGTCCAGCCGTCAACGCGCAGCTCGCGATCGATCTCGAGACCCAGGTCCGCGCCGCCGTCGCGGTCGCGCCGCGGCTTGCATGCCCGCCTTCGGCGTGCGTCGCCGATCTCGATGGCAACGGGGCCGTCGGTGCACCCGACCTCGGGGCGCTTCTCGCAGCGTGGGGAACCGCGAATCCCGCCGCGGACATCACGGGCGACGGCAGCGTCGGACCGCAGGACCTCGCCACGCTTCTCGCTGCGTGGGGGCCGTGCCCCGGTTAGCGCACATCGCCAGAGGACGCAAGCGCCGCCGATCGAATCGGCCTTCTTCCACGACGCCGTCTCGCAGCACCTCGTGCGGCGGACGGCGTCGTGTCCTGCGGCGTGCGGTGCAAGTACCATCCGCCCCATGCCGCGCCGCGTCCCGTCGACCATCGTCCTGATCGCATCGACTTTCCTCGCGGCCTCGTGCGCGTCGACCCCGCCTGCGGCCAGCCGCCCCGAGGAAGTCGTCCGCTACGGCGGCGTCAACCTCGTCAACGAGACGCCCGCGCAGTTCGACGCGCGCATGGAGTGGTTCCGCGAGGCGAAGTTCGGCATGTTCGTCCACTGGGGCCTCTACTCGGTGGCCGCGGGCGAGTGGCAAGGCCGGCCCGTGCGCGGGATCGGCGAGTGGATCCTGTCGAACGCGCGGATCAGGCCCGAGGACTACGCTGTCCTGCAGCAGCGGTTCAATCCCGTGAAGTTCGACGCGAAGCGCTGGGTCGCGATCGCGAAGGACGCTGGGATGAAGTACATCGTCATCACCTCGAAGCATCACGACGGCTTCTGCCTGTGGGATTCGGCGCACACCACGTGGGACGTCGGCGGCTCGCCGTTCGCGCCGCGCGACCCGCTGAAGGAACTCGCCGAGGCGTGCGCGGAAGCGGGCATCCGCCTGTGCTTCTACCACTCGATCATGGACTGGCATCACCCCGACTATCTGCCGCGCCGCGAGTGGGACACGCGCCCGGCCGACGGCGCCGACTACAACCGCTACGAGGCGTACATGAAGGCGCAGCTCGCCGAACTCATGTCGGGCCGCTACGGAAAGGTCGGGATCATGTGGTTCGACGGCGAGTGGGAGGGGACGTGGACGCACGAGAAGGGCAAGTCTCTCTACGACTCCGTGCGTAGACTCGACCGCGACGTCATCGTGAACAACCGCGTCGACACGGGTCGCTCGGGCATGGAAGGCATCACCCGCGAAGGCGACTATCGCGGCGACTACGGCACGCCCGAGCAGCAGATCCCCGCGACGGGGCTCGGCGACGGCGTCGACTGGGAAACCTGCATGACCATGAACGACACCTGGGGCTACAAGAAGAACGACGACAACTGGAAGTCGGCGGCCGACCTCATCCGCAAGCTCGTCGACATCGCGTCGAAGGGCGGCAACTTCCTGCTGAATGTCGGACCGACGGGTGAGGGCGAGATCCCCGCGGAAAGCGTCGAACGGCTCGAGGCGGTCGGGCGGTGGATGAAGGTGAACGGCCGCGCGATCCACGGCACCGAGGCGAACCCGTTCCCCGAGCCGCCCGCGTGGG
>JBIKWD010000138.1:0-9110 GCA_044356505.1 Phycisphaerales bacterium
AGGTCGATGGACCACGCGACCCGGACTTCGCGCCGGGCGGCTACGAGCGCTCGGTGCTGATGCTCAATCCCGCGCTCAAGGCCGCGGCGGTCTACCGCGTCTTCCGGGGCGACATCACGATGGTCGTGGGAGGCGAGCTCGCGCTCGACGCCGAGCCGCCCTCGTACCGTGCGGCCGAGGGGCGGCTCACGATCCGCGAGGACGCAGCGTCGACCTCGCGCTTCCGCCGCTCGCCTCTCAAGCTTGGCGGCGAACCCGCCGTGACCGTGCTTCCGCCCGAAGGCGAAGGTCCGTGGGCGCTCGAATGGCGACGCGAGGGCATGGAGCTCGTGTTGGGCGACAAGCGCTACGCCGCGATCACGCGCGAGGCGTTCGAGAAGGTGCGGCGCGGCGGCGGCGACGTCGCGACCGCGTCCGACAAGTCCGACCGCATCGCCGAACGTTCGCCCGAGGAGAGGGCGCGACGAATCAACGAGACGTCGTTCTTCGGCCTGCGCGGCGGCGGCAAGCGCATCTGCTTCATCGTCGATGTCTCCGGCTCGATGGCCGGCGGCAAGATCGAGCGCCTCAAGCAGGAGCTCGTCACGACCATCCAGTCGCTCAATCCCGACACGCGCTTCTCGGTGGTGTTCTTCGACAGCGGCACCCACACGGTCGCGCAGACGTGGCTTCATACCGACGCCGACAGGCAGCGCGCGATCCAGGTCATCAACTCCCAGCTCGGCGGGACCGGGACCGATCCGACCGGCGCCTTCCAGTTCGCCTTCGGCACGCTCAATCCGCTGCCCGACTGCATCTACTACATGACCGACGGCCAGACCCGGGCCGACGTCGTGGGGCTGCTGCGGAGCCTCAACGGCGGCAAGGTGAAGACCACGGTGCATGCGATCGCGTTCGGAGACCGAAGCCTTGAGACGGTCATGCAGCAGATCGCGACCGAGAACAACGGCGCGTATCTGTTCGTTCCGTAGCGCCGAGTCGCCCGGGTTCCGCCGCGCACCGCCTCACAGTCCGCGGGGCATGCCCGGGATCCACGCATCCTCGTAGAGCGGGAGGTTCGCGAGGCACGGCGACAGCGTGTAGTTGAAGCCCGCCCCGAGGAACGCCTCCTTCACCGCCGAGAAGGAGTCGAACGAGTCGGGGGCGACGTCGAGAAGCACCATGTCGTCGGCGGGGTCGAGCGCGGCGAGCACCTGCTGGAACGCGGGCTCGCGTGCGAGCGACTCCGCGTCGACGATCGGGATGCCCGCGCCCGCCCGCAGCGGAATCGTGCGGGTGAAGCCGGCGGGGTTCATGCCGCGACAGCTTCCGTCGAGACGGCATGAAGCGGAGATGACGTAGCGGTCGTCCCACTGCGAGAATCGCGCGCAGGTGTCGGGGGTGCCGTTCGACCAGTCGCAGACGGGGTACATGCGGTCCTCCCAGATCACGACCGTATAGATGCGCCGTTCGAGCTTGCGCTCGAGCGGCGTGCGCATGCTGCGGTCCTTCGTCTTCCGCGCGCTGTCGAGCGCCGACTGAAGCCGGTCGATCTCCTCGCGGAGCGGCTCGACCTGCGCGCCGATGTCGGAGAGGTTTCCCGTGACGGACGCGACGGCGTCGCTGTATCGCCGGACGAGCTCCTCGCGCCGCGCGATCTCGCCAAGCGCCGACTCGACGCGCTCGACCGCCTCGGGATCGTCCTCGAGTCCGGCAGCTGCAGGAAGCGTCGCGAGGTCGCGCTCGAGCTCCTCGGCGCGCGCGACGAGCGCCCCGAGCTGCTGCTCGCGCTCGACATCGATCGACGCGAGACTCGTCTCCGTCTTCCCTCTCGTCGATGTCAGCGCCAGCAGCGCCGCGATGAGCGAGACGAAGATGATCGTTCCGAACATGTTGCAGATGGTGTCGAGCAGGAGCTCGCGGCTGTCGTCGGACTCGTCCGGACGGCGCTTCACGGCGTCCCCCCTTCGTCGGCCGGCCCGGATCCCGGGAACACCGGCGACACGTACGAGCCTTCGGGTATGAAGTCGAGGCCGATCCGCGGCTGCTCGTCCTCGGGCATCGCGGCGATCGCGTCGAGCAGCATCGCGTGGAACGGAAGTCCCGAGGGCGTGACCACCAGCAGCACGTACGAGGGCCGCTCCGCCGCGAGCACCCTGTAGAGCGCGAGCGCGTCGAGCACCTGCGCCGCGGGCGTTCCCGCCGCGATGCGCGAGGACGCTCCGTTCTCGGCATCGGTGACGACGATGCGGGAGCCCGACAGCTCGAACACGACCGGGCGCAAAGGCTCCGCCGGGTCGAGGATGAACGTGATGCGCTTGCGCCTCTCGATCTTCGCGAGCTCGGCCGCGAGTCCGTCGCGCGCCCGCGTGAGCTCGATCACCTCGCGCAGCGTGGCGGCGTCGGGGTGCGCGATCAGGAGCTCGCGCAGCTGGTCCTCGAGCTCGCGCGCGCGCTTCTCGAGTTCCGACAGCTGCGATGCGCTCGCGAGGAGCTCCTGCCGCAGCGTCGCGCGCTCCGCGAGCGGATCGACGTCGGGCCGCATCGACGCCTGACGGACCGCCTGCTCGAGCGCCGCGACGCGGTCCCGCAGCGTCCGCTCGCGCTCGGTGAGGGGAATCCCGGCGTCGACCGCGACGCGCGCGTCGCGCACGGCATCGGCCGTCACCTTCGTCACCTGGATCAGCAGGATCATGGTGATCACGATCGTGATGCCGATCAGCGACAGCAGCACGTCCTGGAAGGAGAAGAACGACACGGGGACCTGGGCGCCGGCGCGCCGACGCATGGTCAGGACTCCTTGCGCACGATGCGGATGCGCGCGACGATCGCGTTCGAGCACGCGGCGCGGATGTCGTCGCACAGCGCCTCGTCGGCCCGCCGCACCGCCGTCTGGATCAGGTAGATCACAAGCACCGCGATCAGCGCCTCCGCGGTCGTGATGAACGCCGTGTCGAGCCCCTCGAGGACGGTCTTGAGCTTCTCGGTGATCTGCCCGACGTCCTGGCCCGCGACCTTCATCGCCTCGCCGAAGCGGCCCATCGCCTGCGTGAGTCCGATGACCGTGCCGATGAAGCCGAGGACCGGAATCGCCCAGATGAACCCGCGCAGCACGGTGTAGCCCGAGTCCATGCTCGACTCGTCCTGGTCGCCGCGGCTCGAGAGGACTTCGTCGGCGTCGGACACGCGGCCGAGGTTGCGCATCATGCGGAGGACGGCGCGGCTGCGCGCGAGGAAGAGAAACCGCGACGGGTCGTCGACCGAGCGGTCGATCGCGTCGATCACCGAATCGGCGGTCGCGTCGGTGAGCACGAACCCCGAGTCCTCGGGCACGAACGCGATCCGCAGCGCCTGCCGCTGGGCGCGGATCTTGAGCCACTTGATGAAGAGGAAGACGAGCGACCAGATCGACAGCAGCACGATCGGAATCGGAATCCGCCCGAACTCGGTCGTGTACTCCCAGACGACGCTCCCCCACTCGCGCTCGCGCATCGCGTACGCGACGCCGTAGAACGCGGCGCCGATCACGACGGTCAGCATGAAGCACGTCGTCGAGCTCGGCGTCGTGCCGCGGCCCGTGGGAAGCCCGAAGCGCGCCTCGGGATCCAGGCTGCCGTAGCGCAGCACGGGCGTCGCTCCGCTCGAAACACCGGTGTTCGCCTGCGTCACTGATTCAGCCTCCTGAAGATGAGCACCGGGCCTCTCGGCAGCGATGCAGCCTGTCCGACCACGCCATTCGCCACGCCATTCGTCACGTCGACCGGAACGATCTCCCACGCGCCCGCCGTCTTCGCGACCGCGAAGAAGCGGCCCGAGTCGCGCCGACCGACGACGGCGCGCGCGCCCTGCCCGTCCGCAGGCGCGAGCACGCCCCACGGAACGAGCGGCTGCAGGATGCCCGCGGCCCGCGCCTGCTCGCCGCGCGAGGCGGCGATGACGCCCTCAAGGTCGGGAAACCGCTCGAGCGCTGCGTCGGCCTCGCGACGTTCCTCGCGGAAGTTGACCTCCGGCTCGTATCCCGCGCGCAGCCAGTCGGCGACCGCCGCGCCGCGCGCCGACTTGCGCATCGACTCCCTCCAGTCGGAGAGCGGCCGCTCGAGCGCCGCAGGCATGTGCCCGGCCTGCTCGAGGACGTCGACCGCCTCGCGCATGGCGCGAAGCCGAAGGAGCGCATCACACTTCGATGCCCGCACCGCAAGGAGCAGGTCGAGGACGACAGGACGGATGTCCGTCATCGCGGCGCCGTTCAACCGCGAGAGCGCATCGCCCCATGCGGCCGAGACCTCGTTCGGCTCGGGCTTGCCCACGATCTCCTCGCGCTTCACGGACAGGATCGAGTCGAGCTTCTCCGGCTCGCCCATGAGGTCCCCGAGGTTCTCGACGGCGCGGTTGCGCGGATCGACTCCGGCGGCGGGTCTCCGGTAGAAGCGGCGCCCGCCCTCGAGCGGCACTTCCTCGAGGTCCGCGAGGCGCGCGGCGGCAAGCGCCTCGGCGACGCGCGCGGCGGGCCAGACGCTTCCCGTGCGCGTCGGATCGAATCGGGCGGCGAGGCCCTTGAGCGCGTCGGTCATGGGCCCCGCCGGATGCAGGGCGAGATAGTCGTTGACGATCTCCAGCACCCGCGGCTGCTGGTCGGCGGACACCTCGCCGTCGAGCGCCGGGCCGAGGAGCGCCGCGAGCCTCGGGCGATGGTCGTCGCGCCAGCGGGCGATCGCGTCCCACATCGGCCCGGAGTCGCGCGCCGCCTCGAAGTCGCCGAGTCGCCTCTGCCGCGCGAGGATCGCGCCGTGCTTCGCGAGCGCGTCCGCAAGCCGCGCCGAGAAGTCCGCCTCGACCGTGACGGGCGCGCAGAGCCGCGCCGGATCGAGCTCGCGCAGGCCGGCGGCGAGCGCCTCCTGCCGCGACCTCGCCTCGGAGAGCCGCGCGTCGATTCCCTCGAGCTTGAGGTCGATCCGCGAAACGGCCGTCTCGGATCCGCTGCTTGCCACGCGCGCCGCCTCGAGCGCCCTCCGCGCCGACTCGAGCGCGCCTACGTACTCACCCCACTCCTTCGGGTCGATCTGCGCCTCGTCGGTCCACGCGCTCGGGAGCGCCCACTTCCGAAGCCCCTCGTCGGCCGTCGCGGCCGCGGCGCGCGACGACTCGTCGGCAGCGCGGTCGAGTTCGGCCAATCGTGCGATGCGCCTTCGCTCGAGACCGTCGATCGCGATGCGCTCGGGCTCCTCGGCGTCGGGGCGCGCGGCCGCGAGCACGTCCTTGATCGCGAGCGCGCGCGGTCGTTCGACGCCGCGCCCGAACTCCGCATCGAGATCGGAGACCAGCCGCCGGATCTCCTCGTTGCGGGCGACCCGCGCGCGGTGGATCTGATCCTCGCGGTCGAGCGCCGCCGTGAGCGCCGCATCCGTCCCGCCGCCGCGCGCGCGGATCGCGTCGGCGATGCCGCGCGCCTTGGCGGCCTCGCCTGCGTCCATCGCCGCCTCGAGCGCGGCGAGCTCCTGCGCCCGCTGCCGCGCCTCGCCGGCGGCCCGCACCAGGAAGAAGCCCACCACGCCGAGCACGACGGTCGCGAGCGTCGCGCTCGCAAGCACGAGCCGGTGCCGGCGGCGGATCCCCTCGCGCTCGGCCTCGATGTACGAGTTCGCCCGTTCGACGAGTCCGACGGGCGCGTCGCGGCGTGCATCGCGCAGGACCGAGATCTGCCGCTCGACGTCCGCCGTCGGACGCCGCTCGTTGAGCATGATCTCGAGCCGCTCGACCTCCGCCTCGAACGCCGCCGCCTCGCGCTCGGCGGCGTCCTGCTTCGTCAGCCACTCGAACGCGGGCGCGACCGACGCAGCGAGGACCGCGCCTGGCATGCGGCCCGTCTCGATGCTCGTCCGCGCCCACGCCTCCTCGAGGCGCACGAGGTCCGCGCGGTCCATGCGCGACGCAGCGTCGTGGATCTCGTTGGCCAGCGCGCGGTAGCGCTCGCCCGCCTCCTCGGCGCGCAGCGGCATGGCGCGCGCGAGGAGCTCTTCCTTCAGTCCGCGCGGCACGCTCGCGACCCAATCGTGCGACTCGAGCGCAGCGAGCGCCTGCTCGAGCTCGGCCCTCGTCGCGTCGGGACGGTGCCGGAGCTCGGCGAACTGGCGCAGCCACGCCGTCTCGAGCGACTCGATCTGGTCGAGCCACACGCGGTTGCGCTGGTCCGCCGCGCGGATCCTCCGCAGGATGGGAAGGCGCGCCGCGATCGGCTCGCCGCGCAGCGCGCTCGTGCGCAGCGCGTCGAGAGGCGCGCGGGTCTCCTCGGCGCGCATCACGATGGCGGCGAGCGCGTCGACCTCGGCCTGCGTCGGAAGCGGCAGCTGGCCCGCGCCCGCGGCGATGCGCTGGAACGCCGCGCGGGTGACCCCGTCGTCGCCCGTGGACAGCACGCGCAGCGCCTCGGCCTGCCGCACGAGGTCTGGAAAGTCCTCGATCACCGACGCCGCCTCGCTCACGAGGCCGCGCGCGGCGAAGTCGGTTGCGCGGTCGATCGCCCTGCGCACGCTGCGCGCGCAGGCCTCGAGGTCCTGACGCACCGTCGCCAGCGCGACCTCGTCGTGTGCCGTCTGGCGGGCCTGCTCGAGCAGGCTCTCGCGGATCGATCGGACGCTCGGAATCATGCTCATGTTTGAACCCAGGCTGCGAAGGTCGTTCGGTCAGGCGATGAAGAGCGCAGTCGCCACCGCGAGCGCGACGGCCGAGTAGGCGAAGAGAAGGACGGCGACGAGAAGCGCGCGGTGCGCCGCCGCGGCCGGAGGATCGGCGCGAAGCCGCGGCTCGATCCGAGGGTGCTCGCGGCCGGCGTGGTCGACCGGCCCGAACGCCGGCCGCGTCGCCGCCGAGCCGAACGCGGCATCGGACGAAACGTGCGGCTCGAAGTCGGATCTCTCGGCGGATCGCTCGGCGGACTCCTCTGCAGATTGCTCGGCAGATTGCTCGGGGCGCCTCGCCCGCGGCGGCCGCGCGTCGATCTCCTCGAGGACAGGCGCCCCGCGAAGCACGGGATTCACACGCGTGCTCGGCGCCTCGCGCACGGTCGCCTCGACCACGCGCCCCTCGCGCGCAGCGCGCGCGGCGGCGCCGTCGCCCGCAAACGCGCCGTGCGCGACCTCGATCACGCGGACGCCGGGCTCCGCAAGCATCGACCGCACGCCCGTCGCGCCGGCGCGCAGAAAGCGCAGCTGGCAGCGCCCGCCTGCCGGCAGCCGCTGGAACCGCGTCGAGAATGTGACGAGCCACCTTTTCTCGCCCGGGAGCAGCGCGAACACGTCGAGCGCCAGCGGCAGCGAGGAAACCGACTCGGGCATCACCACGCAGCAGACCGCGCTTGGTGCGTCGAGAAGGGTCTGCGCCACGATGCCGGCCCAGCCCGGATCGAACCCCGCGTGGTCCCAGTTCGCCGCTGGCCGCGGCGCGGCGTCGCCGACCGGAAGCACCGGCCCGGACGCAGGCTCACCGACCGCCGGCGACGACTCGTGGAAGCCGCTGAACGCGGACAGCATCCACGCGGGGCCGGCCGCCGCGCGCTCGTGCGCCTCGACCACGATGTGATGCGCGATGCGGTTCGGCCGGCCGCTCCAGTCGCTGCCGCACGGCGCCGTGCGCGACAGCACGGTGTAGCTGCGGCCCGCGACCGAGAGGATCCGATGCGCCCAGTCGATGGCGTCGGCGCCGACCGCGCGGTTGCCGTCGAAGTCGTAGGCGCTCAGCTCGGCGAGCGCGGGCTCGAGCGCGGGCGGAAGGCCGCGCGTCGCGACAGCGACGGCGAAGCCGCTGTCGCCGCGCAGGCCCTTCGCGACCGATGTGTGGACGAACTCGAAGCTCATGCGCGCGCGAACTCCGGAAAGAGCTCGGGCCGCGCCTCGGCAAGCGCGACGATGATCGGCGCCGCCGGCCACACCGGCTGGACGTCGCGCGGACGGATCGTGAGCCCCGCGTCCGACGCCTCGCGCGACGGCGGGTTGCCGAGCCCGCTGAAGGGCACGATGCGGAGATCGGGGTCGAGCGCGCGCGCGCTTGCGAGGAGTTCGGGCATGTGCTGCGAGAGGAAGCGTGCGCTTGCGTCGTGGACGCGCCCGAGGACGTCGGGGGCCGGCACCGCCACGCTGTTTCGCGCGGGAACGTCGTCGAAGTCCGCCTTGATCTGCGGGCTCGCGAGATGACCCCAGATGTCGGCCTTCGCCAGCGCCAGCACGATGCGGAACGGCAGGCGCTCGTTGGCGCCGAGCGCGCGCAGCCGCCGAACGCGGTTCGCGGCCTCGATGAGGATGAGGTCCTGACGCTGCTCGGTGCTGCCGGCGCCGCCCATCGACTGGACGGCGTCGCGGCCGCCGAGACGCTCGATCACGCGGTGGTCCTGCGTGGGGTCGACCACGAAGATCAGCGAGCGCGACACCGCGAAATGGCGCGTCACCGGTTCATGCGGCAGGTCGCGCCCGGGAAGGAAGTGCTCGCCGGCGTTGTCGTAGAGCGCAAGCAGCTGCCGCTCGCCGCCGCGGCCGATCACGAAGAGCTGCGGCTTCGGCGCGGTCCACGACGCGTCGTCGACGCGGAACGAGCGGTAGAGCCGTCCCGACAGGTCCGTCTTCGCGATCATCGTCGGCTGGTCGGGCGTCGACGAGCGGAAGAGCGACGACTCGAGCTCGACGGTCAGGTCGTTGAGCGTGGGGTCCGCGTCGAGGAACTCGAGCCCGTCGACGACGAGCCCCGAGCGGAGCGAGAAGCTCGCGGCCGCAAGCATGACCGACTTGCCGCACGCTGGCGCGCCGACGATCGAGAGGATCGTCTGCGGGACCTCGAGCACCGGCTGCGGCAGCTCGAGATGGCAGCGCTTGCACGCCAGCCGAGTGCACGCAGCGCCGAGCGGGTCGAGCGCGCGGCCCTGCGCGTCGAAGCGGCTCGGGAGAAAGCGCATCTGCGCGGCATCGCCCTGCACCGAATCGCCGCGGAGCCCCTCGTGCTCGGCGATGAACCGCACCTGTGCAGGCGGAAACTCGTGCCAGCAGTGCGGGCAGGTGACGGAGGGGACGAGCGTGCGCATCGGCATGGATCTTGCTCAGGGAGTGACGGGCGCGCCCGAAGGTGGTTGCGGTGCCGGCGGCGGAGGA
>JBIKWD010000326.1:0-2563 GCA_044356505.1 Phycisphaerales bacterium
GCGGCGAGCATCGAGAGCGCGGCGAGCGTCGCGAGCGCGGCTGGGCGGACGTGTAGACCGGCTGCGAGTCTGCGCATGGGGACAAACTCCTTCGGACGGCGACGGGAGCGTAGCCTACGCGAAGTCAGGCCGCGATCACGCAAACTTCCCGTCCGCCGCCCGCCGCGCTTCGCGATCGAAGCGACCTTCTCTACACTCCGTGCATGGCGACATCGACATGCGTGCATCGGCTCTGCGCCCTCGCGGTGGCGCTTGCCCCGTGGTCGGCGGAAGGCCTCGCCCACGCCCAGCAGGGCGACCGCGCGGACGAGGCGCAGGGAGAGATTCCCGCGGCATGGCAGGTCGCCGAGGCACCCGTGCTCTCGCCCGAACAGGCGCTTGCGTCCTTCGCGCTGGCCGACGGATACCGGATTGAGCTCGTCGCCGCCGAGCCGCTGGTCGAGGCGCCCATCGCGTTCCGCTTCGCCGCCGATGGCAGGCTCTGGGTCGTCGAGATGCCGGGCTACATGCGCGATGCGGACGGCGCGGGCGAGACCGAGCCGCTCGGCCGCATCAAGGTGCTGCGGGACGACGACGGCGACGGCCGCATGGATTCGGCGACGGTCTTCCTCGACGGGCTCGT
Source organism: Phycisphaerales bacterium (assembly GCA_044356505.1). Classification (GTDB taxonomy): domain Bacteria; phylum Planctomycetota; class Phycisphaerae; order Phycisphaerales; family SM1A02; genus QWPT01. The sequence goes on from JBIKWD010000326.1 coordinate 623, forward strand.
GATGCCGCGCGCGGTGGCGCCCTGGCGCGACGGCGCGCTCGTGATCGAGCCGCCGCATCTGGTCTTCTGCCGCGACACCGATGGCGACGGCCGTGCGGACAAGTCGCAGGTGGTCGCGAGCGGCTTCGCGGGCAAGGACAACCCCGAGCACGCCGGAAACGGCCTCCTCTTCGCGCTCGACAACGCGTTCGTCTGCTCGCAGCATCCGCAGCGCTTCGTCCCCGACGGCGATGGATTCCGCGCGGAACCCGTCGCGCCGCATGGACAGTGGGGCGTGAGCGAGGACGCGCAGGGAAGGCTCTACTACTCGCCGAATTCCGATCCGCTGCTCGTCGACCTCATCCCGAAGCAGTACGCCGCGCGCAATCGGTCGCAGAAGAGCTTCGACGGCGTCCCCTCGCGCGCGGCCGCCGACACCCGCGTGTTTCCATCGCGCCTCACGCCCGGCGTCAACCGCGGCTACCAGGCCGGCGTCCTCAAGGACGGGCGGCTCGCGAACTTCACGGGCGCGTGCAGCCCGCACGTCCATGAAGGGCGCGCGATGGGCGACGACATGCAGGGCTGCGCGCTCGTCTGCGAGGTCGCCGGCAACCTCGTGCACCGCTACCGGCTCGAGGAGCGGGACGGGCGGATCGTCGCGACGCCTGCGGACGGCGAAGCGTCGTTCCTCACGTCGACGGACGAGCGTTTCCGCCCGGTGTTCTGCGCGGGCGGCCCGGACGGCGCGATCTACATCGCCGACATGTACCGCGGCGTCATCCAGCACCGGAACTTCATGACGACGTTCCTGCGAAGGCAGGTCGAGGCGCGTGGCCTCGAGAAGCCGCTCGACCGCGGACGCATCTGGCGCATCGTTCCGGAGGACGCGCAGCGTCTCGCCGCACCGGACATCGCGAGCGCCTCGGCGGAGGAACTCGCGGCGCTGCTTGCGCACCCGGAGAAAGCGGTGCGGTCGCTCGCGCGCCAGCGCATCGTGGAAACGCTCGACGCGCGCGGCGCGGAGCCCGTCCGCAACGCGTTCGACGACGCCGTCCTCGGCGCGGAGACCGACGCCGAGATCGCGGCGTCGCTCGAACGCCTTTGGGCTCTCGAAGGTTGCGGCGCGGCCGACCGCAACGTGGTCGAGCGCGCGTACGGGTCGCCGAACGCCGTCATGCGCGTCCACGCGCTGCGGGTCGCCGAGCGGAGTTTCGACAGCGTGACGCTCGCCGCCCTGCTCTCGCGCGCCATCGAGGACGCCGATCCGCGCGTGCGCGTGCAGGCGGTGCTGACGTCGTGGCGGCTCGACCCCGCGCTTCGCGTCGCGGTCCTCGAACCCGCGCTGCGGCGCGACATCGGCCTGCGGGCGATGCGCAGCGCCGTGCTCGCGTCGCTCGTCGGCGCGGAGCGCGACCTCCTCGCCGCGGTCGTCGCCGCCAACGTGCTCGCCGAAGACTCGGTCGCCGCGCGCGCCTTCGCCGCCGAGTTCACCGACGCGCTCCTCGACGACGGCTCCGGCGTTCCATCTCCCGCGACGCTGCGCGATGCGCTCGCGACCGCGGCGTCGATCGCGCGCGAGCGGCCGTGGCTTGCGCGTGCGATGCTCGAGCGGATCGCCGCCAAGCAGAATCTCAACGCGAAAGAGCCAAGGCAGCTCCTCGCCGCGTCGGAGCCGGCCGGATGGTTCGCGATGCTCGACCGCGTTCCCGCAGACCTCGCGATCGCGACTCCGGTCGACCGCAACCTCTTCTGGCCGGGGCGCGAGGACGTCGCGTTCGTTCCCGCGAAGATCGCGCGTCCCGCCGAACAGAGCCTCGCCGACTTCGGCAAGCGCCTCTACTCGAACTGCATGAGCTGCCACCAGGCGAACGGTCGAGGCCTGCCGCCGGTCTATCCGCCGCTGCGCGGAAGCGAGATCGTGCACGGCGACCCCGAAGTGCTCGTGAAGATCGTGATGCACGG
>JBIKWD010000139.1:0-9001 GCA_044356505.1 Phycisphaerales bacterium
ATCGAGCGTCCCATCCACGGGATGCCGATGTACAACGACTACGTCGCAGAGCCGTCGATGGTGTTCCAGATGGCCGGCGACATCGAGCTTCCCAAGCAGGGGCTCGACATCAAGGTCCCGGCGGTCGACGCGGCGGACCCCTTCCCCGACGTGGTCTTCGACGTGAGCGGCTACCTCCGCTATGCGATTCCGCGCAGCCGTTTCGTCGAGGGACCCGCCGGCTCCCCGCTCAACCCCGTCGCGTTCGTGACGATCCAGAGCGACAGCGGCCAGCGCGGCGACTACCGGCTGGTTGCCTTCGACCGCGAGCGCTCCCGCGCCGACGGCGGCTTGCTGCGGCTCGCGTCGATCGCGAGCGAGGCGGAGTTCGCGCCGCTGACCCAGCAGCCGGCGATCGAGATCACGATTCCCTCGCAGGGCGTGACCGTGCGTGAGGAGATCCGCGAGGTGGCGGCGACCAATCCCGACGCGCCGTTCGTCGAGATCAAGGTTCCCGACGGCGCCGCGGGGCCGGATGGAAAGCCGTCCTACGCCTACCGAATCGTCAACGTGAGCGACGACCTGCCGGTCGCGGGCCGGACGGTTTCGGTCGCGATTCTGGAACTCCGCACGCCGAAGGGCGTCTTCCGTCGCTGGGTCTTCAGCGATCCGACGCTCACGCGCGACGTGGTCGCGCCCGACGCGTCCGACGCCCACGGCGCGCCGAAGCTCGAGGACGACTCGGTGATCGTCACCTACGCGCCCGGCAACGGGCTTTCGCTCGTCTCGATCGTGCATGGTCCCGAGACGGGGCGCATGCGGCTCATCACCTCGATCGGACGCGAGACGAAGGTGGTCGACATCGGCGAGAAGCAGCCCGTCAAGCTCGACGGCGGAATCACCGTGGTGGTCGAGGACCTGATGGAGCGCGCCGTCTTCGAGTCGAAGCCGCTCGTGATTCCGAAGGAGCAGCGCGAGCGCGACGCGATGGAGATCTTCTCGCAGATCCGGCTCGCAGCGCCGAACGGAAAGCCCGAGTGGCTGCCGTTCAACCGCTGGGTGTTCGACTCGCCGGAGCGGGTGCTGCGTCGTTCGCCGTACGAGCCGCGCACGGTCCGCCTCGCCGACGGCCGCGAGGTCGAGCTGCTGTTCTCGCGCCAGCGGCTGCCGCTCGAGACCAAGATCAGCCTCGAGGAGTTCGTGCTGACCGCGCACGTCGGCGGCTTCACGGGGCGGCAGGGAACGATCCGCGACTACACGAGCCGCGTCCGCTTCAAGGACGAGGGTGACGCGACGTGGACGGAGCCGGTCTCCGTCAGCGTCAACGATCCGATCGAGCACGACGGGTACTGGTACTTCCAGGCGCAGTGGGATCCGCCGGACGAGACGCCTGCCGAGGGCCAGCGCGCGAGCGCCGGCCTCAACTACACCGTGCTCGGCGTCGGCAACCGGAACGGCGTCTACACGCAGCTCCTCGGCTGCTGCATCGCCGTCCTCGGCATGATCTACGCGTTCTACGTGAAGCCCGTCATCAAGCGCCGCCGCCAGGAGGAGGTCCTCGCGGGCCTCGCCCGTGGCCGCGGCGCGGAAGGAGCGCAGCGATGAGCCTCTTGGTTCGAATGGTTGCCGTGATCGCGGTCTCGGTGGCGGTGTTGGCGTCGACGGGCCTTGCGGCCGCGGCCCAGGATTCGGCCGCGCCTGTCGCGAGCGAGAAGCCGAGCGACAAGCCTGGCGAGAAGCCTGGCGCGGCGGCGCCCGCGACCGCTTCGGCTCCCAAGCCCGACCTCGCCTCGGCGATCGACCTCAAGACGCTCGGAACGATCGCCGTCCAGAACGACGGCCGCATCAAGAGCCTCTCGAGCTTCGCGAACGAGATGGTCGGCTTCGTCGCGGGTCCGCGCGCGATCGCCGGGCAGGACCCGCTATTCACCTACTTCGACATGCTGTTCCGTCCCGACGCCTACCGCGACGCGGACGTGATCTACGTCAAGGGCGACGGGCCGCGCAAGCGCATCATCGAGACCGTGCTTCGCAGCGACAACTCGCCCGAGACCCAGGAGCGGATGAAGGCGTTCGAGGAGTACGGGCTCATCAGCGAGACGACGATCGTCAAGCCCGAGGTCATCGCGCTCCTCCGCGAGATGCGCAAGGACCTGATCCGCACCGCGAAGGTGGTCGACGCCATCGATTCGGCGCTCGGCGTGAAGGACCCGCGCTTCCTGCTTACGCAGCTGCGCATCGTTCCCCGCGGCGACGGCGACCTGCAGAAGCCTTGGCACGGGATCGAGGAGCTGATGTTCTCCGACGGCGCCAAGCAGCCAGTGCCGGGGTCGATGCTGCTCCTCGCCGCGAAGGGCGAGCCGCCGACGGACCTGACGCCCGAGCAGCGCGCGGCGGTCGCCGACGGCTGGCGGCTCTTCGTCAACTCGTGGCTCGCCAACGACGCCAAGGGCGTCAACACCGCGATCGGGCAGCTGAACGTGCAGCTCGCGTCGATCGACGTCGCGAACTACCCGGACCAGGACCGCCTGTCGTGGGAGCACTGGTACTTCAAGAACGACCACATGACGCGCGTATGGCTCGTCTACATGGCGGCGTCGCTGTTCCTGCTGCTCGGCTTCGTCTGGAAGTGGCGCAGCGCCACCTGGATCGGCTTCGGCGTGTTCGGGATCGCGGTGCTGCTCCACACCTTCGCGGTGATGCTGCGCTGGTACATCGCCGACCGCTGGCCCAACTCGAACATGTTCGAGGCGGTGACGACGAGCGCGTGGTTCGGCTGCCTCGGCGCGATCGTGATCGAGTGGTTCACGCGCAAGACCGCGATGCGCGGCCTGTTCGCGCTCGGCGGCGCGGTGAGCGCGATGGTGGCGCTGATGGCCGCGCACTTCCTGCCCGTCCAGCTCAACCCGAACATCACCAACATGATGCCGGTGCTGCACGACGTGTGGCTCTACATCCACACCAACGTCATCATCTTCAGCTACGTGCTCATCTTCATGGCGGCGGTCTCGGCCGCGCTCTACATCGTCCACCGCTGGTTCGGTGGCGCGCCCGCCTACGCGAAGGTCGGCGGCGCGGCGAGCCTGATCGTCGCCGGTTCGCACGGCGAGCAGCGCATGGTCGAGGGCCGCGCGAGCTTCGGCGAGATCCTCGACGGCGTGACGATGGTGCTCATGGAGGTCTCGTTCGTCCTCCTGTGGGCGGGCATCGTGATGGGCGCGATCTGGGCCGACCACTCCTGGGGCCGCCCGTGGGGCTGGGACCCGAAGGAGGTCTTCGCGCTGAACACGTTCCTCGTGTTCCTGCTTCTCGTCCACGTCCGCCTGAAGTCGAAGGACAAGGGCATGTGGACCGCCTGGCTCGCGCTCGTCGGCGCGGCGGTGATGCTCTTCAACTGGATCGTGATCAACTTCGTGATCACGGGGTTGCATTCGTACGCGTGAACCGGTCGCGCGCTCCCCGTTCGTGGGAGCGACGCGAAACGCGTCGACGGAGACGCGGCGGAAATCCGCCCGAGTGGCGGCATCGCGCGTGATGGCGCGTGCAGTCATGCGTAGTGGACGGCATGGACACTCACGCTCGCGCCCTTTCCCTGGGCTTGCTATCGGTCGGTGCGATGATCACTTCTCCGGCTCGCGCGGATTGCCCCGAACTGCGCTGGCGGGACGGTCTGCAGATTGCGATCGGATTCGACCAGGCGCCGACTGCGGCCGCGTCGATCGACCACGACGGCGACGGCGTGCCCACGCTGTTCGTCGCGGGTGAGGGTGCCGCGTCGGGCATCGGCTACGCGGGCCTCGTCCGCCTCGTCGACGGGCGTTGGCAGCCGTTCGGGCCGTCGTTCACGGGCACCGTGCAGAAGTTCGAACGGTTCGACTTCGACGGCGATGGCGTTCCTTCGTTCATCCTGCTCGGGTCGCTGCAGCTTGAAGTGGGCGGCCCCTGGTACGGGATGCTCGAATGGTCGGGTTCAACCTGGATCCCACGCTCGGCCGATCGGATGATCGACGACGCGGTTGTCCTCGACGACGACGGCGACGGAACGCCCAGCCTGATCGCGTCCGTGCCGTACCCGTCCCCGGCAGGAACATCCCCGCTCATCCGCTGGACGCCGAGCGGCTGGAGGGCGCTCACGCCTGGCTACACGGTCTCCTATGCCAGCATCCTCTACGGCATTCTCATTGCGGCGCACGATTCGGACGGCGACGGGAGCATGGAACTCTTCGCCAGCGCAAACGTCAGCCAGTCGGGTACGCCGATCGCAACGGGAATGGCGCGATGGAATGGCGTCTCTTGGACCTCGGCGTCGGGCGCGGGCACGAGCGGGCCGATTGGGTCGGACCCCATCGCGTCGCTCCGCGTCGCCGACATCGATCGGAACGGATCACCCGAACTCCTCGCGCTGCGCGCGCCACTGAGTGGTGGAGGGACGACCCCGCAGGTCGCGGCGTACCACGGAGTCTCGTGGAGTCCGGTCGGCGGGGCGTTCAACTCGTCGCCATCCCGCATCGAGGTCGTGGGTTTCGGAGCGCTTTCCGAGCCGACGCTCGTCGCGTCGGGCCTCTTCAGCCAAATGGGATCGACGCCGCTCGGCCGAATCGCGCGATGGAACGGCGTCGCCTGGGTCGGGCTCGACACCGGGCTCGGGTGGGGCGACTCGGATGCGAGCGGCGGAATCGTCGGCCATGACGTCGATGGCGACGGCACATCGGAGATCGTTGCGTTCGGCGGATTCGTCCAAGCTGGTTCAGTGAACGTGAACCGCGCGGGCGCGTTCAATGGCACCGCCTGGAGCGCCATCGGGACGCCCGCGGCGACGCTCGGGCTCAACTGGCAAGCGGGCTCGGCCGTGCTCTTCGACCACGACGGCGACGGCGTCGATTCGCTTGTCGTCCGCGGCACCTTCACCATGGCAGGCGGCGTGCCCGCGTCGTTCCTCGCAGCGTTCGACGGCTCGTCGTGGACGCCGATCGCGATTCCGTGGCCCTACGGCATCGCCGCGATGCAGGTCGCGGACCTCGACGGCGACGGAGTCTCCTCGCTCTACGCGGCGGGGTATCCCGGATGGACGGCCAGCGTCGTCACGGTTGCCGCCTATACGCCGTCGCGCAAGGGCGGAGCCTGGACACAGCTGGGCGGGGCGTTCAACAATCAGATCGAGGTGATCTCCGCGGCGGATCACGATGGCGACGGGCAGGCCAGCCTGTTCGTAGGTGGGTATTTCTCGCAGAACGGTGGCGCACCGATCGGAAAGCTGGCGCGCTGGACCGGCTCGACCTGGATGGGCATGAACCCTGGCAGCGGAGATTGGGCCAACTCGGCGGTGATGTTCGACGACAACGGCGATGGCGTGCCGAGCCTGATCGTCGGACTCGGGAGGTTTGACCCATGGCAGTTCCTCCAGCGCGTGCGGAAGTGGACCGGAAGCGGATGGACCAACCTCGGCAGCCTCACAAACGGGCATGTCTGGCGGCTGCAGCTCTTCGACGACGACGGCGACGGCGTGAACTCGCTCTTTGCGCTCGGGTCGATCGGAGGCCGCGTGGCGGCGCGGTACCAGGGCGGCATATGGGTTCCCTTTGGTCCGCAATCCAGCGGCCCGTGCTCCGAGATGGGGGCAGGGCTTCTGTGGTTCGATGACGATGGCGATGGAAGCGAGACGCTCTTTCTCCAGACATGCGATCCGTACGGATCGGAACTCTGCGCCGCCTTGCATCGGAACGCGGGCGCGTCGTGGGAGAAGGTCGCCGAGAAACTCGGGACCGGAAGCTCCGACCTCGCGGTGGTCGCCGATCTCGAGGGAGATGGAACCCGCTCCCTCCACTTCCCGACGAAGCGGCGAGCGGCAGCCGGCGGCGTCGGCTCCAACTTCGGCATCATCGACCCATGCGTGGCGCCATGCCCCGCGGATCTCGACGGCGACGGTGCTGTCGGCGTGGGTGATCTCGTGCAGGCGCTCGCGGGCTGGGGCCCGTGCACAGCCGCCTGCGCGGCGGACCTCGACGGCGACGGCACGGTGGGCGCGCGCGACCTCTCCGCGATCCTCTCGGCGTGGGGCGGCTGCCCGTAGGCGGCGCGACAAGTTTCCATCAATGAAGCGGGCGGGGCGCTTCGGAGATGCCGGAGCGCCGGGCGGCCGCGGGCAGGGCAGGAGGTGCTGCCTGCCTTGCGCCCCTCGGATCTTCGGCCCGAGCGAATATGTGACGTTGCTCAGATTTTGAGTTGATCAGGCTTGTCATTCGCGTACATTCGCAATGACGGCTTCGCTGGCCTCCTCTCCCGCCAGCTCTCAACCACGACTCCCCGCCGTTGCATGTCTTCGGGAGTCGAACAATCGATCGCGCGGACTTGCACAAACCACGTTGCATTCGGCTGTTTGTTTCGCCGTGTCCGCTGAGAGGCGATCCATGCGGGTGTATCCCGCAGAAAGGCTGAGTCCACCATGGCTCATCCACTCCGCAAGGGCGGCTTCACGACCGTGAAGTCCGCCGTCCTTGGCCTGTCGGCGATCGCGTTGATCGCCGCTGCGAGGCTCGGAAACGCTCTCCGCGCCGACTTCCCGCCCCTGATTCCTTCGAGGTTCACGACGAACCGCACTCGGTTGTGGCGGGACGCCGTCGAGCCGTTCCGCGGCGGCTGCTGCGCGATCGGCGTGGCCGTCGCCGGCGCATCGCTCGCGCTGGCAACACCCGCAGCGCATGCGCAGACCGCGTGTAACGCCGATGTCAACGGCGACGGCGCGGTCTGCGCGCCCGATCTCGCCGCGGTGCTCGACGAGTGGGGCGACTGCAAGGGCTGTGCCGCAGACATCAACGCAAGCGGCGTCGTCGACGGCGACGACCTCGCTGCGATCCTGTCCCTGTGGGGATCGACCTGCGGCCCGGTCCCGTGCTCGTGGGCGCCCGTCTGCGGGTCGCTTCCGTGGGCGACGGTCCTCGAGCAGGCGCCTGACCCTGCGGTCGTGACCGACGCCGCGCTGCGAAAGGCGATTCATGCGACGGGCCTCCCGTGGCGCGTGCGCGACAACCTCACCCAGATCGAGATGGTGTTGATCCCGCCGGGATCGTTCGACATGGGGTGCTCGGGATCGATTCAGTTGCCTTGCGGGCCCTTGACAGAGCGCGAACTCCCTGTGCACGAGGTGACGCTGACCTGCCCGTTCTACCTCGGTCGCTTTGAAGTGACGCAGGCGCAGTGGAAGGCGCGGATGGGGTTCAACTTCTCAAACTTCCAGTCGCCGAGTGCCGAGGTGCCCGAGGCGGAGGTGCCGAGCCGACCTGTCGAGGGGGTGACCTGGAACAAGATCCAGCCCTTCCTGAACGCGGCGGGTCTGAGACTGCCGACCGAGGCCGAGTGGGAGTACGCGTACCGTGCGGGTACCACGACAGCGTTCCACGGCGGGCCCAAGCAGCCGCTGGGCACGAGCGACGACGGTCAGATCGGCGAGCTTGCGTGGTTCGTCTCGAATTCGAGCGCGCAGACGCGGCCCGTGGGCGGAAAGGCTCCGAACGGTTTCGGCCTTCACGACATGGCGGGCAATGTGTGGGAATGGGTGGCCGACTGGTACTCGGGCACCTACTACGCGTCGAGCCCTCAGGAGAACCCGCAGGGGCCTGCGACGGGCGCGAACCGCGTGCTGCGAGGAGGCTCGTGGTACTCGGGTACCTTCGAACTGCGTGCCTCCAATCGCTTGGATCTCCCGCCCGGCAATGTGTCCGTCTACAGCTTCGTCGGGTTCCGAGTCGCGAGGAATCCCTGATTGGTTCGAGTAGTGAACGCTCGAGCCCGCTGGCGTGACTTCCTGCCAGTCGGCCTCGGGCGGCTCTCCGTAGGCAGTGTTTGACCGCTGCCCGCACGGCAAATGGGCGGGTAGACTCCGAACCCCGGAGCTACCCGCCCATGTCTACTTTTGCGATCGAATCCGTCCACGCTCGTCAGATCCTTGATTCCCGCGGCAATCCCACGCTCGAGGCCGAGGTCGTCCTCGAGAACGGGATGGGAGGCCGGGCGGCGGTGCCGTCGGGCGCGTCGACCGGCGAGCACGAGGCGGTCGAGCTCCGCGATGGTGACAAGACGCGCTGGCTCGGGAAGGGCGTCACGAAGGCGGTCGACCATGTGAACGACGAGATCGCGCCGGCCGTGTTCGGCCTCGACGCCACCGACCAGGAGGGGATCGACACGGTGCTGCTCGAGCTCGACGGCACCGAGAACAAGTCGCGCCTCGGCGCGAACGCCACGCTCGCGGTGTCGATGGCGGTCGCGCACGCGGCTGCTGCGGCGACGCGCCAGCCGCTCTACCGCTACCTCGGCGGGGTGGCGGCGAAGACGCTGCCCGTTCCGATGTTGAATGTGCTCAACGGCGGCAAGCACGCTGACAGCAATGTCGACATGCAGGAGTTCATGCTGCAGCCGTGGGGGTTCTTCGACTTCGAGGAGGCCCTGCGCGCGGGCGTCGAGTGCTACCACGCGCTCAAGAAGGTCCTGCACGACAAGCACCTCTCCACCGCGGTCGGCGATGAAGGCGGCTTCGCACCGAACCTCAAGTCGAACGAGGAGGCGCTTGAACTCCTCGCGCTCGCGGTCGAGAAGGCGGGCTACAAGCTGGGCGAGCAAATCTTCATCGCGCTCGACCCCGCGATGAGCGAGCTCTCGAACGAAGCGAAGGCGAAGGGGAAGCAGGGCTACTGCTTCTTCAAGTCGAACCCCGACCGCATCGCCTCGAGCGACGAGATCATCGACATGTGGGCAGGCTGGTGCGCGAAGTTCCCGATCGTCTCGATCGAGGACGGCCTCGCCGAAGACGACTGGTCGGGCTGGAAGAAGCTGACCGACCGGCTCGGCGGCAAGATCCAACTCGTCGGCGACGACCTTTTCGTGACGAACTCGAAGTTCCTCCAGAAGGGGATCGACCAAGGCTGCGGCAACGCGATCCTCGTGAAGGTGAACCAGATCGGCACGCTCAGCGAGACCTTCGCCGCGGTGAACCTCGCGCACCGCTCGGGCTACCGCGCGATCCTCTCGC
>JBIKWD010000140.1:0-8989 GCA_044356505.1 Phycisphaerales bacterium
TTCGCGATGATGGCGCCCGAGGCGGTGCGGTCCGCGTCGGGCGGCGAGCTCGCCTTCGCGGTGCGTGGTCCGGTCGAACCCAACGGCCAGCTTCCGTGGATGCAGTCGGTCGAGGTCCGCGCCCCGAACGGGGCGTCCGTCAACCTCTCGATCTCGATCCTGAACGGCCGCGCCGAAGTCGTGGGCGTGTCGCGCGGGTCCGAGGGGATGCCCTCGAACGTCGAAGGAGCATCGGGCACATGACGGCGTGGATCAACGGTTCGTTCGTCGAGGATGGCGAGGCGCGCGTCGGCCTGTTCGACGCGGGCTTCCAGCACGGAATCGGTCTCTTCGAGACGATGCTCGCGCGCGAGGGCGCCGTCCTCGACTTCGAGGCGCATCTCGAGCGCATGGCGACGAGCGCGCGCGAACTCCGGCTGTTCGATCCGCTCAAGGTCGAGCCTCTCGGCGAGGCCGTGCAGCAGGCGCTTGCGAGGAGCGGCATGCGCGACGCGCGCATCCGCGTCACGCTGACGGCGGGGGACATGGGGCGGCCGTTCGCCGGCGCGAACGCAGCGGGCGCGAAGGCGACGCCACCCACGCCGACCGTCGCGATCCACGTGCAGCCGCCGACGCGCTATCCCGACGAGCTCTTCGAGAAGGGCGTCGGCGTGTCGATCGCGGAGAGCCGCGCGAATCCGCTCGACGCGTTCGCCGGCCACAAGACGCTGATGTACTGGCCGCGCATCGCGGCCGTGCAGCGCGCGGCCGAGGCCGGCTGCGCCGAGGCGCTCTGGTTCACCGTCACCAACCATCTCGCAAGCGGCAGCGTGTCGAGCGTCTTCCTCGTGAAGGACGGGCGCCTCCGCGTTCCGTTCGCGCGCGGCGAGGAGCCCGAGGGCGCGATGCGCGCGCCGGTGCTTCCCGGCTGCACGCGCGCGAAGGCGATCATGTGGGCCGAGGGCGAAGGCCGCGCGGTCGAGCGCGCGAACCTGTCGATCGACGACGTGCTTGCGGCCGACGAGATCTTCCTGACGAACTCGAGCTGGGGCGTGCTGCCCGTGGTGCGCATCGAGCGGCACGAGGTCGGCGGCGGGAAGCCCGGCCCCGTCGCGCGCGCGATGCGCGCGAGGTGGCTTGCATGAGCGCCTTCGGAGGCGGACCCGGCAACGGATTCGGCGGCTTCCGCGTGTTCACGGTGGGCCGCGACGCGGCGTCGCGCTTCCGCGTGCGCCCGCCATGGCGCGTGCGTCCGAACGCGGGGCCGTTCGAGCGCGCGCTCGTCGGAATCCTCACGTTCGTCCTCGCGCTGCCGGTCGCGCTCGTCATCATCGCGCTTGCGCTCGTGGCGCTCGTCCTCGTGCTCGGATGCGGCGCGGTGTGGTTCGCGTTCGCGCTCGCGCTCTGGATCGTGGGACGTCTCCTCGGCGTCGGTCGCGTGAAGGTGGCCCGAAGCGTCGATCACGGCCGCGAGAACGTGCGCGTGATCCCGCCGCGCGGCGATGGAGGCGCCTGAGATTCCGCGGCTCGGAAGCAGGGGCTTTCCCGTAGACTGCGACGCGTCGGAGGGCCGACTCCACAGAGGATGAGAACGATGGCTGACGGACCAGCGCCCGCCGCGGGCGGCATTCCCAAGTTTGCGCACCTGCACCTGCACAGCGAGTACTCGCTGCTCGACGGCGGCAACACCGTCGAGAAGCTGCTCAAGCGCGTGAAGGAGCTGGGAATGGACGCCGTCGCCGTCACCGACCACGGCAACCTGTTCGGCGCGATGGAGTTCTATCTCGCGGCGAAGGACGCAGGCGTCAAGCCGATCCTCGGCATCGAGGCGTACGTCGCCGTCGACCGCGACGGGAAGCAGGGCGACCGCCGCGACAAGACCCACACGGGCGAGAAGGACGGCGGCTGGCACCTCGTGCTCCTCGCCGAGAACATCGCGGGATGGCGCAACCTCCTCAAGCTCTCGTCGGACGCGTTCCTGAACGGCTTCTACTACAGGCCGCGCATGGACAAGTCGACCCTCTCGCAATGGGCCGACGGCATCATCGCGATCAACGGCCACCTGAACTCCTCGCTCGCGTGCCATCTCGTCGACTTCGTGAAGTCGGGCAAGGACCCCGTGTTCTGGAAGCGCGCCGTGGACGAGGCGCGGTGGCATGCGGCCACCTTCAAGCCGAACGAGAAGGGCGAGCCGCGTTTCTTCATCGAGCTCCAGCGCCATGTGCCCGAGCAGGAGGAGATCAACCCGTGGCTCCGCAAGCTCGCGAAGGAACTTGATCTTCCGCTCGTGATCGACAACGACGCGCACTTCCTCCGCGCGGAGGACCACGACGTCCACGACACGCTCTGCTGCATCTCGATGCAGAAGTTCAAGGACGAGGAAGGCCGGCTCAAGTACCCGGAGTCGATCTACGTGAAGAGCCCGCAGGAGATGCGCGCGCTCTTTCCGGACGCCGAGGACGCCGAGGCGCTCGAGAACACGGCGCGCATCGCGGCGCGTTGCGATGTGAAGCTGCCGAAGGGCGAGAACCACGCGCCGGTCGTCAAGGTGAAGCACCCTGGCGTCGGGCCGACGTACGACCCAAGGAAGGACGGCGACCTCACCGAGTGGTTCAAGGCGTACTGCCGCCTGTTCGAGACGCTGCCGTTCGACGCGACGAAGGACAAGGAAAGCCCCGCCGATCTCAAGACCGGCTGCGACCGCGCGCTGCGCGACCTCTGCGAAGCGGGCCTGATCTGGCGCTACGGCCACGACGGCGTGACGCCCGCGATCCGCGCGCGGCTCGACCGCGAGCTGTCGATCCTCGCCGACAAGTCGATCAGCGCGTACTTCCTCATCGTGTGGGACTTCGTGAACTGGGCGCGGCAGCGCGGGATCCCCGCGAACGCGCGTGGTTCGGGCGTCGGCACGATGGCGGGCTACGTGCTCGGCCTCTCGAACGCGTGTCCCGAGAAGTACGGGCTTCTCTTCGAGCGCTTCACCGACCCCGACCGCTCGGAATACCCCGACATCGACATCGACATCTGCCAGGACGGCCGCGCGTCGGTGATCGACCATGTCCGCAAGAAGTACGGCCATGTCGCGCAGATCATCACCTTCGGACGCCTGAAGGCGAAGGCGGCGGTGAAGGACGTCGCGCGCGTGATGGGCTTGACGCCTGCGGAAGGCCAGAACCTCGCGAACCTGATTCCCGCCGAGCTCGACATCACGATCGAGGAAGCGATCGCGAAGGAGCCGAAGATCGCGCAGATGATCTCGGCCGATCCGAAGATCGCGCGCGTCTTCGACCACGCGCGCGGCCTCGAGGACCACGCGCGCAACCAGGGCGTGCACGCCGCGGGCGTCATCGTCGCCACGCGGCCGCTCGACGACATCGTGCCGCTCTGCCGCGCCGCGGGTGGCGCCGAGGAGGCGGTCACGCAGTGGGACGGGCCCACCTGCGAGAAGGTCGGCCTTCTCAAGATGGACTTCCTCGGGCTTCGCACGCTCTCGACGATCGAGTTCGCGAAGAAGCTGATCCGCGAGACGCTGCCTGCCGACGAGATCTTCCGCGCGGTCGGCCGCGAGGGCGACGCGAGGCGCGTGGCGGCTGGCGAGACGGTGCTCGATCCATTGGATCTCGACAGGATTCCGCTCGACGACCAGCGCGTGCTCGAGCTCTTCCGCCGCGGCGACACGAACGGCATCTTCCAGTTCGAGTCGGGCGGCATGAAGAAGCTGCTCGTCGACATGAAGCCCGACCGCCTCGAGGACCTCATCGCGGCGAACGCGCTCTTCCGGCCGGGTCCGATGGACCTGATCCCCGACTACAACGCGCGCAAGCACGGGCGGCAGGCCGTGCCGAAGGTGCACGACGTCGTCGAGCGCTTCACGGCCGAGACCTACGGGATCATGGTGTACCAGGAGCAGGTGATGCAGGTGCTGCACCACCTCGGCGGCATTCCGCTGCGCGGCGCGTACACCGTCATCAAGGCGATCTCGAAGAAGAAGCAGGACACGATCAACGGCGCGCGCGCCGACTTCGTGAAGGGCGCGGCCGAGCGCGGCCTGCCCGAGGCGAAGGCGGTCGAGCTCTTCGAGCTCATCCTCAAGTTCGCAGGCTACGGCTTCAACAAGAGCCACTCGACCGGCTACGCGATCATCGCGTACCAGACCGCGTACCTGAAGACCTACTTCCCCGCGCACTACATGTCGGCGGTGCTGTCGTTCGAAAGCCAGGCGCGCAAGATCGAGGAGTGGTCTGTCTATCTCGACGACTGCCGCAAGCTGATCTATCCCGACCACGCGTCCAAGAAGCCGCACATCGGCGTCGAGGTACGCGCCCCCGACGTGAACCTCTCGGAAGAGGACTTCGCGGTCGTCTATCCGCCCGGCGAGAAGCCGCACGCGTGGCGGGGGCACATCCGCTTTGGCCTGAAGGCGATCAAGGGGATCGGCGGTGGCGCGATCCGCGCGATCATCGACGAGCGCCGCAAGAGCGGGCACTTCAAGTCGATCTTCGAGTTCTGCGAGCGGGTCGACAGCCGGTCGATCAACAAGGCGGGCCTCGAAGGCCTCGTGAAGGCGGGATGCTTCGACTCGCTGCACGGCACCGACCAGCGCGCTGCGATGGTCGCGAGCCTCGAGGGAGCGATTTCCGCGGGTCAGAGCCTTGCGAAGGACCGCGCGGGCGGGCAGGAGACCTTCTTCGGCGCGTTCGAGGCGGCGGTACCCAGGCAGAGCGCGTCCGTGGGCGCGAACACGCTGCGCAAGGTCGCGCCGTGGGAGCCGATGGAGGTGCTGCGCTTCGAGAAGGAGGCGCTCGGCTTCCATGTCTCGGGCCACCCGCTCGACAACTGGCGCACGCAGGTCGACGCCTTCGCGACCGCCGATGTGAAGACGCTCGCGGAGGCGCCGCAGGACACGCCGTGCGTGGTCGCGGGGCTCGTGGCGCGCTCGCGCGTCGTCGTCACGCAGAAGGGGAAGAACCCCGGCTCGAAGATGATGGTGCTCGGCCTCGCCGATCGCGAGGCGACGATGGATGCGGTGCTGTTCACCGATGCGTTCGCGAAGTTCGGTCACCTGGTGCAGAACGACCGCGCGGTGCTTCTCGTCGGCGCGGTCGACCGCGCGCGCGGCGAGCCGAACATCATCGTCGACCGCGTGATCGCGATGGAAGAGGCGGAGCGCCACCTCGGCACGCGCCTCGAGGTCGCGGTCGACTGCTCGGGCGACCTCGAGCAGGCCGCCGAGGGCACGCTCGAGATGGTCGCGGGACTCTTGAAGCAGGCCTCGGGCGCGGCGGCGCTCGCCGATGGCCGTCCCGTCGACGTCGTCGTCCACCTCGACCGCGAGACGCGGCGCACGACGCTCCATTCGCATCGCCTGCGCGTGGTGCCCGAGCCGTCGCTCCTCGACGCCTTGCGGCGGCTCGTGGGCGCGAACGGCGTACGCGTGAAGGGCGGCTGGACGCCCGAGCGACGCAAGCCGAAGCAGTGGGGCGCGAAGCGTTCGAGCGACGAGCCGGTCGAGGTGTAGTGCTCGGCGTTCGGAGCAAAAAGCCAGGACGCGCGGCGAGCACCGCGCGTCCTGGGTTGATTTCCGTCGGAACGAGAGCCTCGGCGCCGCGCGTCAGCGGCGGCGACGGCCTCCGACGAGCCCACCGAGGCCGAGGAGGGCGAGCGCGCCCGGCGCGGGCACGACCGTGCCCGAGAAGCTCATGTCGCCTTGGTCGATGCCGCCGTAGAAGTAGTTGGTGAGGCGGAAGTGGCGGTTCGTTTGCGGCGTGCCGCCGTTCGCGGCGGTGTTGCCGACCTGGTAGATGCGGAACTCGACGGTGCCGGTGAGGTTCGTCAGCGCGCTCAGGTCGATGACGCTGAAGATGAATCCGGCGCCCGGGCCCCACACGCCGCCGTCGGTCGCCGCCTGATTGAAGATGAAGAGGTCGGAGCCGAAGCCATCCACGCTCGAGCGCAGCGCGAGGACGCCAGGGGCGCCGCCTTCGGAGCGGGTGCCGATCTGCAGCGTCGAGAGGTTGACCGACGAGCCGTTCGCGACGGTGAAGCCGAAGCTCAGGTAGTCGGCGGCCTCCTGGTTCCAGCCCCAGGCATTGAAGTTGCCTTGGGTCGCGAAGGCCACGCCGAGGCCGGCGCCGCGCGTCATGGTCATGCCGGTCACGCCGCCCGCCGCAGCGGTCGCGGCGTAGGTCTGCGCGCCGTCCGGGCAGAGGGCGAGGTTCCATCCGGCGATGAGTTCACCGTGTGCGGAGGTCGCGAGGGCGAGCGAGAGGGCGACGAGGGTTGCGTGCTTCATGTGCTGTTCCTTATTCTTTTCTTCGAAGCGCGCTGTTCCGGGCGGCTCCGACTTGGTTGGGTGAGGCGTCCACGGCGCTGGGGTGTCCAGGCCGTGTGCGACTCGCGGGGAGAGAGGGAGAGAGGCGGATCGACTTTCGACACTCGAAAGCCGCTTCCGAGGGCTACAGCGTAAGAGTCAGATTGAATTGCTCAGCATTCAACGGCGTCTGTCGGGATTCGGCGACTCTCATGCATTCGTGTGCCTTGCTGATGGCACGAACGCATCGTCGCGCAGCGATCCTCGCGCGCGTTTTCGGTCGTGTCGGAGCAAAGCGTTCGTCTCCGGCGCCATGATGCATCGCGCTGCGGTCGAGATGTGCCTTGATCGGGGACGGGTCGCGACGACGCAACTCCCGGAGATCGCGGGCACCGGACGAAGCGCAAGCAGGATTCGAATCCCCGTGCGCACATCGGACGGCCCGCGCAGGTCCACCCTTTCCTATTCTCCGTTCCAGTTCCGGGTTTGGAATGCACGCGGGCGCCGCCATGGTCTGGAGTGAAGGGGCCCGCACGGCATGGATCGCGGCACAGTCGTTGTGCCGGTCGGCCGCGTACGGCAAGACCCGCGAAACGAATCGGAACCGCCATGAAGTCCCAATCGCTCTCGATCTCCGCGCCAGGCCTCGTGCATGTGCTCCGCGACATCCGCACGATGCAGCGCTGGGAGATTCTCCGCCGTAGCCAGCGAGGTCATACCGTCGCCCAGCTGGCGTTCGAGTCGCGCTCGTCGCTTGCGGAAACGCAGGAGGCGCTCGACCGCCTCGAGGCGGTGGGCCTCGTCGGGAAGCAGCGCATGAACGCGAGGACGAAGCAGATCCGCTACCGGGCCGCGATGGAGCGGCTGGTGATCTCGTTCGACAAGTCGTCCGATCTCGACCGCGACCTGATGCGGGAGGTCGAGCAGGGCATGCGCGAGTACAGCAGGAGCGTGATCGATGGCTGCGACTCGATCCGGCGCCCGAACGAGAAGGGCGGGGTCGCGATCCACGGCGTCACCTCCGTCGTGCTGACGGCGGAGGACGCCTGCGCGGTGCGTGACGCGTTCCGCAGCGCCTATGCGCTGCTCGTCGCGGCCGAGCGGCGTGCGCGGGAGTCGGGGGATTCGGTGGAGAAGCATGGCTACCACCTCGGTTTCGAGATGCGGGAGCTCAACCAGCCCGAGCTTCCGATGGCGGAGGTCTTCATGGTCGAGCAGACCATGTTCGACGAGCATCGGGACCTGCTTTGCAACGCGGCGAGCATGGTGCTTTCGCCCCGCGAACTCCAGGTTGCGCGGGCGCTTGAAGCCGGCAGGTCGCGGCCGCAGATCGCGCAGGAACTGGGGCTGAGCGAGCACACGGTCGTCACGCTCTCGAAGCGAATCTACAAGAAGCTCGGCGTCCACAGCCGTACCGAGCTCAGCACGCGCCTCAAGGCTGCGTGAGCCTGCGGTCAACGCAGGCCTTCGTCTACAGCGCCGCGAGCCGCTCTGCGACATCCTTCGCGGCGAGCGCGTCGACGAGCGGGTCGAGGTCGCCGGCGAGCAGCTTCGGCAGCGCGAAGCCCTGCTCGACGCGGTGGTCGACGGCGACCGATTCCTTGAATCGGTAGGTGCGGATCTTCTCGGCGCGGTCGCCGGTGCCGATCATCGAACGGCGCTCGCTGAGGCGCTTGAGGTCTGCCTCGCGCTTGCGCTGTTCGTAGACGCGCGCGCGGAGGAGCCGCCACGCCTTCTCGCGGTTCTGGCCCTGCGAGCGCGTCTCCTGCATGCGGACCTCGAGGCCGGTCGGCATGTGGATGAGGTGGACCGCGGTCGCGACCTTGTTCACGTTCTGCCCGCCCGGGCCCTGCGCGGTCGTCACCATCTCCTTGACCTCGGCGGGGTCGAGCGCCGTGTCGACTTCCTCGGGCTCGGGCATCACGGCGACGGTGGCGGTCGAGGTGTGGATGCGGCCCTGCGCCTCGGTGGCGGGCACGCGCTTCACCTGGTGGGTGCCGCCTTCGAACTGGAGCGCCGCGAACGCGCCGGCGCCCTCGACCGTTGCGATCGCGTGGGTGAGGCCGCCCGCGTCGCCCGGCTTCGTCTCGACGACCTCGAAGCGCCAGCCGCGGCGGGCGGCGTAGGCGCGGTACATCTCGAAGATCTCGCCCGCCCAGAGCGCGGCCTCGTCGCCGCCGACGCCCATGCGGACCTCGAGCACGAAGCTCGGAATCGCGGCCTCGTCGCTCGTGACGAGGGCCTTGACGATTCCCTGCGCGAGCTCGCGGCAGCGTGCGTCGAGCGCGTGGCGCTCGGTCTTCGCGAGCGCCGCCATCTCGGCGTCGCCCGAGGCGATGAGTTCGTCGAGGCCGGCGAGTTCGGATGCCGAGCGGATGAGGTCGGCGTGAGGTTCGAGCGTCCGGGCAAGCACGGCGCGGCGCCGGGAGAGCGCGGTCGACTTGCGGTGGTCGGCCGCGACGGCGACGTCCTCGAGCTGCGCTGCGAGACCGTCGTCCTCGGCCGCCTGCGCCGCGAGGATGCGGCGCAGGTTCTCGGGGAGGAGCGCGTCGATGACGGCGGTTGCTGCAGGGGGGACAGGCACGCGCGTGTCATCCTACGACCACTGCACGGCACGTGCCGTGCAGTGCCTGGCACTGACTGGCACGTGCCGTGCACCCGCCTCGTGCGGGCCTCGTGTTCCACGCGGCCCCGCGCCTG
>JBIKWD010000141.1:0-8909 GCA_044356505.1 Phycisphaerales bacterium
CGAGATGTCGAAGGCCGCGGCGATCCTCGAGTGGGCGGTCACGAAGATGGAGGAGCGGTACGAACTCCTGAAGGAGGCGGGCGTCCGCGACATCCGCAGCTTCAACGAGCTCGGCGAGGCGGAGCTCCGCGAGCGCCTCAGCCCGGCCGACGATGTCGAGTGGGCGAAGATCCCGAAGAAGATGCACTACATGGTCTTCGTAATCGACGAGCTCGCCGACCTCATGATGACCAACAAGGAGGTCGAGCAGTCGATCGTGCGCATCGCGCAGAAGGCGCGCGCGGTCGGCATCCACCTGATCCTCGCGACCCAGCGCCCGCAGGCGACGGTCGTCACGGGCCTCATCAAGTCGAACATGCCGTGCCGCGTGAGCTTCAAGGTGGCGTCGGGCACCGACAGCCGCATCGTGCTCGACCAGAAGGGCGCGGAGCTGCTGCTCGGCCAGGGCGACATGCTGGTCGTCACCCCGAGCCAGACCGACGCGCGGCGCTCGCAGGGCACGCTTGTCGAGGACAAGGAGGCCCGCGCGGTCACCAAGTTCCTCAAGACGGTCGCCGCGCCGAGCTTCGAGCGCCAGCTCCTGACGATTCGCTCCGGCCAGGTGGCGAGCGGCGGCGATGGCGGCTCGGGCGAGGGCGGCGGCGACGCAGGCGGCGAGCGCGATCCCCTGTTCGACAGCGCGGTCGAGATCATGATCGAGTCGGGCCGCGGCAGCGTGTCGCTTCTCCAGCGCCGGCTCGCGATCGGCTACGGACGCGCGTCGCGGCTCGTCGACCAGATGGGCCACGCCGGCATCCTCGGAGAGCACAAGGGCTCGGTCGCGCGCGAGGTCGTCGTGACGATGGAGGACTGGGCGCGCATGAAGGAGATGCGCGACGAGGCGGAGGCCTCGGGAACGGTGTTCCAGAAGCACTACGACAACTCGGATGCAGACAGCGAGGCGCTGCGGTTCCATGACGAGGGGCAAGACGAGGACGAGGCCGCGAACGACAAGTGAGCGGCGAGTCGAGAAGGACTGGACAGGCCGACGAGGCAACACAGGGCCGCTGCGAAAGCAGCGGCCCTTTCCTTTGAGGTGCCTCCTTCTTTGAGGTGCCTGGCACGTGCCGTGCAGTGCCAGGTACTGGACGGCACGTGCCGTGCACGCAGCCAGAGTGTCGTAAGTATCTTTTTAACAGATGTTTATGCCGAATCGGAGATGGTGCCTGGCACGTGCCAGGCAGTGCCAGGCACTGCGCGGCACGTGCCGTGCACCCCTACACTGCGCGCACGAATGGCGACTTTCTTTCCGAGTGTCCCCTACGAGATTCGAGGCGAGGGCGAGGAGAGGGCTTCCAACGAGCCCGAGCTCGTCATGCGCAAGTGCCTTGAGGACGCCTTGGCCGACCGTCCGTGGATCGTCGTCCAGAATCTGCTCGTTCAGGATCCCGACAAGGTCGGAACGCGCGAACTCGACTTCGTGGTCATCGATCCCGACCGCGGGCTCGTCACCATCGAGGTGAAGGGCGGCGAATGCGGTTTCGACGCGGAGCACGGCTGGCACCGGGTGGTCCGCGACGAGCGGCGCGCCCTGGATCGCGACGCGCCCTCGCAGGCGATCAGCTCCACGCGCGCGCTCGTACGCGCGCTGGCCCATTACGGCAGCCACGACGACCGCTACCCGCCGTACCTGCACGGTTGGTTCCTCGCGCTCGTCGACACCCACGTCGACTTCAACACGATTCCGATGAGCGCGCGCAATCACCTGCTTGGGGCGGCGCAGTGCCGCAATCCCGCGAAGCTGCTCCGCGACCTCGAGGGAATGTTCGGGGCGCTCACCAGCAAGTATCCCGAGGTTCCCCGTGGCGAGCGTTCTCCGATGCGGAAGATCGTCGAGCGTCACATCCTCCCGACGATGAAGTCGGCGCTCTACGTCCGCGACGAGATCATGAACGCCCGCGTCGTCGAGCACGACGTCATGCGTCCCGTGCGCGGGATCGTCGATGCAACCTACCGACTCGACCGCGTGCAGATCGAGGGCTTTGCCGGCACGGGAAAGACGTACGCCGCGCTCTATCGCGCGCGCCGCGAGATCGCCGAGGGGCGACGGACGCTCGTCACGTGCTTCAACGAGCCGCTCGCGATCGTGCTTGGGCGCGCGTGCGGCGCGCGGCCGGTCGACAATGCGACGCCGCTCCGCGCGATCCGGGCGGACAAGGTCGTCGTCGCCAACCTGCACGCCCTCGCGGAGAGCGTCACCAACGGCCTCGGACGCACGCCTCCATCGTCGCTCGCGGCCGGCGAGCGCTATGACGCGATGATCGCGACGCTCGCCGATGCTGCGCGGGCCGGCGAACTCGGCGCGTTCGACTCTATCGTCATCGACGAGGGGCAGGACTTCACGCCTGCGATGCTCGATGCCCTCGATGCACTTGCGGGGCCGAACGCGAGAATCGCCTTCTTCCACGACCCGAACCAGGCGATCTACCACCGGTGCGATCCCTCGGGGATCGAGCGACGGTTCGGACGGCCGCTTGTCCTGCGGGAGAACCTGCGCAACTCGGTCTCGATCACCGGCTTCCTGAGGTCGCTCGACCCATCGCGGCTCGAGGGCATCGAGGCGCCGCCCTCGGTTCGCGAAGGACAGCCTGTCGTCGTCGCGGAGTTCGCGCCCGACGATGCGGCTGGCCAGCGCAAGGCCATCACGCGGATCATCAAGCATCTCGTCGACGCGGAGGGCGTCCGGACGGAGGACGTGATGATCCTGTCGCCCTTCCGCCGCGACCGCGGATGTCTCGCCGGCGAGGACCGCGTCGGGGGATTCCAGCTCGTCAACCTCGCCGAGTCCTTCGAGCGCGGGGAGCTGGATGTGCCCGCGATCCGCTGGGAAACACTGCACCGCTTCAAGGGGCTCGAGGCGCCCGCTGTGATCCTGCACGACGTGCGTGGAAGCGCCGAAAACGTCTCCTACGAAGCGATCCTCACGGCCTGCAGCCGCGCGCAGCACGCGCTCTACATCCTCCGTTCGACCGATTACGGCGGGCCGGCGGCGCTGCCCGTGCAGGGCGAACTCCCGTGAAGCCCGATCCCGCGAAAGGACGATAGTGACGACATGATCGAGCCCGACTGGATCAAGCGCGGACTGGACGTCGCCATCGAGATGGCCGAGAAGGGCTGGCGCGAAGGCGGCATCCCGATCGGGAGTTCGCTCCTCGACGCGCGTGGCGAGGTCGTCGCCGCCGGCCACAACCAGCGCGTGCAGTCGGGCGATCCGACGGCACATGCCGAGGTCGATTGCATCCGCCGCGCGGGCCGGCGCCGCGACTGGCGGACGCTCACGCTCGTGTCGACGCTGTCGCCGTGTCCGATGTGCTCGGGAACCGCGATCCTCTTCAAGATCCCGCGCGTGGTGATCGGCGAGAACCGCACCTTCATGGGCGCCGAGGACTGGATGCGCCACGAGAGGATCGAGCTGCTCGTCGTCGACGACCCGCGCTGCGTCGCGCTCATGGAGCGCATGAAGCGCGAGAAGCCCGACCTCTGGGCCGAGGACATCGGCGAATGAGCGCCGGCCGTCCCCTCGTCCTCGTGACCTGCTTCGAACCCTTCGGGGGAAGCCATGTCAATCCGACGATGGCGATCGCGAAGCTTCTCGAGTCGATGCCATGCGCTCACGGCGGCCGTGCCTACGCCACGCTGCCGGTCGTCGGCGGCGTCGATGCGGGCAGCGCATGGGACAGGGTTTCGCCGATGATCGAGTCCCTCCGGCCGGACGCTGTCGTCGCGTTGGGCGAGAGCGCGAGGGCGGAGACGATCACGTTCGAGCGCATCGCCGTCAACCTCCGCGACGGACGAATTGCGGACAATGCCGGCGTGCTTGTGGTCGACGAGCCGGTGATCGAGGGAGGTCCCGATGCGATCTTCGCCACCCTTCCCGTTCGCGAACTCGCGCAGGCATGCGTCGACGCCGGCGTTCCCTCGACGCTCTCGCTTTCCGCGGGAAGCTTCCTGTGCAACGAGCTGATGTACCGTCTGCTCGCCGACGGACGCATCGGCCGCGCGGGATTCATACATGTCCCGCAGCTTCCCGAACAGTCGTACGCGCGCGGCGGGCCGATGATGGAGGCGCGCATCGCCGCGGCCGGCGTGCACGCAGCGCTCGAGAGCCTAGCGGCGTCGCTCAGGCCCGAACCGTTTCCACGAAGGAGCTGATCCATGGGCTGCCTCGGCGCAATCATCCGCGTTCCACTGGGCGTGGTCCTCGGCTACCTCGTCATGATGGCCGCCGTCTTTGCCGCATTCTCCGCCGTGATGGTGCTCGCGGGCACGGAGTTCTGCTTCGAGGGCGACTCGTGGGTCGCCTCGGAGAAGTTCTGCGTCGTCGGGCTCGGGGTCTTCGCCGTCGCTGCGTTTCTCGGTGGCTTCACAGCCATGCGGATCGGCGGATCGGCGGCGGTGCTTTTTCTCTGCGTGCTCGTCGGGGCCGTCGGCTCCCTGACCGCGCTCGGACTCCTCGATGAGGCGCGCGAGGCGCGTCTCAAGGACCGCCCGGAAGAGCGTCCCGCGGGCCTCGGGCCTCTTCAGGCGGCGCAGTGGAGCGAGACCCCGGCTTGGTTCGAGTGGGGCAATCTTGCAGCCGGCATCGCCGGCATCGCGGTCGGTGCGGCCGTCGGCAAGGGCGCGCCGCGCGAGCAGAAACGGGCGAAGTCGAAGGAGTAACCAACGGCGCACGGCACGTGCCGTGCAGTGCCTGGCACTGACTGGCACGTGCCGTGCACCTCTCCCACACTCCTTCCGCGGCAGGGAACGGGCTTCATCCCTCGGGCAGCGGCCGCTTGAGCCTGTGAACGGCACGTGCCGCGCAGTGCCTGGCACTGACTGGCACGTGCCGTGCACCTCTCTCGGGGACTGTGGAAAGGAAACGGCGGCTGCCGAAGCAGCCGCCGTTGAAGGTGCCGTTGAAGGTGCCGTTGATTCCATCTGACGACGCTGCCGCAGCAGCGGGCGCTCAAGCCTTGAAGCCGCTCTTGTACTGCGCGACCGCGGCCTTGAACTCGTCCTCGATGCCCTTGAAGCTCTTCGCCGTCGCGAGCTTCGCGCGGAGGTCGGCCTTCTGGGCGCGGAAGAGCGAGAGGAGCCCGTCCTCGAACTTCGACACGGCGGCGACAGGGACGTCGTCGAGGAAGCCGCGCGACGCGGCGAAGATAGAGATGCACTGGTCGATGACGTCGAACGGCTTGTACTGGCCCTGCTTGAGAAGCTCGACCATGCGCGCGCCGCGGTCGAGCTGGCGCTTCGACGCGGCGTCGAGGTCGGTGCCGAGCTGGGCGAACGCCTCGAGCTCGCGGTACGCCGCGAGGTCAAGACGGAGCGAGCCCGCGACTTCCTTCATCGCCTTGATCTGGGCGTTGCCACCGACGCGCGACACCGAGATGCCGACGTTGATCGCGGGACGGATACCTGCCGCGAAGAGCTCGGGCTGGAGGTAGATCTGGCCGTCGGTGATCGAGATCACGTTCGTCGGGATGTACGCGGACACGTCACCTTCCTGCGTCTCGATGATCGGGAGCGCGGTGAGCGATCCGCCGCCGTTCTCCTTCGAGAGCTTGGTGGCGCGCTCGAGCAGACGGGAGTGCAGGTAGAACACGTCGCCGGGGTACGCCTCGCGGCCCGGCGGGCGGCGGAGGAGGAGCGAAAGCTCGCGGTACGCGACGGCCTGCTTCGAGAGGTCGTCGTACACGCAGAGGACGTGCTTCGGCGTCTTGCCGTTCTTGCCCTGCCACATGAAGTACTCGCCCATCGCGCAGCCCGCGTACGGAGCGATGTACTGGAGCGGCGCAGCGGCCGACGCGCCTGCGTTCACGACGATGGTGTAGTCCATCGCGCCGTTCTTCCGCAGGGTCTCGACGACGCCCGCGACGGTCGAGTCCTTTTGGCCGACCGCGACGTAGATGCAGACCACGGCGTCCTCGGTGCCCCAGTACTGCTTCTGGTTGATGATGGCGTCGAGGCAGACGGCGGTCTTGCCGGTCTTGCGGTCGCCGATGACGAGTTCGCGCTGGCCACGGCCGACGGGGACCATCGAGTCGACGGCCTTGATGCCGAACTGGAGCGGCTCCTTCACCGGCTGGCGCGCGGCGATGCCGGGGGCGACGATGTCGACCTTCTGGCGCCCCGACGCGTTGATCGCGGGACCACCGTCGATGGCGTTGCCGAGCGGATCGACGACGCGGCCGAGCAGCTCGGGGCCGACGGGCACCTCGAGGAGGTTGCCGGTCGCGCGGGCGGTGTCGCCTTCGCGGATCGCGGTCGAGTCGCCGTAGAGCACGCAACCGACGGTGTCGAGCTCGAGGTTCATCACCTGTCCCATGACGCGGCCACCCGCGCCCTGGAACTCGATGAGCTCGCCGGCCATCGCCTTCGACAGGCCGTAGACGCGGGCGATGCCGTCACCGACCTCGACCACCTGGCCGACTTCGGAGATCTCGAGCTTGCCCGAGTACTGCTCGATTTCCTGGCGAATGACTGTCGTGATCTCGTCGCTCTTGATCTTCACGGGTGGGTCCTCTGAATTGCGGGCGTTGGCCCGGCGTGGGAGAAGCTGAGTGCGGGATTGGTTATGCGAGGAAGTCGCCGAGGCGCGAGCGCATGGCGCCCGTGCCGCGCGCGGCGACCGCGTCGCGCATGTTGCGGAGCTGGGTCTCGACCGAGCCGTCGATGAGCTGGTCGCCGATGCGGAGCTTGACTCCGCCGATCATGTTGGGATCGGCGTACTGGTGGATCACGGCGTCCTTGCCGAACGCCTCCTTGACGCCGCCCTTGACGGTCGCGACGACGTCGGGCGCGGCCTGTCCGGTGACGGTGAACATGTCGACCTCGATGCGGCCGAGCCGGGCCTGCAGCAGGCCGTCGAACGCCTCCGCGATGTCGGCAAGGCGGCCGGCGCGGCCGTGCGCGGCGACGACCATGACGAAGCGGTAGACGAGGTCGGAGACCTTGCCCTTGACGATCCGGTCGATCGACGCGCGGCGTGCGGCCGCTCCGATGATCGGGGTCTTGAGGAACTCCGCGAAGCGCTTGTCGGCGCGGACCATCTCGGCGAGGGCAGAAAGCTCGGCCGCGCAGCTCTCGGCGACGGCGTTGCCGCCCTGCTTGTCGCAGACCTCGAGGAGGCTTGCGGCGTAGACGCTCGCGATTTCGTCGATGTGCTGGGTGGTTGCCATGGATCGATGTGTTTCGGCGCGGTGCGCGTTTCGGTTCGTTCAGTTGCGGCCGCGCGACAGCTCGGCAAGGCTCTCTGCGACGAGACGCGACTGATCGGCGGCGCCGACCTCGCGACGGAGGATCTTGGAGGCCATGGTGGCAGCGAGGGTGACGGCGTGCTCGTTGAGCTCGCGCACCGCGCTCTCGCGGGCGGCCTGGATGTCGGCGAGCGCGCGCGACTTCATGTCGGCGAGCTCGGCATCGTTCTTGGCGCGAAGCTCGTCGGCGACCTTGCGGGCCGTCGACTTCGCTTCCTCGATCGTGCGGGAAGCCTCCTCCTGCGCCTGCCGCAGCTTCTCCTCGAACTTCTTCTGCGCGCTCTCGGCCTCGTGACGGGCCTTCTCGGCGGCGTCGATCTCGTGGCGGATCTTGGCGTAGCGCTCGTCGAGCCCGCCGATGATCTTCGGCCACACCAGCCGCGCTGCGATCGTGAAGAAGATGAGGAAGACGACGACCGACACGGTGTAGCCGATCACGTCGGGAGAGAGCGGGTTGGCTGCGAGGATTGCGGTCATAGCATGCATTCCTGTCGGGACATGTCTCTCAAGACACGCCTGTCGAAACCTGACTTGGTGCGCCCGTCGCCGGGACTCGCGCGGAATGGCCTTCGCCGGGTTTCCCCGGCGAAGGCCGAAAGACCTAGATCACGCCGATCAGAGGACGATCACGAGCACGCCGACGACGACGGCGAACAGACCGACGCCTTCGATGAGCGCGGCGGAGATGATCATCTGGGTCTGGATCTTGCCGGCCATCTCGGGCTGGCGGGCGGTCGACTCGACGGCGCTGCCACCGATGCGGCCGATGCCGAGGCCCGCGCCGACGGCGGCGAGACCCGCGCCGAGCGCAGCGAGACCGGTGGTGATGGTGCCCGACTTCGCGAGCGCGTTCGCAGCGTCGGCGGCGGCGGCGGCGGCTTCAGCGTCGGACTGGCCGAACGCGGACGAGGCGAGGAGAGCGGCTGCGCCGCAGGCGGCGAACGGGAGGAACTTGCTGATCTTGCTCATTTCTGACTGTGCTCCAAAGGGTTTGGCTTGTGCTCGGACGCCGTGGGACGCGCCGGTTGAAGGATTGGAATCATTCAGCCGGGCCTCCCACGGGCCCGGTGTTGGACGGGTTCAGTGCGCGTGGGCGTGGCCGTGGCCATGCCCGTGGTCTCCCTCGTGGCCGTGGGCATGGTCGTGGCCATGCTCATCGTGGTGGCTCATGAGGCTGATGAACACTGCGGTGAGGAACATGAACAGGAAGGCCTGGAGGAAGGCGACGAACAGCTCGAGGAAGCAGATCGCGACGGCGAAGCCGACGGAGACGAGTCCGATCGGAACGCCGAGCAGGAGGCCCGCCTTGAGCGCCATGCCGGGGAACATGAAGATGGTCGCCAGCAGCGTGTGACCCGCGAGCATGTTGGCGAAGAGTCGGATGGCGAGCGCGCCCGGCTTGATGACGAGGCCGAGGATCTCGATCACGAAGATGATCGGGACGACGGCAAGCAGGCCCTTCGGTCCCTCGAGCAGCTCCTTGCCGCCGCACATGTGCTCGAGGAAGCCCTTCACGCCGAGGTCGCGCATCGACTGGTAGAGGATGGCGAAGAAGGACAGCGTGGCGAGGCCGGCGGTGACGGCGATCGAGGCCGTCGCGGTTCCGCCGAAGAACACGGCGCCCTTCGA
>JBIKWD010000142.1:0-8895 GCA_044356505.1 Phycisphaerales bacterium
TGCGATCGCGCTCGACCTCCTCGCAGTCGCGTGCAGCCATGTCGCGGGAATCAGCGAGCGCCGCACCTTCTGGGTGGTGTCGGGCTTCGACCAGTTCGTCGCGCACAGGCCGTATCTCGCGAAGGACCCGGGCGTCGAGAGCGGACTGATGATCGCGCAGTACGCCGCCGCCGCGTGCGTGAACGAGCTCGCGGGGAACGCCACCCCCGCGAGCGTGACGAACATCCCGACGAGCGCCGGGATCGAGGACTACAACAGCTTCGGCGCGACGAGCGCGCTGAAGGCGACGCGAAGCGTTGCGCTTGCACGAAGCGTGATCGCGATCGAGCTCCTCGTCATGGCCGAGGCGCTCGAGGCGCATCGGCCGCTCAAGTCGGGCGCAGGCGTCGAGAAGGCGCACGCAGCGGTGCGTGAGGTCGTGGCGAAGCTGTCGAAGGACCGCGTGCTGTCGCCCGATATCCGCGCGATCGAGGCGCTGGTCGCGAAGGGCGCATTTTCACGGCACTGAGCGCGGCGGCACCCCCGCTACACTCGTCGCCATGACGACGCCCGCCACGCAAGTCGAAGCCTCCGCCCGCGTGATCCGCGCCCCGCGCGGCAACACCCTCACCTGCAAGTCGTGGGCCGCAGAGGCCGCGATGCGCATGCTGATGAACAACCTCGACCCCGAGGTCGCCGAGCGTCCCGAGAACCTCGTCGTCTACGGCGGCCGCGGGCAGGCCGCGCGCAGCTGGGAGGCGTTCGACGCGATCATCGCAAGCCTGAAGGCGCTCGCGCCCGACGAGACGCTGCTCGTCCAGAGCGGAAAGCCCGTCGGCATCGTGCGCACCACGAAGGACTCGCCGCGCGTCCTCATCGCGAACTCGAACCTCGTGCCGCACTGGGCCACGCAGGCGAAGTTCGACGAACTCGCCGCGAAGGGCCTGATGATGTTCGGCCAGATGACCGCAGGCTCGTGGATCTACATCGGCACGCAGGGCATTCTCCAGGGCACCTACGAGACCTTCGCCGAATGCGCGCGCCAGCACTTCGGCGGTTCGCTGCGCGGCACGCTGAACGTGACGGGCGGCTGCGGCGGCATGGGCGGAGCGCAGCCCTTGGCGATCACGATGAACGAAGGCACCTGCCTCATCGCCGACATCTGCCGCGAGCGCCTCGAGAAGCGCATCCACGACCGCTACCTCGACGAGATGCACGAGGACATCGATGTCGCGATCGACCGCGCGCTCGAGCTGACCGCGCAGGCGAAGGAAGGCAGGAACAACGGCATTTCCGTCGGCTGGCTGGGCAACATCGTCGACCTCCTGCGCCGCCTCGACGCGCGCGGCATCGTGCCCGAGACGCTCACCGACCAGACGAGCGCGCATGATCCGCTCGAGGGCTACTACCCCGCCGACATGAGCCGCGAGAGCGCCGACATCCTGCGCGAGCAGAACCCGGCCGAATATCAGGAGCTTGCGTGCGCCTCGATGGAGGAGCATGTGCGCCTGATGGTCGGGTTCCTGCACAAGGGCTCGAAGGTGTTCGACTACGGCAACAACATCCGCCAGCGCGCGCTCGACCACGGGTTCGCCGACGCGTTCGCGTTCCCGGGTTTCGTGCCTGCGTACATCCGCCCGCAGTTCTGCACGGGCCGCGGGCCCTTCCGCTGGGTGGCGCTGTCGGGCGACCCCGCCGACATCAAGACGACCGACGAGGCGATCCTCAAGTTGTTCCCGCACGACGCGTCGCTTGCGCGCTGGATCAAGATGGCGGGCGAGCGCATCGCGTTCCAGGGCCTGCCCGCGCGCATCTGCTGGCTCGGCCTCGGCGAGCGCCACAAGGCGGGACTCTTGTTCAACGAACTCGTACGGAGCGGCAAGGTGAAGGCACCGATCGTGATCGGCCGCGACCACCTCGACTGCGGCAGCGTGGCGAGCCCGAACCGCGAGACAGAGGCGATGCTCGACGGCACCGACGCGGTGAGCGACTGGGCGATCCTCAACTTCGCGGTCAACACCGCAAGCGGCGCCAGCTGGACAAGCTTCCACCACGGCGGCGGCGTCGGCATCGGCTTCTCGCAGCACGCAGGCCAGGTGATCGTCGCCGACGGCAGCGACGAAGCCGCCGCGCGCATCGAGCGCGTGCTGACGAACGACCCGATGATGGGCGTCTTCCGCCACGCCGACGCGGGCTACGAGCTCGCCAAGCAGTGCGCACGGCAGGAAGCGGTCAAGATCCCGATGCTGTAGCGCGCGCGGCGCCGACGAAAGCGGCCGCAGCCGCGACCGCTCGAGCACGAGCGCGGAGCGCAGCGCAGCGCGAGCGGGTTGGCGGGAAGGGCGCGGCGCGTGCCGTGTGGCATCACCTCTGGTGATGGAGGCCTCGATCGCGCGATGCGCGCTACGACTGCAGTCTGAATGCCGTCGGCGCGGTCGAGTCCGCCACGCTCGCCTGCTGTGCAGCGGGACAGTGCCACACGCGTTTGAGCGGTCGCCGCTGCGGCAGCTCCCTCCGCCGCGCTGGGGCACCTGCCGACTGCTCAGGCTTCGCTGCGCTCTGCCTTCGCCCAAGCGATGCACCGCATCGCGGCGCGGCCCTCGCCTCGATGACAGTTTCGGAATTTGTCATCCGCGAAGTTGACCGGGGGGCTGGAGCAGGTTCCTCGCATCGCCGCGCGCACGCCTTTCGCGCGCGGCTTCGTTGAACCGCGCCACTCGAGCCTCTCCGAACGGAGATCGCTGTGCCACTCCCATCGCTCTTCCCGCGACGCTGTCCTCGTTTCGCGCTCGGCTGCGACGGGGCAGTCCATTCGGCTCCATCTGGCGCGATGCTGGCCTTCGCAGGCATCACCATCGTCTCGGCAAGTTGCGCGTTGGCCCAAAGCTGTAAGAGGGAAGCCCCGCGGATGTGCTCGCACCGGCACTGGGCGGAGACCAATGGCGGAATCCCCGAACACCTCGACGGTGTGGGTGGAAACACCACCTGCCTTCCAATCGTCAATGGCGATATGAAAGTGAACGGATACAAGCTTCAAGGCTACGGCTTTCGTGCTCTTGCGAGTAACTTTCCGAGTCCGGGCAGCATCGAGGTGTTTATGCCCAACGGCTGCGGGTGCGACGTAGGCGGTTTCGACTGCGTCTGCATTTACCCACCGGTCGGCATGAAGGTTGATTGTCCAAATCTGTCCAATCCAGGCCCACGGATCACCTGCCCATGAACATGACGATCCTCTCGTTTGTGGTCGCACTGCTCGTCTCGGCGGCCTCGCCGCCCGCCATCACCCAAGAGCGCTCGTCGTTCCGTCGATTTGGCTTTGAACCCCAACCTGGGGCAAGCATCGCTGTCGCCCTTCCCGATGCGCTCACGACAGTCGATGTTGAGCACTGGATCTCGGTGCTCGAACTAGAGCCCGAAGCCGCCGCGACTCTTCGTGCCGCAGTGAATGCCTTCTACGATTCGCGGACTCCTGAGATAACCAAAGTCATCGAGCCCGTCGAGCGAGCGGCGTCAGAACTCGCCCGTCGCGCAGGCCATCGAATCATGCAGCTGCCGGACGCCCCCGAGGCCTATCGGGAGCTGGTGCGACTCCGGGATCGGGCTGTGAGTCGGCTCAATGCGATCGAAGAGGAGCTCTTTTCGCATGTGGGGAGCGCTGTGTCGCCGGACGACCCCGAGACGGTCACCGATGTGATTCGGCAGCTTCGGAAGCGAAGCCGCTATCGTTCTGCTTGGCCGAAGTTGCCGATGTCGAGCGTGGATCTTCGCACACTCGAAGTTGTGCTCAACAAGGATCGCAATTTTGAGATTCTTGAAAGGGAAGCGTGGCGGGCGACGCGTCTCAGCTACGACTTCGAGCTGGCCACCCTTCATGAGCGGCGGATCCGGCTTGACCTTGACATGATCGTCGAGGATCTCGAGCACTTCCGAGACTCGAATCACGACGTCAAAGCGCAAATGGAGCATCGCACGAAGCAGAACCGTCGGCAGATCGCCGTCGAGCGTTCGATCATCGCCGCCAACCGGCGCTGGGCCGACGCGTTCGCGGAGATGATGTCGCCTGCCGACGCCGAACGATGGCGGGACGCCGTACGAGCGGCGACCTATCCGTCGCTCTATCCGAACCCCGTCGATCTGCGGCCGCTTGACCGAGCGGTGCAGGCGTTGGGAGCCTCCGACTCCGGAGGCGACTTGGAGGACGCGAGGCAGACGCTCGTGCGCGAGATCGCGCGGATCGCGTCGATGGAATCGACGGCCGAGTCGGAAGTTGTCGCCGTCGCGGTCTCGGAGTCTCGCGGCATGGTCGTTCAGGGGCTGAGGGAAGGGTTGGAAGAGCGCATCGCTCTCCTCCAGCGGGAGCGGTGCGAAGCCGCGGCCCGTGCTGTGGAGGCGTGCAAGCCGGCTTCACGGGCGAGGGACATGCCTGAGCTCTCGGCGCTGGTCTCCGCGATGCAGCTTCATTGCGGCAAGGACGGCGGGAATGGCAGCGCGAACCCGCCACAGAGCGCTGCGAACTCC
Source organism: Phycisphaerales bacterium (assembly GCA_044356505.1). Taxonomy (GTDB): domain Bacteria; phylum Planctomycetota; class Phycisphaerae; order Phycisphaerales; family SM1A02; genus QWPT01. The sequence continues at coordinate 4,498 of JBIKWD010000142.1, forward strand.
GATCGTTAGCTCGATCCGAAGGTGACGCATGCGGTCCCCCACCGGTGTGGCGCAGCCGTGGAGTCGAACACTGCGCGACACACGCCAGAGCGAACCGCCGCAGCGGCGAGCGCTCAAAATCGTGCACGGCACGTGCCGTGCAGTGCCTGGCACTGGCTGGCACGTGCCGTGCACCGTTTGGCGCCCTCCGCTTTCCGCTACATTGCGCCGATGCCCGTGATCCTGCAGCCCGATTCCGCTGCGATCGCGCAGTGCGCCGAGCGCCTGCGGCGTGGGCACGCCGTGGCCTTCCCCACCGAGACCGTCTACGGGCTCGCGTGCGACTCGACGAGCGAGGCAGCGGTCGCCGAGGTCTACCGGCTCAAGCAGCGGCCGTCGTCGAACCCGCTCATCGCGCATGTCCTCGACGCGGCCATGGCGAGGCGCACCGTCATCGGCTGGGACATCCGCGCGCAGAAGCTCGCCGACGCCTTCTGGCCCGGGCCACTTGCGATCATCCTGCCCCGCCGCAGCGAGATCTGCGCCTCGAGCGTCGGCGGCCGCACCACCGTCGCCGTGCGCGCGCCCGCGCACCCCGTCGCCCGCGCGCTCATCGAGGCGTTCGGCGGACCGCTCTCCGCGCCGAGCGCGAACCGCAGCGGCCGCATCTCGCCGACCTCGGCCGCCGATGTCGCGGCCGAGTTCGCAGACGTCGACGACCTTCCGATCCTCGACGGCGGACCGTGCGAGGTCGGCCTCGAGTCGACCGTGCTCGACCTCTCCCGCGCGCGCCCCGCCGTGCTGCGCCCGGGCGGCGTGACCACCGACGACCTCTCGCGCGTCCTCGGCACCCCCGTCGCCCTCTTCGCGACGGCCGCGCAGGGCGCAAGCCCCGGCACGAGCCCCGTCCACTACGCGCCCGACACGCGCGCCGAACTCGTCGCCGAACGCGACCTCGCAGCGCGGCTCGCGCAGGAAACGGCGCCCGTCGCGGTCATCGCGCACGCCGGCACCGCCGTCCCGCCGCCGCATGAACTCTTCGCGCTGCCGCGCCACGCAAGCGCCTACGCGCAGATGCTCTATTCGACGCTGCGCCGCGCCGACAGCGCCCGCCCCGCGCTCATCCTGATCGTGCCGCCGACCGAGACGGGCGGCCTCTGGGACGCCGCGCGCGACCGCCTCATGCGCGCGACCGCTCGACGCAACAGCATCGCGAACGCGCCGAAAGCCTGAACCTGAGCCGTCGCGGCACCGCGGGCGCCCGGCACGCGCTCACGCTCACTCCTGCGCCGACGCCGGCGCGACGTCGATCCGGTTCGCATCGAGCCCGGTGCCCATCGCCTGCGCGAGCGCCGCGAGCGCGCTCTGGTAGCCGACGAGCGACGCGAAGTACTGGTCTTCCGCAAGCGCGAGGCCGTTCTGCAGCTGGAACTTGAGCTGCAGGAACTCGGGCGTCAGCGCCGCAAGCGTCTGCTCGTCGACGAGAAGCGCCCGCAGGTTCTCCGCCTGCGCCAGACGGAACGTGCGGTTCTGCTCGACGAGCTCGCGGTAGGCGACGCAGTCGGTCAGAGCGTTCTTGACGGCGAGCACCGTCCCCTGCACGGCCTTCTCGTACGTGACCGCGGCCTGCGAGCGGCGCAGCCGCGCCTCGCGGTAGGTCGCCTCCGCAGCGCGGTTGCCGATCGCCTGGCTGAAGCGGAGCGCGGCCGCGTAGTTCACGAAGTCGCCCGCGGCGATGTCGCCGTAGCTGTCGCCGAAGTCGTCGCGCAGGCCGAACCACGCGATGTTCGCAGCGAGATCAAGCTGCGGCAGCCGCGCGTTGTCCGCGACCGTCACGCCGATGCCGGCGCTGTCGATGGCGATGAGCGCCTGCTGGATCGCGGGCGCGTTGGCGAACGCCGTCTCGATCGACTTGCGCAGGTCCGCCGCGAACGGGGCGTCGCTCGGCACGTCCGCCGGCACCACGTCGATCTCCGCGCCGACGGGGATCTCGGGGTCGTTGAGGATCGCCTTCAGGTTGTTGCCGGCCTCCGAAAGCCTCCGCCGCGCCTCGATCACGAGCGCCTTGCGCGACTCGACCGTGGCGACAGCGTTCGCGTACTCGGCGAGGGTCGCGTCGAACTCGCGGCGCTTCGCGAGCACGTCGCGCACTTCCTCGCCCACGCTCACGAGCCATTCGGCGCTGACGAGCCGCGCCCGCGCGCTCACGAGCGCCCAGTAGGCCTGCTCGGTGCGGGCCACGATCGACAGGAGATCGGCGCGGAGCTGCTCCCGCGCGAGGCGGTCGCGATTCTCCGCCAGGCGGACCTGCGCGAGGGCGACGTCCTCGCCGAACCCGCGCAGAAGCGGCTGGGTCAGGCCGAGCGTGACGGCGCTCTGCCACGCGGGGTCGGGCGTGAACAGCGCGCTGTCGAGGTTGTCGATCCGCGACGTCGCGGCCGAAAGCGACAGCGTTCCGCCAGAATCGAGCTGCCGCCCCACCCCGGCGTCGAACGACCAGTTCCGCTGGTTCGTGACGTTCGGGATGACGGTCGAACCCGAGCCGGGGAAGAGGATCCCCACCGAAGGCTGGTCGACGCGGTCGAACCCGACCCCCGCGCCGAGCACCCAGTCGAAGGCGGCCTCCGCTCGGGTGACGTCCTCGGAGGTAATCGCCGTCTCGAGCTCTGCGGTGCGCACGTCGAGGTTGTTGCGGACGGCCGCAAGCACGGCGGCGCGGAGCGACAGCGCCACGCGCTCGGGCGCCTGGCCGGTCAGGGACACGACGCCCGACACGGTGCCGCCGAGCGACGCCGACTGCGGGCCCATCTTCTCGAGTTCGCCCCGCCGCGCGGCGAGCATGCGGTCGACCGCCGTCTCGGCGGGGCCCACGGTCGCCGTCGGCTCGGCGGGCAACCCCGCGAGCTGACGCTCGGTGGTGGCGCGCACCCCCGACTCCATCGAGTCGGAAAGCCGGTCTGTCTCGCTGGATGCGAGCGGCGAACGGCAGCCCGCCGGCGCCAGACCCGCGATCGACAGGAGGGCGAGCGCGCGGAGCATGGCGGAACGGCTGCGAAGCATGGGCGCGGATGGTAGCGCAGGGCGCCGCGCCGGGCGACGGCGGCGGTCCTCGGGCGACCGACGACGGCCTGCGGGCGTCCGGCGCGGCCCATGCGAAACCCCGCGGTTTTACCCGCCCGCGCACGAGTCATTTCGATACGATCCCGCCATGACCATCCGTTCGTCCTTCGCACGCGCTGCGCTCGTCGCAGGCATCTCCATCGTCCCCTTCGCATTGGATGCGTTCACTCCCTCGTCGCTTGCGCAGAGCACGGCGCCGGCGACGAAGCCAACTGCGAAGACGCCGTTCGAAACCACCATCGCAGCCGAGAGCGCGCTCGTCCGCGCGGCGCCGAGCGCCGAAAGCGGATACCCGTTCGGGAGCCTGAGCAAGGGCATGAGCGTGAAGGTCGTCGAGGAACAGGTCGGTTGGGTCGCCGTGCAGACGAGCGGCGCGACGTTCGACGGCTGGTTCGGCTTCGTGCAGGCCGGCCCCGGCATCACGGTGTCGGCCGACGGCAAGTCGATCAAGGTCTCGTCGCGCGCGCAGATCAGCGCGCCGAACGCGGAAAGCAACTGGAATCCCGACAGCAGCTGGAAGGCGATCGGCTTCCTTGTCGCCGGCGACGAAGCGACCGTGCTCGGAGAGGTGAAGGGACAGCGCGACACGTTCTACAAGGTCGCGCTCGACTCGAAGTGCGTCGGCTGGATCAACGCAAGCGCGATCGTGCCGCTCTCCACGCCCGCCAGCGCGACCACGGGCACGCAGGCGGGCGACGCCCCGAAGATCGCGGAGACGAAGCCCACCGATGAGCCGCCCGTGCAGGTCGGCGAGAAGGTCGGCGTCACGGCCGATTCGAACAGGAATCCGGTCGACCCCGATCCATCGCAGGACGGCGCGACTCCCGACGCGATGACGCCCGAGGCGAACACCACCCCGGCCAACAAGACGGCCGGCAAGACGGGCACCGACACGCGCGACCAGGTCGTCGAGAAGGTGCGCCGCACGCGCTTCAAGGACATCGACGCCGTCTGGCAGCGGGTCGCCAAGGAGCCGGTCGAGACCGCGGAACTCTCGCAACTCCGCGAGCGCTTCCTCGCGCTCGCCGAGGATGCGGCGACGCCGCGCACCGAGGCGCTTGCCGCCACGCGCCGCGCCGAGCAGATCGCGGTGCGTATCGACGTCCAGGACGGCCTCCTCGAGATCGCGCGTCTCAGGCAGAAGGCGAACGCCGACATCAGCGGCGTCGCGGACCTTGAGCTCGCGATGAAGACCCGCCAGCCGTGGGACGCCGTCGGCCGCATCAACGCGTCGAGCGTCTACAACGGCGATCGCCTTCCGCTTCTCTTCCGGCTGCAGGACCAGGGCACGGGCCAGAC
>JBIKWD010000327.1:0-2521 GCA_044356505.1 Phycisphaerales bacterium
CCTCGGCTGCGAGGCCGAGCCGTCGCTGGTCGATGTCGGGCATGTCGGTGACGCGGTAGCGGCAGAAGTCGGGCGCCCAGATCGCCTCGACGATGTCGGCAAACGCGCGCCCGTCCGGGGCTGCGATCGCGACCGCGGCGGCGAGCGTGAGGCACGCGTTGCGCCGGCGAGTGCGCGCGGGGAGCGGGGAGTCCACGTCGAGGGGCGAGAGGCGCGGGTTATGCGTGTTCATGGCGGGCTCCGAGCGTGTTCGAGGGGATCCTCCGCCTTCTCCGTTCAGCAGGCGTCAATCTCTCAACAAGAGGAGCAGGCAGCATCAGATTTCTGGGCGGGTCGCGTCGCGCCGTGGTTTCCGACGCGGCCGCGCTCAGCGCGGCGACCCGTCGATCATGCGGAGCATGCCGTCCTCGCAGGCGAGCCAGAGGCCGCCGCGCGCATCGAAGGCGAGGTCGTTGCAGGCGCCGCGCCACAAGGTGAGGAGTTCGGCCGCGCGCGCGACGTGCCAGAGGCGCACCGTGCCGTCGCCCGAGGCGGACGCCACGCGCGAGCCGTCGGGCGACCAGTCGACGGCGTGCACGGGCTTGCGGTGGCTCGCAAACAGCGCGCGCGGCACGAAGTCGCGCGCGTCGATCAGCGCGACTTCCGCCGCGCGCGCGATGGTGCCGAGCGCGATCGTGCTTCCATCCGGAGAGCGCACTGCGGTGAGCGGATGCTCGATCTTCCATGTCAGCAGAGTCTCGACCCCTGTGCGGAAGTCGACGGCATGCGGCGCGCCTCGCGTTCCCTTCACCAGCAGGAGTCGGCCGTCGACCGCCGTCTCGCAGGCGACGTCCGAGTCGGGCTGCATCTCGCGCTGCATCCAGAGCCGCGCGCCCGTCGCCGTGTCGAATCCCGCATGCGTGCCGTCCGCGAGCCGCGCGAGCGTGATGCGGCCGCCGTCGATCGATCCGACGCGTTCGACCGATGCGTCGCATGCGGCGCGGCGCAGTTCGCGGCCGTCTGCGGCGAGCCACGCGACGCCGCTCTTGTGGCCGACGGCGACGGTTCCATCAGGAAGCTCGTGCACGGTGTTCGCGTGGGCGTCGAGCGCGATCCGCGCTGGGGTTCTGCTGCAGACCTCGAACAGCCCGCCAGCGGCCGTCGCCGCGAGCACGCGCGTTCGGCACGAGACGCTCTGGACCGCTGAGCCGTCGAGCGCGATGGCAGGCGTGTCCGGCGACGCGTCGGAAGGGAAGAATCGGATCTCGTTGTTGAAGGTTCCTGCGGCGAAGTCGCCGCCGCCGGGCGAGTGTGCGAGCGCCCAGATCTGCGCGCCCGCTCCGTGCACGTCCGGTTGCCGCGCTCCCGTCGCGGCATCGAAACGGGCGATCAGCTCGTCGTAGGTCGCCACGAGAAGCGCGCTCCCGTCGGGGCTGAACGCAGGCGTGCGGAACCAGATTCCGTTTGGCGCGTCGCTCCAGAGCACCTCGCCCGACGGGACGCGGAGCATCGTGACGCGCTCGGTTGCGGCCGCAGCAAGCCGGTCGCCCGAGGGCGAGAACGCGAGGCCGCGCGTCTCGTAGGGAATCGGCTCCGACGGCGTCCATCGCCAGAGCGTGGCTCCGTCGTCCGTGCGGATGAGCCGCACCGCGCCGCTTGTCTCGCCAAGCGCGAGCAGCGATCCATCGGGCGACACCGCGAGACTCGCGAGCGTCACGCGGCGCTCGATCGAAAGCGGGGGATCGAGGGCGATGACGCGGATCGTGTCGAGGGTGAGCGGATCGACCTGCTCGACGGTCGTGGCCGTGCCGACGAACACGCGTGTGCCGTCGGCATCGGTCGCGAGCGCGGATGCCGTCGGCAGCGTGCGCTCGCGCCGTGGGCGCCCGGACTCGTCGAGAGCGACAAGCGCGCGGTTGAGCTCGACCACGACCGAGCCGCCCTGCGCGACGGGTGCGTGCTTCCACGCCACGAAATCGCCCGGAAACGTGGTGCGCCAGCGTTCGCGCCGCGTCGCCGTGTCGATCGCGGCCGCATGGCTTGTCGCGGCGGCGTAGAGGGTCTTGCCGTCGCGCGAGTAGCGGAGGTCGTAGACCTGGTCGTTTCCACCAAAGTCGATGTGCGCGCTCGACTGGTCGGCACGGCGCGAGATCGCGCGCCATTCCCAGCCTCGATGCTCGGGTGGCGCCGAGTCGAGCTGCCCGGCCGCGGCGCTTGCGTCGCCTTGTTCGAGCAGCGAATCGGCGGCGATGATCGATGCGGCATACGACGGCCACTTCGCGCGCTCGTTGGCGGCGCGTGTCTGGGCAAGCAGGATCGAGATGATGAGGAGCGCGGCGATGACGACTGCGCAGATCATCGAGATGACGCCCGCCGCGCGGCGATGCCGCCACATCGCGCGGCGAAGCGCGTCCAACCGCGAATCGGGGCGCGCGACGAGGGGAAGTCCCTCGACGAGGTTTCGGAGTTCCTCCGCGAACTCGGCGGCGCCGCGGTAGCGTGCGCTTGGTGCCGCGGCGAGCGCCTTCTCGAGCACGGCGTC
>JBIKWD010000329.1:0-2514 GCA_044356505.1 Phycisphaerales bacterium
GCACAGCGGCTCGAGGGTCTCGTCGGGGCCTGTGCGGAGCGGCTCGGCGTGTCGGTGTCGATCTTCTCGCTGCCCACCTGGATCAACATCTCGATCGACGATCCGCAGCTCGGCGACGCAGGCGTCCAGCGCACGGTCAACTTTCGCGTCGATCCGGGAACGCCGAAGCTCGCGCTCCTCGAGGAGACCCATCGCGTCGCCGACCGCTTCATCTCGGGCGAGCTGGGCGTGCAGGAGGCGCTCGCCGAGCTCGACCGGGTCCGCAGCCGGATGTGGCGGCCAAACCTGCCCGCGTCCTGCCTCGGCTACGCGCTCTTCTCCTGCGGGGCCGCGCGGTTCCTCGGCGGCGGCGCGGCCGAGATGTTCGCATCGCTTCCCGTCGGCTTCGTGGTCGGCCTCGCGATCGGCCTCGCGCGCGGACGGCGCGAGCGCGAGCTGGTATCGGAGTTCGGCGGCGCGCTGATCGCATCGCTGCTCGCCGCGCTCGTCTCGGTGATGCTGCCGCGCCTCGGCTGGAGCGTCTCGCTTCCGATCGTCTCGCTCGCGGGTCTCGTGACCCTGCTTCCAGGCCTCTCGCTCGCGACCGCGATGAGCGAACTCTCGACCCGCAATCTCGCATCGGGCAGCGCGCGGCTCGTCGGCGCGATCACCACGCTTGTCGCACTCGGCATGGGTGCCGCGATCGGCGAGCGGATGGCTGCGGCTGCGGGTCTTGTCGCGCCCGAAGCGCTGAAGCCGGTGCCGTTCGGCGGCGGCGTGCTCGACGTCGGCACGGCGGTCGCGATCGTCGCCACCGCGCTCGGGCTCGCGATCGCATTCCATGTGCGGCCGCGCCGCGCGCCGCTCGTGCTCGTCTCCTGCGTGGTCGGCTGGACAGCGGCGCAAGCGGCGCGCTGGGCGTCGGGCGACGAGTTCGCGCCGTTCTTCGCAGCGCTCTTCATCGGAATCGTCGGCAGCCTCTACGCGCGCTGGCGCCGCCGCCCCACGCTCGCGATCGTGCTGCCTGGCCTCGCGCTGCTCCTGCCGGGAAGCATCGGTTTCCGCGGCGTGCAGGGACTTCTTGCCAGCGATCCCGTGCAAGGACTCGGCACCGCCGTCGGCGCGCTCGTCGTCGCGGCGGCCATCGCCGCAGGACTGCTCGTCGCCAACGCGATCCTTCCGTCGCCGCGTCACATCTGACGCGCGCGCGTCAGGCGAAGATCTTCTTCACGACCTTCCCATGCACATCGGTCAGGCGATGGTCGCGCCCGCCGTAGCGGTAGGTGAGCAGCTCGTGGTCGATCCCCATCAGCGCGAGGATCGTGGCGTGGAGGTCGTGCACGTCGCACTTGTCGACCGCGGCGTAGTAGCCGTAGTCGTCGGTCTCGCCATAGCTGAAGCCCGGCTTCACGCCGCCGCCCGCCATGAACATCGTGAAACCGTGCGGGTTGTGGTCGCGGCCGTCGCCGCCCTGCGCGGTCGGCGTGCGGCCGAACTCGCCGCCCCAGAGGACGAGCGTGTCCTCGAGCATGCCGTGGCTCTTCAGGTCGCGGATCAGGCCCGCGATCGGCTTGTCGACCTCGGCCGCGTTGTTCGAGTGGCCGCCGCGCAGGTCGCCGTGCTGATCCCACTTGTAGCTGTGCGTGCACTGGATGAAGCGCACGCCCGCCTGCGCGAATCGCCGCGCGAGGAGGCACTGGCGGCCGAAGTTGTCGGTCTTCGGCTCGTCGATCCCGTAGAGCTTCTTCGTCGCGTCGCTCTCGCCCGCGAGGTCCATCACCGCGGGCGCCGTCGCCTGCATGCGGAAGGCGAGCTCGAAGCTCGCGATGCGGCCCTCGAGCGCCTGGTCTGCGCCGACCTTCTCGAGATGGCGCTGGTTGAGCGCCTGCAGGTAGTCGAGTTCCTTGCGCTGGATGTCGGCGGGAAGGCCCGCGAGCATGTGCTCGAACTGCGCCTGCGACGCGGGGATTCCCGCGTGGCCGATGGGCGTGCCGTGCGTCCACGCGGGCAGGAACGAGCTCGAGAAGTTGTTCACGCCGCCGTGGCCGAGCGTCGGGCAGATGGTGATGAACGCGGGCAGGTCGTCGTTCTCGGTGCCGAGGCCGTACGACACCCACGAGCCCATCGACGGGCGGATGAAGGTGTCGGTTCCCGTGTGGACCTTGAGGAGCGCGCCGCCGTGCGCGGGGTTCGAGCCGTGCAGGCTCTTGATGAAGCAGAGGTCGTCGACCACGCCCGCGACGTTCGGGAAGAGGTCGCTCACCCACGCGCCCGACTGGCCGTACTGGCGGAACTTCCACGGACTCGCGAGCAGGTTCCCCGTCTCCGCGAACTGGACGCGCGGCTTCGCGAAGGGAAGCGGCTTGCCGGTGTCGCGCACGAGGAGCGGCTTGTAGTCGAAGGTGTCTACCTGCGACGGCCCGCCGTGCATGAAGAGGAAGATCACGCGCTTCGCCCGCGGGCGGAAGTGCGGTGCGGCCAGCACGCCTTGGCCTGCGGCGGCCTCGCGTGCGAACATTCCCGCGAGCGCGATCG
>JBIKWD010000328.1:0-2514 GCA_044356505.1 Phycisphaerales bacterium
CCGTCCGCGCCGAGGCGCGCGCGAAGAAGCTGACCGCGATCGACGCCACCTGCCCGCTCGTGATGAAGGTCCACGCGGAGGCGATCCGCTACGCGAAGCGCGGATGGCAGATCCTGCTCGTCGGCCATGAAGACCACCAGGAGGTCATTGGCACGCGCGGCGAGGCGCCCGACTCCATCCAGGTGGTCGAGAGCCCGGACGACATCCCGAACCTCGTGATCAACGACCCCGAGAAGCTCGTCTACCTCACGCAGACGACGCTCTCGCTCGACGACGCCAACGTCATCATCAAGGCGCTCAAGAAGGCGTTCCCGAAGATCAACGAGCCGCCGTCGAGCGACATCTGCTACGCGACCACCAACCGGCAGACCGCGGTGCGCGCGATCGCGCCCGAGGCGGAGTTCGTGCTTGTCGTCGGCTCGAAGAACAGCTCGAACTCCGTGCGGCTCACCGAGATCGCGATGAACGACGGCACGCCCTCGCGGCTCGTCGACGACGCGAGCGAACTCGACCCAGCGTGGTTCGAGGGCGTGAACACCGTGCTCGTCACCTCGGGCGCGAGCGTTCCCGAGGACCTCGTCCATGGCGTGATCGAGGCGCTCATCACGCGCTTCGGCGGCGAGGTCGAGCAGCGCGATGTCCACGACGAGCGCGTCGAGTTCGGGCTGCCGTCGACCCTCAAGGACCTGATGAGGAAGCGCGGCATCGACCCCGAGACGCGCCGCATCCGCATCGACCGCGAGGCGGACACCACAGCGTGGCTCGAGCGCAAGCACATCCCGACGCGCACGGTGCAGGTCTCGATCCGGGAGACCGAATCGTGAGCGAAACCCGAGAAAAAGACGCGATTTCCAGCACTTCCGACCGCACCTCGCTCTTCGAGTTCGACCTCGACTCGCTCGGCGTCGAGGTGACGGCGATGGGCCTCCCCCGCCGCACGGCCGGCCAGCTCCTTAAGTGGATCTACGAGAAGGGCGTCACCGACTTCGACAAGATGACCGATCTCTCGAAGGACGCGCGCGCACAGATCGCCGCACGGTTCTGCACGCTGCAAGGGACGGTGGTGCGCCACCAGGTCGCAAGCGACGAGACGCAGAAGCTCTTGATGGAGTGGGCGGATCTCGGCGCGGAAGCGCCGCCTGCGGGCACCGCCCTGCGTCTCGCGGGCACCGCGACCGAACGGCAGACCGAGACGGTGATGATCCCGACCGAGGACCGCAGGACCGCATGCGTGTCGAGCCAGGTCGGATGCCCCGTCGGATGCAAGTTCTGCGCGTCGGGCATCGGCGGCCTCGACGGAAACCTCACGGCGGGCCGCATCGTCGAGCAGGTCTGGCGGCTCGGGCGGCTCGAAGGCGTCGGGCGCGTTTCGAACGTCGTCTTCATGGGGATGGGCGAGCCGCTTGCGAACTTCAACAACGTGACGCAGGCGATCCGCATCATGAACGCCGAATGGGGCCTCGGGATCGGCGCGCGCAAGATCACGGTGTCGACCGTGGGGCTGCCGCCGGCGATCCGCAAGCTCTGCACCTTCGAGATCCCCGTGACGCTCGCCCTGTCGCTGCACGCGCCGTTCGACGAACTGCGGCGGAAGATCATTCCGTGGGCCGAATACTCGACGATTCATGAGCTGCTCGACGCGTGCCAGGAGTGGTTCGTGAAGACGGGCCGCGAGATCACCCTCGAGTACATCCTCTTGGGCGGCGTGAACGACCGCCGCGAGCACGCGGAGGAACTCGCGCGGCTTGCGCGCTCGATGCGCGCGAACGTGAACCTCATCCGCTACAACGAGGTCGAGGGCGTGCCGTTCGCGCGCCCGACGTCAGGCGATGTGCACGCGTTCCAGGAAGTCCTGCGCGCGAAGCATGTGAATGTCCACATCCGAGCGAGCCGCGGCCGCGACATCGCGGCGGCGTGCGGTCAGCTGCGGCATGAGTCGCGGGCCTGAGCGAGGCCCGACCGAACGCGCGGCGCGACCGCCGAACCGACCGAGTCGACAGCCTTCTAGGCTGTGCCTACAGCCCCTCGATGCTCGCGCGGAGTTCCGCGGCCCCGAGCGTGCGCAGGCCGCCGTCGGAGGCGAGCATCGCGAAGCGGCGCATGCACATCGCCCAATGCGCCGGATCGTCGGCGAAGCCCTTCGCGGCGCGTTCGGCGAGCGACATCGCGTACGCCCGCACCTCCTGGCCGCGCGCGTCGCCGCGGAACGGCCACGGCACGACCGGGCGCAGGACGCGCACCACCTCCGCGGGCCAGTCGCTCGAGCGGAAGTCGAGGCGATAGCGCTTCGTGCCAACGAGCAGCTCGAAGCGGCTGAGAAAGCGCCGCTCGAGCGTGTCGCCGTGCGAAGCGCGCACGCCGAGGCGCTCGCGGATGCGCCGGCGCTGCTCGAGGCTCGTCGACATCGAGAGGACGTACATGATGTCGCGGAGAAGCATCGCGTCCGCGAGCGGCTCGGCTGCGATCACGGCGAGATCGCCGCTCGCATCGGCCTTGAGCAGCCCGTTCATGAGC
>JBIKWD010000143.1:0-8830 GCA_044356505.1 Phycisphaerales bacterium
GCGCCGCCGGAAACGTCGCGACCGAGCGGCTCGACGCGGCGTTCCGCGAGCGTGGCTACCGAACGTCGGTCGACGGCGCGGCGCTCGCGGAGGCCGCGTCGTTCATCAGGCGCGCGCTCGGGTCCGCATAGGCGGGTCGCGGGTCGCTGCGCGGCACGTCCCGCGCGGCTCCGCGCGGCGACTTCGGCGTGATCTCCCACGACGCGACCGGCCGCTTCGAGAGCGTGAACAGCCGCCGCTCCATGTCGATGCGGTGGACCCTCAGTTCGGTCCCCTCGATGACGACCGCGAGCGGACGCCCAGGAAACGAGTACGCGCCCGTGTTCACGATGCGGCGACCGCCGATCGTGCGCACGAAGGCGCGATGGCTGTGGCCGACGAGGATGGTGCCGGCGTGCGGCGCGTAGCGCTCGACCCATTCGTGCACGAGGCCGGGGTAGCGCATCCAGTATCCGAGCACGGCGAGCGCGCGGTGCGGGCGCACGGCCATGCCGCCGATCGTCGAGATGTAGGCGCCATCGCCAAGGCCGCGCCACTCGGCCAGCGACGCTTCCCGCGCTGCCATCAGGCGGCTGCGGTGCTCGTCGTCGCCGAGGCCCGAGGCCGCGAGGGCAGTCGCGTAGGCGTCGCGCATCGCTGCCGCGTAGGGCGACCACGGAGCGATCGCGGGGTGGAGCGCGTCCCCATGGGTGATGTAGACGGAGCCGCCTGCGAGCTCGAGCGAGCGGACCGGGCTCACGAATGCGTCGTGGTTGCCCGCGACCAGCTCGAGCCGCGCACCCTTCTGCTCGACGAAGTCGCGCAGGCGTGAGAGCTCGAGCTCGGCGCGCTCGCGGAACGCAGCGTGGTGGAGTTCGGCGACGTCCCCGTTGACGATCACGCGCTCGAAGCCCGCCGCAAGCTCGGCGAAGCGATGCGCCTGCGCGGTCGCGTTCGGGCGTCCGAGGTGGAGGTCGCTCAGGACGAGGGTCTTTGGTTCTGCTGTGGAACTCATCTCGATCGCTTCCGGGGCGGGACGACCCCGAGCGCCTTCCATCGGCTTGCCGTAGCCCGTGCTTGAACCTCGCCGCCCGCATGCCCGACGGGGGAGGAAACTCAGGTGGCCGCGCCCTCCGGCGCGCCTGGCCCGAACGTGATGTGGTTCTTGCCGTTGCGCTTCGACTCGAGCGCGCGTGCATCGGCCTTCCGCAGGAGCGATTCCGGGTCGTGGCCCTCCCACGGGAAGACGGCGACGCCCGCGGAGACGGTGACCGTTCCCGGGCCTTCGCGGCCGATCGACGGGAGCCGCAGGTCGTTGATCGCGCGCTGGAAGCGCCGCGCGATCGACTCGACCGACTCGGGCGCCGTGCCGCCGCCCTTGCGCGGCGCGGAGGTGTCGCAGAAGAGCACGACGAACTCGTCGCCGCCGATCCGGAACACATGGTCGCCGGCACGCACGCAGGTGCGGAGCAGTTCGGCGGTCTCGCGGAGGACCTCGTCGCCCGCGTGGTGGCCGTGGTCGTCGTTGTAGCGCTTGAAGTCGTCGATGTCGAGGCACATCAGGCTGATCGCGCGTCGCTCCTCGACCGCGTGCGCCATCGTGTCGCGCAGCACCTTCTCGAACGCGCGCCGGTTGCCCGCGCCTGTCAGTTCGTCGGTCCAGGCGAATCGGCGGAGCTCGCGATGCGACTCCTCGAGCCGCAGCCAGTGCGAGAGCCACGTGGCCCACGCCGAGAGCGTCGCCTCGTCGAGCGTCGCAGAGAGGAGCGCGCCGTACGAGCGGCCCTCGCCCGCGACGTCCGCCTGCCTGAGTCCGCGCCGGTCGACGGCGACCGCCTCTTCCTCGCCCGGCCGCGCGGCGACCACGAAGCGCACGTCGGCGGTCCCGAGGTGATGGCGGAGGACGCGGAGCGCTGCGGCGTGGAGGTCGGAGTTCTCGAGAACCGCGCGCACGAGGTCGATGTCGCCCGGCGGTCCCTCGCGTGGCGGCGAGGGCGGGGGGGTCGGCATGCTGAAGCCGTTGGTGCGCTTCGGCCGCGCCTTCGGTTCGGTGCGGACGGACTGCGCCGGCGCGCGGTCGGCGTGCTTCGCCGGGGGCGCTCGGTGCGGTTCGGGTTCGGAAGGGTGCGGTGCGGGGCGGCCGCGATGGGCGCCCGCCATCGCGTCCTCGATGGCGATCTCGACCACGTCGCGCGCGGACGGGTGCGGGGGCTGATGCGGCTCGGGCGACGCATCCGCGGCAGGCGGTCGACGGATCGGATCGGGTCGTTGCGTGTCGCGCGGGGCGGATTGCGTCGTCTCGCGCCGCGGTTCCATGACACCAAGTTCGTAAAGAACCGGCAGGAGTTCATCCGAACTCGTCGGAAGAACGAGAGAATGCTCGAAATCCTCCGCGATCGCCTCGGCGACGAGATCTTCTTGGCCCCGCCTGACCGCGAGGACGAGGGGGACGAGCGGATCCACCCGGCGGAACGCCTCCACGACGCGCCGCATGTCGAACCCGTCGCAGTCCGCCGCGACGATCACCGTCGAGACCGGCTCGCGCGCGGTGGACAGTCCGACTTCGGCCACGGCCTCGACAAGGCTTTCGAGTTCGCTCACCGCCGGCACGTGCCGTCGGAGGAGCGCCGCGAACTCCCGCAGCGCTTCTCCGCGCCCGACGACGACCGCCCGTGCCCGCGAGGCGCGCGCGCGGTGGGAGGATGGGCCGACGGCGGTCATCGCGGACCTCCGCCGTCCGGGAGCGAAGGACGATCGTCCTCGAAGAGATCGAGGAGCATCTTCAGTTCCTCGGCGGTGACGGTGTTGCCGCTTGCTTCCGGGGGGTCTTCCGCGGGATCCGCTTCAGCCTCGGCCTGCTTGCCAGGTGCGTCCGCGACCGCCGCCGGTTCGGACACGCGCGAGATCCTGAGCGTCGGCACCGCGCTCGGCGTCGGCCGCGGCGCTCCGTCGCGCTGCTCGGTCTTGGTCGGGGGCGGCGCGGCGCCGCGCTGGACTTCGATGGCGATGTCGGCCTCGAAGACCCAGATCGAGATGCGCTGCATGCGGCTTCGGATCGTCGCGAAGAGCCCGTCGAGGTCGTCGATCTGGCGCTCCGCGACCACAAGCGCGGCGCGGTCGGTAGACCCCTCGCGCTCGATGCCTACGAGAGCCGCGACGGCGGCCAGCGGGTGGTCCACCACCTCGCACGTGACGCCGGAGCGAAGCGCGACCGCCCGAAGATCGTCCGATAGTTCACAGCCCTCGGCCGTCAGGACGACGGCACGGGTGAGTTGACGTAGAGCGTCCAGAGGTATGGGCGCGGGCAGTGGCAAGGCGGGCGATCCTCAGGCCAAATCTAGCACCAGTTCGGACGAAGTCGCCGAGAACCTTCCGAGGCCGCCGAAATGGACCACACGCAGACGCGTGCGTTGGCGGAATCGGGCCGCCGTGGTATCGTTCTCGACCCGTCGCCCACCCCGTGGTGGGTACACCCTTGCGCGGCAACGGGCTCGCGCAGGGCATCCAAGACCGTTCCCGCCACCCGATGCGCGGAACCGAGACATCAGAGGCAGGTTTCGAATCATGACCCAGTTCCAGACGCAGGCTCCTTCGTTCAGGCTCAAGGACGGCGCCAACGGCCGTCTCTTCGTCGACTACCGCTCGACCGAGGACCTGCGCCGTCTGATGACGCCGAACGGGAAGATCTATTCGCGCAAGCGCACCGGTCTTTCGGCCCAGCAGCAGCTGCAGGTCGCGCAGGCGATCAAGCGCGCCCGCTTCATGGCGCTGCTGCCCTACACGTCGGCGACCATGTAAGGGCGACCATGTAAGGGCGACCATGTAAGGGCGACGATGTAACCGCGTCCGCGACGCGGTTCGCGCGCTCCGGGGAGACGGCCGGCAACGGCTGCCTTTGTCTTGTCGCCGTTGTCTCGTCGCTGCTGTCTCGTCGCTGCTGTCTCTTCGCGCAGCCGTCTCGCGCGACCCGGCCATCCTCGCAGTCGATCAGGGCAGTCGGCCACCGCTCAACAGGTCCACGACGCGCTTCACGAAGCACAGCGTGCGCAGCTTGCGAAGTCCGGCGTCGGCAGGGTCGATCTTCCGTGCGCGGCGGATCCACTCGTGCGCGATGCGGTAGCGCCGACGTTCGATCGCGAGCAGCGCAAGGTTGTGCATCGCGCTGATCGACTTCGGATCGAGCCGAAGCAGCCGCCGCGAGCAGGCCCGTCCGTGCTGGTTGCGCCCGCGCTCGAACGCGATGCGCGCCGCGATGCGAAGCAACTCCGGGTCGTCGCTCTCGCCGCGCAGCACCGGAGCGCCAAAGCGTGCGAGGAACATCTTCTCGGCGTTGGCAGGCATCCCGACGGCAAGCAGCGCCTGCATGGTCTCGATGACGTCGAGGCGGTCGGTGAGCATCGGGCGCTCCCGTCCTTCCGTGACGTCGAATTCCTTCTCAAGCAGCGGGCGCGCTGCCTCGGGGCGGCCCTGCGCGACGGCGAGAAGCGCGCCCTCGAGGGCGAGGCCCGGGAGTTCCGGCGCCAGCCGAGTCGCCACCTCGCCATGCCGCGCCGCCCGCATCAGGTCGCCGCGGCGGCGCAACGCGCGGGCGAAGAGGAGATGCAGCTTCGGGTTCGACGGGTCCACCCGCGCAAGCTGGTCGAGCAGCTGGGCAGCCTCTGCGGCGCGGCCGGACGCGAGATGGATGCGAACCGCCTCGAGCGCAAGCGGCGGGGGGACGGCGCCCCTGCGGAACTCCTCCGCGAGCAGCGTCGCGGTCTCCGCGCCGCGGTCGACGAGGAGCAGCGTCCGCGCGAGCTCGATCCGGGCACCGACGAGCGTCGGGCCCTCCGCGATCGCGCGGCGGTAGCAGTGCTCTGCGCGGCGGACGTCGCCGCGCGCCATCAGGCTCCGGGCGATCTCGAGGTGCGACGTCGCGGGTCGCTCGATCGAATGCAGCGCGAGGTAGTAGGCCGTCTCCGCTTCCTCGTGGCGTCCAAGCAGGGCGAGCGAGCGGATCAGCATCGAGACGGCCGTCTCGCACTTCGGGTCGAGCTTGAGCGTCGACTCGAAGGCGGCCGCCGCCTCTTCATATCTGGCGAGCTTGGCGAGCACGAGCCCTTCGGCAAGCCGCGGATCGCGCGCGGTCGGAAGCAGCGCCGCAGACTGGCGGTACTGCTGCAGGGCGTCCTCCTGGCGGCCGATCGCCTCGAGCGTCCAGCCGAGGTTGAGCATCCAGTCGCCGCGGGTCGGGTCGCTCGCGACGGCGGCGCGCAGTTCGCGCTCGGCGTCCACGAGCCTGCCCTGCCTGAGCATCTCGCGCGCGCGGTTCGCGTGGTGTTCGCCCTTCCTTGAGTCGGCCATGGAGCTGTCCCGTTCGGGAGAAGATATGCGCCTTCGATCGGCGGGACGAGCGGAAATCCGCGAATCATGTCCGTTTGCGATCGTTGCGGAGCCGTGCGCCGTCACCGCTATAGTCCCCGTTTTCCCACAGTCCGCCCGTGAAGAGGAACGACCGCCATGGCAAGCGCTGGAGCAACCGGAAAGACCCGAACGAAGTCGAGGAAGCCGTCCCAGAAGCAGGGCGGTGCGTCCGCGCCGGCCATCGGCCAGCGCCGCGAGACAGACTCGATGGGCGAGATGTTCGTGCCCGCCGACGCGCTCTACGGCGCGACCACCCAGCGCGCGGTGCTCAACTTCCCCGTGTCGTTCCGCACCATCCCCCAGGCCCAGATCGAGGCGCACATCCTCCTCAAGAAGTGCTGCGCCGAGGCGAACGCCGAGCTCGGCGAACTGCCGCGCGACAAGGCGGCAGCCATCGCTGCCGCGGCCGACCAACTCCTCGGCGAGTTCGCGCAGCCTGTCGCCGAGGGCCTGCGCCACCCGTTCAGCCATCCGCTCA
Organism: Phycisphaerales bacterium; assembly: GCA_044356505.1. Taxonomy (GTDB): domain Bacteria; phylum Planctomycetota; class Phycisphaerae; order Phycisphaerales; family SM1A02; genus QWPT01. Next base: position 5,861 of record JBIKWD010000143.1, read on the forward strand.
TGCGGCACTTCCCGATCGACGTGTTCCAGACCGGTTCGGGCACCTCGACCAACATGAACGTCAACGAGGTGATCGCGAACGTCGCGAGCCAGCGCGCGGGCAAGGCGATCGGCTCGAAGGACCCCGTCCACCCGAACGACCATGTGAACTACGGCCAGAGCTCGAACGACACCTATCCGTCGTCGATGCAGATCGCGGGCGCGCTGCTCGTCTCGACGCGGCTCATCCCTGCGCTCGAGCGCCTCGCGAAGGCGCTCGAGGCGAAGGCGAGGGAGTGGGACAAGGTCGTCAAGATCGGCCGCACCCACCTCATGGATGCGACGCCGATCCGCGTCGGTCAGGAGTTCAGCGGCTACGCCGCGGCCGCGCGGCTCGCGGTCGCGCGCGCGAAGTCCGCGCGCGACGCGCTCGCGCTCAACATGCCGATCGGCGGCACCGCGGTCGGCACGGGCATCAACGCGCATGTGAGGTTCGGACGCACCGTGTGCGCGAAGCTCACGAAGGCGACCGGCGTCAAGTTCGTCGAGGCGAAGAACCACTTCGAGGCGCAGTCGACGCGCGACTGCGTGGTCGACGCGCACGGACACCTCAAGACGATCGCCGTCTCGATGACGAAGATCGCGAACGACATCCGCTGGCTCGGCTCCGGCCCGCGATGCGGACTCTTCGAGCTGTCGCTCCCCGCGACGCAGCCCGGCTCCTCGATCATGCCCGGCAAGGTCAACCCCGTCATCTGCGAGAGCGTGATGATGGTCGCGTGCCAGGTCGTCGGCAACGACGCCGCGATCACGATGGGCGGACTCGGCGGCGTCGGCTCGCTGCTCGAGCTGAATGTCGCGATGCCCGTGATCGCCGAGCGCCTCGTCGAGTCGATCGAGCTTCTCGCGAACGCGAGCGTCATGTTCTGCGACAAGTGCCTCGACGGCCTTGCGCTCAACGAGGCGGAGGCGACCGGCACGGTCGAGAAGAGCCTGATGATGTGCACGTCGCTCGCGCCGGTCATCGGCTACGACGACGCGGCCAAGGTCGCGAAGGAAGCTTTCAAGTCGGGCGAGACAGTTCGACAGTACGTGCTGCGTCACAAGATGATCGAGCCGAAGCGACTTGAACAGCTGCTTGACGCCACCTCGATGACCAAGCCTGGCGGGAAGGGGCCCGGGGGAGGTTGACGGTGTGCGGTCGACCCGACGCAGGGAAATCACGTCCAAGCCGTCTGAATTCGTCAGGACTTAACCTGACCGTTGCGATTTTTCGGACAGACCCGCCGTGCAGGCGCGTAATGAGGGCATGGATATCGCCGCCATCGCCTCCGTTGGATCCACGATCGGGCACTCTTCACACGCGCAGGGTCGCTACCTGAGCCGTTCGGTCGCGACTCGTTGCCTCCCGAGTCAGCGGCGGATGGACTGTGTGGAGCGCGAGATCGTTCGCTTCGTCTCGAGTTGTCCAACCGCTGTGGCGGTGCTGGACCGTGACCTCCGCCATCTCGGCGCGAGCCCCTCGTGGGTAGCGCGTTTCTTCCCGCAGAACTCAGAATGGCTCGGGCGGAACAACCACGAGTTGCTGCCGGACCTGCCGGACCGCTATCACGACGCGCATCGCCGCGCGCTGAAGGGCGAGACCTTCCGCGAGGAACTCGACTGTTTCGAGCGTGCCGATGGCACGAGTCTCTGGGTGACCTGGTCGGCCGGTCCCTGGTGGACGAAGGACGGCACGATCGGCGGGATCACGATTGCGGCGCATGACACGAGCGAGCTCCGCGCGAAGGAGCTCGAGCTTCAGGAGCGCACGCGCACGTCCGACCGCATGGCGTCGATCGGCATGCTCGGCGCGGGGCTTGGCCACGACATGCAGAACCTGCTGCTCCCGTTGCGCGCGCACCTCAACGCGATCGCGGCGAGGGACCGGGCGTCCGAGGCTCCCAGCCACGGTCCGCACATCGAGGCGCTGCGGCGCGGCCTCGACCATCTCCAGCACCTCTCGGACAGCCTGCACCTGCTCGCGTGCGAGGAGCCGCTGTCTGACCACGAGCTCGAGCGCGGGACGTCGCTCGCGGTCTGGTGGGAGCAGTTCGAGTCGCTCTTCCAGTGCGCGATGCCGCGGCGGACGAAGTTGGCGTCACGGATCGACGCGGACCTGCCGCATGTGAAGCTCTCCGGCCACCTTCTGACCCGCGCCGTCCTCAATCTGCTCACGAACTCGGCCCGCGCGATCACCGCCCATCTCGACCAGCTCAGGCAGGGTGGCCGCGTCTCGGTCGAGGTGACTGCGGAGAGCGGCTGCGAAGGAGACCGGGTGCGCATCTCGGTGACGGACAACGGCGTCGGCATGACGGCCGACGTCAAGAAGCGCGCCACCGAGGCGTTCTTCACGACGCGCAACGGCGGCAAGGGCTCGGGGCTTGGGCTTTCGTTCGTGTCACGCGTGGTGCAGGAACGTGGCGGGCGCCTCGAGATCGAGTCGGCGCCCGGCGTCGGCACGACCGTGTCGCTGGTGCTGCCGGCGTGTGCGTGAGGCGGTGTTGAGTGGACGCACTTCGGCGGCTTCTACTCGAGCGCACCGTGTGCTTCGGGACTGCAGTCTGAAGGCCCCGCGTGCGTCCGATGCCGCCACTACCCCTGCTTCGCAGGGGTAGTGCCACACGACACGTCTGTCGACTCCGGCAGCAGATGCTCAGGCTCCGCTGCGCTCCGCCTTCGTGGGCGGATGCGTCGACGAGCGCGGAGCGCAGCGAAGCGCGAGCAAGTTGGCGAGAAGATCGCGGCGCGTGTCGTGTGGCATCACCTCTGGTGATGGCGGCCTCGAACGCGCCGCGTGCGTCCGGACTGCAGTCTGAAGGCCCCGCGTGCGTCCGATGCCGCCACTACCCCTGCTTCGCAGGGGTAGTGCCACACGACACACCCTGCGACTCCGGCATCGCTCGCTCAGGCTTCGCTACGCTCCGCCTTCGTGGGCACCCGCGACGCGGAG
>JBIKWD010000006.1:0-32574 GCA_044356505.1 Phycisphaerales bacterium
AAAGGCAAAGATGACGCCTCGAGCGAGTCGAAACGGCCAAGAAGAGGTCAATGTAACCAATTCAAAGATCCGGCCTGCCCCGCTGCGCCTTGCTGCGCCTTGTAAGGCTCCAACAGTGGAACGGTATCGCATCCGTGTTCGGAACTCCCATGCCTTGCAGAGCCTTGTCTGGAGGTCCTCGTGTGAGCGTCCGGTCGTCCGGGATAGGTCCCTAGTTGAACGAGGCGGTGCTGGACAAAGGATCGCCCGCGACTTCCAGGCAGCTTCAGCCGAGATGCCGCTCCCGTTAGCATGCCTCAATGGGTGCACAGCTCGTGCCGTTTGTTTTGGCAGCCGCGATAAGCGTCGTTTCGGCAGGGTCTGGCGTGCCCCCCACCGGACATGGCGATGCATCGGGAGCCCGCGATTCGATGCCGGTTGTCGACTCGGCGAAGCCGACTTCCGTCAAGCTCAAGCCGATCACGGGGCTCTCAGCAGGACTGGTGGCGTCGTACCCGCTGATAGATGATCCCGTCGCCTTCTGCATCGACGAGCGGGGCCGCTTCTACTTCGCCGAAAGCGATCGTCAGGAGCGCGGGGTCGAGGACAATCGCTCCAGCGCCTTCTGGCTGCTCGACGACATTCGCAGCGAGACCGTGGCCGACCGGCTGCGGATGTACGAGAAATGGTCTGACAAGCGCGATGGCGGGATGGCGTACTACTCGCGCTTCGACGACCGCGTCGCCCGGCTTGCGGACGGCGACGGCGACGGCGTGCCGGAGTCCAGGACGGTGTTCGCCGGTCCGTTCAACGAACCCCTCGATGGAACCGGTGCGGGCGTCCTCGCCATCGACGGTGACGTCTTCTACACCAACATCCCCCATCTCTGGCGTCTGCGCGACAGGGACGGAGACGGGGTTGCGGAGGTGAGGTCCAAGGAGTCGTCGGGATACGGCGTTCGCGTCGCGTTGCGTGGACACGACATGCACGGACTCGTGGTGGGATACGACGGCAAGATCTATTGGTCGATTGGCGATCGCGGCTACGACGTGACGACCTCGGACGGCACTCGCCTCCACGATCCCCGTTCGGGAGCGGTCTTCCGGATGAATCCGGACGGCAGCGAACTCGAGCTCTTCTGCACCGGTCTCCGCAACCCGCAGGAACTTGCTTTCGACAACTACGGCAATCTCTTCACCGGCGACAACAACTCCGACGGCGGTGACAAGGCGCGGTTCGTCTACTGCATGGAGGGCGGCGAGACCGGCTGGTCGATGGACTTTCAGACGCTCGAGGGAGCGAACCAGCGCGGTCCCTGGAACCAGGAGGGCATATGGCATCTGCGTCCCGACCTTGCGCCGCACAAGGTGCGCGAGTTCTCTCCGCTTCAGCCCGCATGGACTCTCCCCCCGCTTGACCACGTGGGGAGCGGCCCGGCGGGCCTTGTGTTCTACCCGGGTGTCGGACTTTCGGAGCGGTATCGGAATCATTTCTTCCTCTGCGACTTTCTGGGCGGCGACAGCTACTCGCGTGTTCTCGCGTTCGCGATCGAGCCGGTCGGTGCGGGATTCCGAGTGGTGGACGAACACGTCTTCGTGGAGAACGTGCTGCCGACCGACGTCGACTTCGGCTACGACGGGCGGATGTACATCAGCGACTGGGGCGGCGGCTGGGAGTCGGGAGAGAAGGGCGAGCTTTACGCGGTCTGGGACCCCGTCGCCGTCGAGGATCCGCGCGTCGAGGAGGTGCGCCTCCTCTTCGAGTCGGGATTCAAGGGACGCGATGTCGACGAGCTTGCGTCGCTGCTCGGCCACGCGGACAGGCGAGTTCGCCAGCGGGCGCAGTTTGAGCTTGCCGCGAGAGGCGGTGAGACCACCGCCGTGCTCGGTGACGTCGCGAAGCATGGTTCGGACCGCTTCTCACGCATCCACGCGATATGGGCGCTTGGTCAGCAGGCGTCGCGCGATGTCCGCGAGCGAGGCGTGGTCGGGCGAGGGGCGCCGTCACTGGGCACCGATCCCGCCGCCGCCGTGATCCCCCTGCTTGCGGATCGCGATGCCGAGATCCGCGCGCAGGCTTCACGGATGCTCGGCGAGGCCCGAAGCATCGGAGCGAAGGCGGGTCTGATCGATCTTTGCGCCGACGAAGATGCGCGCGTACGGGCGTTCGCGGCGCTCGCCCTTGGGAAGCTTGGTGCGCGCGACGCGCAGCCGGCGATCATTTCGATGCTCGCGGAGAACTCGGACCGCGATCCATTTCTTCGGCATGCCGGAGTCCAGGCTCTCGCATGGATCGGCGACCGCGCCAAGCTCGGCGAACTCGCAGCGGAACCCGTCCCGTCGCTGCGGTTGGCGTCGCTTCTTGCGATGCGCAAGCTCCGCGACCCGCGGATCGCCTCCTTCCTCGAGGATCCGGAGCGGCTTGTACGCCTCGAGGCGGCGCGGGCGATCAATGATGTTCCGATGACCGAGCTGCGTCCGCGGCTCGCGGATTCCGCGCGGCGGTTCGGTCTGGCGCCGGACTTTCCGTCTGCCGTGGATGAGGCGCCGTCGCGCCACGTCTTCCGCCGCGACGTCTGGAAGCTTGGTCGCGTCGGCACGATGGCGGATCTTCGAAGCGGCGAGGTCTTCCGCCGCCCGCCCGACGACTCCGCGGAACTCTCCGTCGCCTCGGCACCGAGCAACGCGGGGAATCAGTTCCTCGCGCGCATCAGCGGCGTGATCGAGGCTCCCGAGTCCGGCGAGTACGTCTTCGCGGTCTCGAGCGACGACGACTCCCTGCTCTTCGTCGGAACGGACGACGATGCTTCGAGCCTCGTCGAGATCGCGCGAGTCGAGGGCTATGCGAACCCGGGCGACTACGACTCGCAGGCGTCGCAGAGGTCGCGGCCGATCCGTCTCGAGCAAGGCAGGCGGTACTCGATCCAGGCGCTGCACGCCGAGGGCGGCGGAGGCGATCACCTCTCGATCGCATGGACATTGCCGAGCGGCCGGGTCGAGCAGCCCATAGGAGCGAAGCCTGTCGACCGAAGCGAACATCCGCATGTTCGCAGGGCGATCGAGGCCTGCCTCGCCGAGGGAACCGCCGAGTCCGCCGCACTTCTCTGCGGCATCGCGCTCAACGCCGCAAACGCGTCCGCGATGCGGATCGAAGCGCTGGAGGCTCTCGGCGCGTGGACTTCGCCATCGCCACGCAACCGGGTGACGGGCGCATACAGGCCGCTCGATGGTGCGGCACGCGCATCGGACCCAGTCGCGCTTGCATCGTTCAGGAGCGTGCTCGCCCGCAAGCTTGCGCCGCTTGCGGAGAGCAAGGACGCCTCCGTTCGCTCTGCGGCGCGCGATGCTGCTTCACGGCACGGGATCGCGTTGGATCCCGACCAATCGCTCCGCGCAGTCGGTGACAGCTCGCTGTCGGACGCGGAGAGGATCTCCAGCCTCCGGTCGCTCGTCGGAGACGCTTCCGGTCGTCTCGAGTCGGCGCTCGACATCGCGCTCGGTTCGAGCGTGCCCGCGCTGCGCGCCGAGGCGCGGACGATGCTGCTGCGCGCTCAAGACGGCCGCGCGCTCGGTTTGCTTGCGGATGCCGTCGAGCATGGCGGCACGCTCGAACGGCAGCGCGCGATCGCCGACCTCGGCGCGCTCGGTGCCGTCGCGGACCCGGTTCTCGCTCCGCTTGCGGCGAAACTGGTCGACGGCACGCTGGACGCCGCCCTGCGTCTTGACCTTGTCGAGGTGGCTGCAGCCCGCGCGGACGGCGCACTTGCGTCGTCGCTCGCGCGTTGGCGCACCGGCCTCGGCGACGATCCGATCCGCAGATACGAAGCACTGGCGATGGAGGGCGGGGACGCGGAACGCGGCCGTGCCGTCGTCTTCTATCACCAGAGCGCGGTATGCCTGAAGTGCCACGCCATCGGCGGCACGGGTGGCGGCGCCGCGCCTGCGCTTGACGGAATCGCGAGCAGGGGCGATGCGCGACACCTGCTCCACTCCCTCGTGAATCCCGGCGAGGCAATCGCCGCTGGCTACGAGAACGCGGGTGCGAGCGCGATGCCGGCGATGGGCGGGATCCTGGGCGAGTCCGAGATACGCGACGTGGTCGCGTATCTCAAGACGCTGAAGTGAGCTTGTCTGAACCAGCGACTCCGTCCCACGCGACCTCATCTTGGCCGTCGTCGCGCCGTCAGTCCGACGAGTGCGAGCAGCACGCCCGCCGTGGGCGCTGGAACGGTGGAAGGCTGGAGATCGGAGTTGAAGACCCAGCCGTCCCACGAGCCGTTCGAAACCGTCCGGTCGGCGAATCCGATGAGCGAGGCGATCCACGGCGTGGTCTCGGAATCGCGCGTCCAGTAGTGCCAGTAGTCGACGTAGTCGGGCGGCGTGCCGAAGCCCGCGTTGGTGTCCGAGCCGATCGTGACTCCAAGCAACGCATCGCCGAAGCTGAAGGAGACCGTTTCGTAGGAGAAGAAGCCGGGCTGTGCCGAGGCGACGATCGCAAGGAGATCGGCGCCCCGCATCGTGCCGTCGTAGCGGACCGCGTACAGATAGGTGTTCGAGTTGGCGAAGTCGAACTGCAGATAGCTCGTCTTCGCTCCGCTGCCGACGGAGTAGGTCCCGACGAGTTCCGCATGGGCGGCGGTCACGGCGGAGAAGGTGGTGGCGATGGCGGCGATAATGACAAATGAAGCGCGGTGCATGCGGAGCTCTCCGCCGCGGCATGAGCGGCCGCGGCCTGCCGCACCTCCAGTGCGACCCGGTTGAATGATCGCCTCCGTGGAGGACCCCCGATGTCATGGAATGACGTCGATCGAGGCCGAAGAGGCCGAGTCGCCGTCGAACCATGCCTTAGGAGCGGAGGCAGGAACTCGACGCGCGCGGAACTCGACCCGACTCGGGTGCGCACGTTTCGTGTGCCCCTCACGGTGACGCCTTCGTAGCGGATTCACACCGCTTTCGGAACCGCACGCGCGCCCGATGCTGCCGGGCCGACCGATGCTACCGCATTTGCGGGGCAGATCGGGGGTGCTTTGCGAGAAACGCGGCGACATCGTCGGCGAAACGAGATGCCCCTGCAGTGCGTGCCTCGGCCTCGATCCGCTCGAGTTCGACGCGGTTTGCCGTATCGCCTAGCACAAGCCCGAGCGCAAGCTGGAGATATCGCGCGTACGGGTCGCCCCCGCTGAGCATCACGAGCCGCGCCGCGATCGTCCGCGCAGCCAAGGCCTCGTCGGGCTCGAGGCGGGACTCGACCGCCATCTGCAGGTAGCCGATGCTCGCAGAGACCCAGACGTCCGTGCTTGAGAAGCGTTCGATCGGCAGGCTCACGGCCTCAAGCACGGTTCGGCGCGCCTCTTCGCTGCGCCCGGACGCGCGGTAGAGCGCGCCGAGATTCGCGCGCATGTCCGCGTTCCCGAGGTCGAGCTCGACGATGCGGGCGCACTCGCGGATGGCGTCTTCGAGTTCGCGTCGCGATGCGGCGATCCTCATCAGTTCGCGCCTCGCGGCGATCTCCTCGCTGCGCTTGGTCGCGAGCGCGGCGGCTTCCTTGAATGCCATGCGGGCTTCGTCGGTCCGCCCGACTGACTCGAGCGCACGTCCGTGCAGCCAGTAGACGTCGGAGACGTGCCGCGCGTTCGGAAGAGCGCTCTCGATCTCGCGAAGCGACTCCTCGGAGCGACCCAGCAGGCGATATGCCTCGCTTCTGTTCACTGCATTGCGGAAATCGGAAGGATTGAGCTCCCCTGCTCTCTTCGCAAACCCGAGGGCTTCCTCGGCCTTGGAGAGCGCTTCATCGCGTTGTTGCCTCTCCGCAAGCACGCCGGCCTCGCGGAGCAGGCCCGACGCGAGGTTGTTCGCAGCGATCCATGCCTCGGGATTCTGATCGAGCGTCACCCTCCAGAGCACCTCCTCGTTCGCATACTTCGGGATCGCCGCGTTCGAGAGTGCGATGCAGGTGGCGACGGATAGCGTTCCCACGATCGCTCCAAGCCGTGCGACGGCGGGAACGAGCTCGCCGACTCGTGCCGCTGCAAGCACCGCGATGAGCGCAAACGCAGGCATCGCCATGTATGCGAAGTGGTCTGCGACGAACGAGTAGATGAAGGGCCAGACGTCGAAGAAGCCGAGCGCGGGAAACAGTGCTGCACCGATCCAGAGCAGCACGAGCAGCGGTGCACGCGTGACGCGCCAACGGATGATGGCGACGGCGAACGCCATGGCCCAGAAGAGAGCGGGAAGCCAGTGGACGAACCGCGAAGCATCGATCTCGAATCGCGGGTAGATGAAGACCTGCTCGCGGGGAAGCATGAACGCGGCGACGTAGAACGTCGCGGTTCGACCTGCGAGTTGAAGGCGCTCGAGCGCCCCGAGCGCAAACGCATCGCCCGCCGCCCCGACGTGCGTCTTCTCCATGTAGGCGGTAAGCAGCCCGAGGGCCGCGCCGACGAGGAAGTAAGGAGTGACGGCGGCGATGGCCCGCGGACCGACGGTCTGCCGCCGCCAGAGCATCGCCATGACGAGGCACGGCGGGACGAAGATCGCGGTGGTCTTCGACAGGAGCGCGGCAACAAAAAGCGCGAACGACCCGATCCAGACACCGGCACCCCCCCGCTCCTTCTCGACAAAGCGCAGGAAGAGAAGCATGCTTGCGAGCGCGAACAGCAGGGACTGGACGTTCTTTCGCTCGGTGACCCATGCAACGCTTTCGACACCCATCGGGTGCGCTGCGAAGATCGCAGCGATCCAGAAGGCGTGGCGGACACCTAGCCTGCGCAGGAGCGTGAGCAGCAGCGCGGCATTGCCCGCGTGCATCAGGACGTTGACGGCGTGATAGGTCGCCGGTTCCGTCCCCACGATCGCGTGCTGCATCCAGAAGCCGAGAAACACCAGCGGGTAGTACTGGGGCGTCGACTCGGGGACCCAAACTGTCAACCATCCATTTGGAGATTGCACAACACGGTTGAGCGTGACATAGGAGTCGTCGTCCCAGATCCAACCGCAGAGGACAGATGCCCCGTGCGCAGTCAGCACAATCAAGGTGACGACTGCCAGCAGAATCCGGCTGGAGCGATCCGACGCGTAGGGCTGCGGTGTCCGCGACGTCATAAGACCAATCTACCAGAGAATAAAGTCCTATAACAATGTTCCCCGTGGAACACCCGTCTCTCGCCTTTGCTTGGTTCTATGACGTGATTTCTTGGGAACGTGTCTGATTTTCCCAGACCTTCGCCGCTACAAGCTTATTATTCGCGCTTGCGCATCGGGGGGCTGTGTTCCCCGTGGAACAATCGCTCGCATCAAGAGAATGAGCTGGAGCAGCAATGTCACAAGCTGAACAGAGAGACAAGGGTGTTGGCAAGAAGTTGGGTCGTGGACTGAGTGCCCTCCTAGGAACGCCAGTAAGCATCCGTGTTCCGCCGACACCAGCTGAAGGTGTTGTACGGGAGGTGGTCGAGACGATCACGGCCCTGACACCACAGATCATGCAGGAGGACTCATCGCAGAGTTCGGCGGTGGCAGGTGGCATTCCTTCGCCCTCCGCGAAAGTCTCGCCGGGTACTACGCCCGTAGGGGATCGGCAACGCACACCTGAGTCTCAGCCTTCTGACTCTCGTTCGCTGGGTGACCTGCGCGAGATCCCCGTGGAACAAATCATCCCAAACCCGCGCCAGCCGCGGACGGACTTTGACCAGACGTCGATCGACGCGCTTGCGGCATCGATTCGTCTGGCTGGTCTCATGCAACCGATCATGGTTCGGCCAACGGTTGCGGGATATGAACTTGTCGCCGGAGAGCGACGTTGGCGTGCGGCGAAGTTGCTCGGACTTCGGACGATTCCCGCGTTGGTCCGCCAGCTTGATGACGAGGCCTCAGCAGAACTTGCGTTGATCGAGAACATCCATCGTGAGGACTTGAACCCGATGGATCGAGCACTCGCACTTCGCAGGCTGTCCGATGACTTTTCGCTGACTCATCAACAACTCGCCGAACGCGTCGGCCTTGATCGACCAACAGTCACGAACCTGCTTCGACTTAGTGACCTTGATCCGGCGACGGCAGACATGGTGCGCAGCGGTGTGATCTCCCAAAGCCACGGTAAGGCCCTGTTAGCGATTGAGAGCCTCAAACTACGCGCAGACATGGCACAGCGTGCCGCAAAGGAGGAGTGGTCTGTCCGTGAGTTGGAGCGGCGGGTTCAGCAGGTGAACTCCGTAAACATTTCAGGAGAAACAACTTACGCATCTCCTGCGACGGAACCAAGCCCAAGAACAGCGAATGTCGTGGACCTGGAGCGCAAGTTGGCTGAACACCTCGGCACCAAGGTTTCAATCCAACTCGGCCGCAAGAAGGGGTCAGGACGACTCATTGTTGAGTTTTATTCGCTTGACCAGTTCGACGGGCTCATGTCGCGGCTCGGCTTTGGCGCCGGCCGCTAGGGTCTTGCGCGACGCACGTTTTGTAGGAACGGGGGCGCAGATCCTGCCGAACTTCGGCTTGGGTTTGTCCTTCATCGACAGTCTTCTCTGAAGTCGTCCCTTTCGCCGCCCGATCGCCTCCGAGGCGGGCCGACTGGCCTGTCGCTTCGTCGATCACAGGCACGAGGCAACGGCATGGACGAGAAGAGCCCTCATCCCCGGCAGCGTGTCGACGCCCGAGTCGAGCAGGCGCATCGAATGTTCAACAGGGTGCTTGTCTCGTGGGCGTCCGACATCCTCGAACTGCGCAGGCGAAATCTGCTCGTTCCTGACTGGGCGTGGGCGAAATCTGCGCGGCACACCGCCTCTTGCGAAGCCTCCCAAGGTGGGAAGCGCGTTCTGCCGATGAACGACGCGGCTTGATCGTGTGCGGTGGCACGCGACTTGCCAATGCCGACGGATCGGCGGAGGCAGCGCTATGTCGGGAATCTCCTCAGGCATCGGACTCGCGAGCGGCATCAACACGGGCCAGATCATCGAGCAGCTCCTTGCGCTCGATGCTCGCGCCAAGATTCCGCTCCAGACCCAGATCACGAGAATCCAGACGTCGAAGGCCGCGATGCTCGACGTCAATGCGCGCCTGCTTGCGGTCCGTTCGGCATCGACGAAGTTCCGGAGTGGACGGGTGTTCGAGCAGATGGCGGTGAATGTCGGAAGCGCAGATGTCCTTTCCGCATCCGCGAAGCCCGGAACTCCGCCAGGAAACTACGACTTCAATGTCAGCCGTCTCGTCTCGTCCAGCCAGGTTCTCTCGAAGGGATTTGCGTCGCGCGACCAGACGCCGCTCGGGCTGACAGCGATGCGGTTCGAGTTCGGTGATGCAGCGGTATCGCGCGGCGCGCTCCTGAACTCGCTTCGCGGAGGCGAGGGCGTTGGTCAAGGCACCATCAAGGTGACGGACGGGACGGGTCAGATCGCGACGATCCAGCTCACCGGCGCAGTCACTCTCCAGGACGTCGTCACGAGGATCAACGATGCCGATGGCATCGGGGTGACGGCAAGCGTCGAGAACGAGAGGCTCGTCCTTCGCGACTCGAGTGGAGGTAGCGGGGCACTCGTGGTGAGCAACGTGAGCGGCGGGTCGATCGCCACGCGTCTTGGGATCGCCGGCACGCATGCGGGCGGAGTCGCGCAAGGTTCGCTGCTGAATGGTCTCGGGATGAACTCGTCCCTTGCCGAACTGAACGATGGGAACGGTGTCCTGATCCGCGATGGCGTGCCGGACTTCACGATCACCCATGATGGCACCACCTTCGACATCAAGCTTGGCCGGGAGCCGCAGCCGATCACGGCCTCGACCAAGCTCACCGACCTGAACAACGGAGTCGGAGTCCGCATCAATTCCTCCGACGCCGACGACTTCACCGTCGTGACGTCCAGCGGAGTGAGCGTCGGCGTCAACCTCGGTGCGGTGCTCGTGAACGGCGAGCTGCAGTCGCCCGCGGTCACGACGGTCGGCGAGATGATCACGAGAGTCAACTCCGAGCTCGAGGCCGCGCTCGGACCTGGCCAGGTCCTCATCTCGCTCCGCGCAGATGGCCTCGGATTCAACCTGACGGACTCGGCGGGCGGCGGCGGTCCGTTGAAGGTTCTCGCGACAGGTCCGAACGGCGACAAGACCGCGAAGGACCTCGGCATCTTCACGGGCGCCATCACGACCGGCCCCACGACGATTGTCGGAGCGGTTGTTCCGAACAAGGTGGCGAAGCCGCGCGCGGCGACGGTTCAGGATGTCGCCGACCGGGTGCTATCCAGCACGAACGGCAAGGTGCGCGTCGAGATCAACTCCGCGGGAACAGGCATTCGACTCGTGTCGACCGAGGATCCGCCGAAGACGATCACGGTCGGTGCCGGAATCATCGACGGAACCTTCGGCAGCACGATCGGGGAGCGGACTGCAAGGGACCTCGGGATCTGGGGCCTCCCCGCCGCGTCGTCGCTCGAGGGCTCGCGCGTATCGGCGGGCGTCGCAACAGCGCGGCTTTCGAATCTGAACGGCGGCGCGGGAGTGGGTGCGGCCGACAGCATGACGATCACGGACCGAGCCGGAAACTCCCGCACGATCACAGGACTGTCGAACGCGTCGCAGTTCGACACCCTCGACTCCGTCATCCGTGAAATCAACCAGCAGCTGACGTCCGCGTCGGTCGCGGTTCAGCTCTCGATGTCCTCGAACGGCAAGTCTCTCGTCGCGACAGACAGCAGCGGTGGGAGCCTCAACCCCCTCGAGATCAGCGGCAGCATGGCTCGTAAGCTCGGGCTTGAGAACACCTCCTCGACGGCCACGCTGCAGGGGAACGACCTCGACAGGCAGTACATCTCGTTCGCGACCAGCCTCTCGTCGCTGAACTTCGGCCGCGGTGTCGGCAACGGTACGTTCCAGATGACGGATTCCACCGGAGCGACGGCCTCCATCAACGTGGACGCCACCGACATCACGATCTACGACGTGATCAGCGAGATCAACGCGTCGGGCCTGAGGATCGAAGCGCGGATCAACGACTCGGGCGACGGCATCATCCTGAGGGACACGAATACCGGCACTGCGGCCGGCCCGATGGAGATCAAGGACACTTCGGGACAAGTCGCACGTGGTCTCGGCATCGCGAAGAAGGCGGCGTCCACCGGAACGGGTGCGTTCATCGACGGCAGCTTCGAGCGCGTCGTTGCGCTTGCAACGACCGACACGTTGAACGACGTCATGGCCAAGATCAAGGCCGCGAACGTCGGCGTGAACGCGGCGGTGATCAACGCGGGTACCGGAGCCACCCCGTTCCGGCTCAGCCTGACGTCGCAGACGAGCGGAACGCGCGGCGAACTGCTGGTGGAGACGGAGTCAGTAGACCTCGGACTCGTGCGGACCACCGAAGGCCGCGATGCCGCGATGGTGCTTGGCGGCAGCTCGTTGTCGGACAGCCCCTTCATCTTCACGAGTGCGACGAACACCTTCGAGGACATCCTGTCCGGCCTGCAGGTCACGGCGAAGAAGGTTGGCCAGACGACGGTCGAGGTAAAGCAGGACGTCGACGGCACCATGGACTCGGTCCGCGCATGGGTCAAGTCGATCAACGACGCCGTCGGCAAGATCTCCGACTACGACAAGTACGACTCGAACACTCGGGTCAAGGGTCCCCTCTTCGGCGACAGCACGGTATCGATCGTCCGGCAGCAGCTCCTCAACACGGTTCAGGGAAGGGCGAGGGGCGTCACGGGGCCCTATCAGTTCCTGACGCAGGTCGGCATCAGGCTCGGCGCGAAGAGCCAGATCGTGATCGATGAAACGAAGCTCCGGACCATCGTAGAGACCGATCCGTCGGCCCTCGAGGAGATGTTCGCGGGCTTCGAGATCCAGACGACCGGCTCCACGAGCCCGGTCGACGGCGTCACGATCAACGTGAACCAGACGACGTACAGCAAGCTCGGCTTCGGCGACACCTTCGACCAGCTGCTGCAGAGGCTTACGAACACGATCGATGGAACCACGGTCCAGGCCGACCGGAACTACCAGAAGCAGATCGACGCCCTCAATCGTCGGATCCAGACCGTCGACGCGCGGCTGGCGAGCAAGCGGGATCGCTATGAGCGGCAGTTCGCCGCGATGGAGAAGGCGATTGCTCGTGTCCAGTCGCAGCAGTCCGCGGTCGCAGGCATGTTCACCCCCGGCTTCTGACGCGAGCCTTCGAAGTTGGTTGAAAGTCGTGCCCGAGACTGGTCGATCTGTAAGGTGATGTACGGCATGTCCCAGAACGGTTCCGACGCTTACCTTCGCACAAAGGTGATGACCGCCAAGCCGGCGGAGCTTAGGCTCATGCTCCTTGATGGCGCGCTCCGCTTCACGGAGCAGGCCCGCCAAGGCTACGAGTCCAAGGACTTCGAGATGGCCTACAACGGCACGCGCCGCGCGCAGGCGATTCTTCTCGAGCTGGTGACGTCGCTGCGGCACGACATCGCTCCTGAGCTTTGCAAGAACGTGGCCGCCGTCTACACCTTTCTCTACACGTCCCTCGTCAAGGCAAGCATGACCAAGGACATCTCCGCGGTCGACGATGTCCTGCGGATCCTCCGGTACGAGCGGGAGACATGGCTGCTTTGCATCGACGCGCTCGCGCGTGAGAATCACGCGGCGAGTTCGCTGCGCGAGACGCCGACCGCGATCCCCGCACCTGCACCCGCGCATGGCGGCGAGACACGTCCGCGACTCGCCGTCCAAGGCTAATAACAACCACGAAAGACATGAACATCGACGCGGGAACTCCGTCGATACATTACGACCCCCGCAACAAGGTCCTGCCATGAGCGCTCCAATGAACCACGTCGCCGCCGATCTCCTCGCCCGCATCAACAACTGCCAGGCCAAGATCGGCGTCATCGGCCTCGGCTATGTCGGCCTTCCGCTCGCCCACGCCCTCCACCAGGGCGGGCTGCCCATCATCGGCTTCGACATCGATCAGTCCAAGATCGACGCGATCCGAGCGGGGCGCAACTATCTCGTCCACCTCGGCGCCGAGCTGATCACGACGCTCCGTGACTCGAAGCGATTCGAAGGAACGACCGACTTCAGCCGCCTGGGCGAGGCGGATGTCATCATCGTGTGCGTGCCGACCCCGCTTGGAAAGCACTGGGAGCCCGACATCTCGTACATCCTCGACACGGCGAAGGCGATCGGCAAGACGCTGCGGGCCGGTCAACTCGTCGTCCTCGAGTCGACGACCTATCCACGCACGACCCGCGACGACATGATGCCCGCGATCATGGAGGCGGCGGGCGACCGTGCGAAGAGCCTCCAGGTGGGTCGCGACGTCTTCGGCGCGTTTAGCCCCGAGCGCGAGGATCCGGGTCGCAAGTCGCACTCGACGAGCACGATTCCGAAGCTCGTTGGCGGCCTCGACGCCGCATCCACCGAACTCGCCGCCGCGGTCTACCGAAAGGGCGTGACGACGGTCGTCCCCGTCTCGAGCGCCGAGATCGCCGAGAGCGCGAAGCTGCTCGAGAACATCTTCCGCGCGGTCAACATCGCGCTCGTGAACGAGATGAAGGTCGTGCTCGACGCGATGGGCATCGACGTGTGGGAGGTCGTGCGCGCCGCGAGCACGAAGCCCTTCGGCTTCATGCCCTTCTATCCAGGACCCGGTCTCGGCGGCCACTGCATCCCGATCGACCCCTTCTACCTCACGTGGAAGGCGCGCGAGTACGGGCACTCGACCCGGTTCATCGAACTCGCGGGCGAGATCAACACCTCGATGCCGCACTACGTCGTCGATCGCACGGCGCGCGCGCTCAACGACCACGGCAAGCCGATGAAGGGTTCGAAGATCCTCGTCGTCGGCCTCGCCTACAAGGCCGACATCGACGACGTGCGCGAGAGCCCGTCGTTCGAGCTCATCGAGCTCTGCAAGCACCATGGCGCGCAGGTCGACTACTACGACCCGCTGGTCCCGGCGACTTGGGCCGGGCGCAAGCACGACCTCAAGATGACGTCGGTCTCGTACGACGCGAAGACGATCGCAGCCTACGACTGCGTGCTCATCTCGACCGCGCACTCCGGCGTCGACTACGGCGTCATCGCGAGGAACGCAAAGCTCTGCGTCGACACCCGCGACGCCCTGCGAGCCTTCGAGGGCGAAATGGGAGCGCGGCTCGTCCGCGCGTGACGCATGTCCCCTCCCCGCGACGGCTCCGAAGGGAGCTCCGAGAGCCGCTCCGACGGCGGGGGTAGTTCGTCGTCGACCGACACGGGCGGGCACGGAAGCCTGACCAATGCGGCGGCCACGGGGTCGATCTGGACGCTGGCGCAGACCACCTTGAACAAGGTGGTCGCCCTGTTCGCGCTGTTCGCCCTGCAGAGGCTCCTGACCGAGGCGGACATGGGCGTCGCCACGACGGCGACGAGCATCGGTGCGTTCGTCATCGCCCTCTCGCCGCAGGTCCTCGGGGACATCTACGTCACGCGCTACGCCGACCGCGACCGCATCGGCGGCGCCGCCATCCTTCTCGCGTCGGCATCGGCCGTGCTTCTTGCGCTGGTGTTGGGCGCCGCGGGCCCGTTGTTCGAACGCGCGTTCGAGAGCCCTGGTCTCGCGGCGGCATTGCTGTTCGTCGCGCTGCGCCCGCTCGCGGACGCAGTGCAGTTCCTTCCGCTTGCGCGCATGCGCGCGGCGCTGCGCTACCGCGAGCAGGCGCGCTACGGGTCGATCGCGACCTGCGGCGCGAGCGTCCTGAGCGTGGTGCTCGCCGCGCTCGGCGCTGGCGCGGTGTCGATCGTGCTTCCGACCATCCTTGCCCTGTTCACGAGCGGACTGCTCTATGCGCGGCTCGTCGGATACGGACCGACGCGCCTTCACCGCGAGGAGGTCGCGCCGCTTGCCCGCACCTACGTGGTCGGATCGCTCGGGCAGTACCTGATGAACGTGAACGTCATCATCGAGTCGCTCGTCGTCGCCACCGTCGCGACGGTGGAGGGCGTGGGTCTCTTCGGCATGGCGTATCTGGTCGCGACGCAGGCGAACTCGGTGCTCGCGGTGCAGGTGTCGAACGTCCTGCAGCCGATCTTCGTCCGAATCGTCGGGCAGCCGGAGAGACAGGCGGCTTCGTTCCTTCGCGCCACCCGGCTGCTGTCGGCGGTGTGCGTGCCGATCTCGCTCATGCAGGCGGCGCTGGCGCCGGCCCTGTTCCTGCTGTTCTTCGAGCCAAAGTGGATCGGCTCGGTGCCGATCATCATGATGCTCAGCGTCGGGCAGGCGTTCCTCTTCATGATCATGCCCGCCACCGCGCTCCTCAAGGCGCAGGGGCGCTTCAAGGCGTACTTCATCTGGCAGGGCGCGCAGTTCGTATCGGCGATCTGCCTGCTCTCGGCGGCCGGCTTGCTCGGAGAGGACGCCGCGCGATCGCTTCTCGAGCGGATCGGGGTCACGCCCAGCGACGACGGGATCGTGCCTTTCGCGATCGCGTGCGGTGGAGCGCTCAACAGCGCAATATTCCTGCCGCTTGCCGTCTGGATCGCGGGACGCCCGGGTCGCATCGGCAAGCGCGCCGTGGCCCGTCTGTTTCTCGCTCCGTGGCTCGTGTCGTTTCCGGCCGCGGCGATCGCGGTCGCCGCATGGCTCGGCATGCTTTCCGTGTGGCCTCCGTGGATCGCGCACGCCGTTGCGCTCTTCGTGGTGGGACCCGTCCTGCTGCTTGCGGCGATCGTGGGCTGCGTGCGCGAGCACCCGGAGACCTGGAAGGACTCCATGGGCTTCGTGGATCGCTTCCGCGCGAAGCTCGGGCGCCGGTGACGTGTATCACCTGTGCGGCGTCTCAGACTGAATTCGCCTCTTGGGGCGAATAGACGCACCACGAGCTGCGCCCTTGACGCCTGATTCGGGGACGGCTGCGTATGCTTTGGCCGATCGTGCCGATCTTTGATGGCCCACGCGTGTGCGTCGGGTCTTGCGCGCGTGCCCGGCCTGCTTTCGCCGACGCATGCGGGCCTGCCGAGACCAGTTCAAAGGCTCATAGGAGTTGTTCATGACCTTGACGAGCATCATCTGCGTCACCGCCCTCTTGGCACCAACCACCGGACCGTTGACCATGATGATGGCGGGGCCGTTCGGCCCGGCGACCACGACCATGATGGCGGCGCAGTCCACGCCGCGAAAGCAGGCGACGCCTGCTCCGCGCACCGCGCCCGCGAGGGCGCCGGCCGGCCGAAGCGGTTCGACGACCGTCACGGTCGCGCCCGCGACGCGTTCGACCCAGCAGCCGCTGGCGCCATATCGCGAGATCTGGGCCTCGTGCTGGCGGCCGGTGCCCGCGGGCTGCACGCTCCTCACGCATCAGATCCGGGTCGAGGGCTCGTTCTTCCCGGGCTTCCCCGCGGTCTCGCTCGCGACACGTCCGAACCCCGCGAAGGTTGCGCAGATGACGAAGGCGCTTCCCGAGGGACGAGCCGCGCTCATGTGGTGGCGCTACTCGAACTCCCTGTTCCAGCCTGAGCCGCCGAACGGGCATCCCAGTGCGAACTCCGTCACCGATCCAAGGCCCTGGGACGCGAACGCAGTGCAGGCCGTCTCGCAGGAGTGGACGACGTGGCTCCAGGAGTTCAAGGCGGCGGGGGGCAGGCTCGACTATCTCATCGGCGACTGCGAGCGCTGGGGGATGTACTTCTCCTGGAGCCTCTCGGATGCCCAGATTCAGAAGATCGCTTCTGATTCCCGCGCAAGCCAGCCCCACTACTCGGCGCCATCGCTGAACTCGCTCCTGAGCGCGACCAACACCGACATCTCGAAGGTGAAGCAGTTCTACCAGACCAAGGACTACATGAAGTGGGACTGCGCGATGGGCACGCTCACCGCCGCAGCCATGCGGAAGGCGGTCTGGGACCCCGCGGTCGCGCTGTTTCCCAAGGTTCGCGGCAGCAACTACGAAGGCGTGAAGATGCCGCAGAGTCCCGCGCCCGACCTGAACGGCCATCCGCATCCGTGGGACAACGTGGTCGGCTCTGCATCGAGCCCCGTCGCGTACGGACGCATGGAGAGCGTGTCGACCGGCTGGTTCATCGACTCCGCGGATTCGACGCAGCTGTCGAAGTCGGGAACGAAGCGGCTCGACCGCACGCCGTGGAACGCCTTCCTGCTCGATATCCAGACGGGACGCGCCTGCAAGCGCAACGCACCTGAACTTCCGCTGCAGCCGTGGATCGCCTTGCAGAAGTGGCGCGGGCGCATCGCGGGTCTCGTTCCCTATCCCGATGATCCGCGGTATCACGACGAGATGGTGCGTCACTACGCGCTCCTGGGCACCGAGGTGTTCATCTACTGGAATCCGGAGGCCGTGACCCTGCCGGAGGGGAACTGGACCGAAGCCGACCGCACCGCATGCGCGTTCCGCCTGAACGGCGTGCTCGCGGAGATCAACTCGAAGACCGACGGCGTCGTGGTCGCGACCGCGACGACGAAGGCGGTCGGTTTCGACGCGCGCGTCGTGACGACCGGTGCGCAGCGCCGGGACGGCAAGTGGATCTGGCGAACCGCGGCGCACCCCGAGGTGAAGCGGCTCCGCAACACCGCCACAGGCGCGACGGTCGGCTTCGATGCGTCGGGAGTCGGCCGTTGGGACGTCACCGATACCAACACGCCGCCGACGTACGTGCCGGACACGTCGCAGCGGTCGTCGATGGTGCTGGTCGAACCGAGGTGAACGAAACGGGACGCGCGGCGCGGGTGATTCTCACTCGCGCCGCGCGTGTCCGGCGGCTTCATGCGCGGAGACGTCGCGGTCGGAATCTCCGGCCGCGTCGTCGTATCCATCGCCATCTTCGCCGTGCGCGTCGAGTTCCTGCCCGTCCGAATCCCATTCTCCGCCGTCACGATCGTCCTCGGGAAGCGGATAGCGGTCTCGCTCCACGAGATACGCGCCGAGCGCGCCGGCGGTGTAGATGAGGATGACCGGAAGCGAGATGATCCCGAGGAAGAAGCCCTCGAAGACCGATCCGACGAAGATGATCGCGATCAGGGAGAGAACAAGGTCGGCGTGGAGCGGCTGGACGTTGCCGCGGCGACGGACGAACAGCAGCTTTCCGGCGAGACCGAACATGGCGGCCACGAAGAGCGCAAGCGGAATCGCGCCCGAGATGCCCATGAGCGCGAGCGTCGTGAGGTAGCTCGACTCGTTCGAGGAGATCGTGCCCTCGCCGCGCATGCCGATCGCCCCGAACACGGGTGCCGAATAGAACTCGTCGAGCAGGGCGAGCCAGATTCCCCGCCGGGTGTTGTCGCCGTAGATGAAGCGGTCGATTCCGAGGAGGCTCTCGCCGAAGATCGACGCGACGATCGCGAGGCTGATGCCGCCGACGGCCGCGAGAAGCGTCGCGCTGCCGAGTCGGAAGCGGAAGTACATGACGAGTCCGGCGGCGGCCGAGAGCGCCGACATGCGCGAGCCTGCCCAGAGGATGAGGATCGCGAGGACGCCGATCACGACGCCGAAGATCCAGCGAGACGGAGACCCGAGCTTCGAACGCATGAAGATGTGCGTTCCGAAGATGATGAAGGTGGCGCTCACATAGCCCGCGAGCTGCGGATTGCCGCTGATGCCGGCGAATCGTCCGCCGGCGATCGACTGTCCGTATCCGAGCGACAGCTGCATCATGTTGAGCACGATGAACCCGATGCTCGCGATGCCGAACATGTTCACGAACTTCTCGAAGTCGCTGTCGCGCTCGAGGCGCTTGCCGTGTCCGGCGGCGAACGCGATGAGGATGAGGAGATCCGTGATCCAGCCGAGTCCTGCGCGCGCGACCTCGCCGCGCATGCCGAGCCGCAGGAGGTAGTAGGTCTGGAACAGGAAGAAGCTCACCATGTAGAAGGTGAGCGTGTGGACGCGCGTCGCCGCCGGAGCGAGCATGAGGTTGCCGGCCATGGCGGCGAGCAGGAGGACCGTGATCGGTCGTGAAACCTCGCGGAGCTGCTGCAGCGGAGTGAACAGCGTGTTGTCGAAGTACTTGTTCTCCTGGGCCATCATCGACATCATGAGGATGACGATGGTGCCGCCGACGTAGATCCCGTTCCGATGAAGGAAGACGAAGGCGAGAAGCACCGCCATGAGGGCGGCGCCGATCAGGCCGACCGGCGTCGACAACGCCTGCAGCAGCGCACCGATGATCTCCGTCACGGACGCGTTCTGCGCCAGGATGTTCGGGATGATGCTGGTATGCGCCATGGCGATGCCGGAAGCGGGCGGAGGGAGTCGCACTCCGGGCGGCGATCCTAGGGCGGGGCCATCCACGGATGCGGTCAGACTGTGGTTCGAGGACCTCCCGAACCTTTCCCCAATCGGCCAGATCACTCGGGATGGTCAAGGAATCCCGCCCCGGACCTCGAACTTGCACGCATCGGCTGGGACGGCTCAGGCCAGATGGCCGGCATTGCGCAGAGTTTGCTCGCGCCGGGCCAGTTCGAGGTCGTGCGCCACCATCATCCGCGCAAGCTCCTCGACCGAGGTCCTCGGCTGCCAGCCAAGCACGGTGCGCGCCTTGGAGGCGTCCCCGAGCAGCTGCTCGACCTCGGCGGGTCGGAAGTACTTCGGGTCGATCTCGACGAAGTCGCCGTAGTCGAGCCCGACCTCGCCGAAGGCGAGTTCGCAGAACCGGCGCACCGAGATCATCTTCCCGGTCGCGACGACGTAGTCGCCGGGCTTGTCCTGCTGGAGCATCAGCCACATCGCCTCGACGTAGTCGCCGGCGAATCCCCAGTCGCGGAGCGCGTCGAGGTTGCCGAGGTAGAGCTTCTTCTGGAGGCCGAGCTTGATGCGTCCGACCGCGCGCGTGATCTTCCGCGTCACGAAGGTCTCGCCGCGCCGCGGGCTCTCATGATTGAACAGAATGCCGCACGATGCGTGCATCCCGTAGCTTTCGCGGTAGTTGACGGTGATGGTGTGGCCGAACACCTTCGCGCATCCGTATGGCGAGCGGGGCCAGAACGGCGTGGTCTCGCGCTGCGGAACCTCGCGCACCTGCCCGAACATCTCGCTCGAAGAGGCTTGGTAGAAGCGCACCTGCCTGCGCGTCGCATGTTCATACTGCCGCACGGCCTCGAGCAGCTTCAGGACGCCCGTCCCGTCGACATCCGCCGTGAAGACCGGCTGGTCGAAGGAGACCCGGACGTGGCTTTGCGCTCCGAGGTTGTACACCTCGTCGGGCTGCGCCGCCTCCATGATGTGGTTGAGGCAGTTGCCATCGGCAAGGTCGCCGTAGTGGAGCCGCAGCCTGGAGGACGGTTCGTGCGGGTCCGAGTAGAGGTGGTCGATCCGACCCGTGTTGAACGACGAGCTCCGTCGGATGATCCCGTGAACCTCGTAGCCCTTTGCCAGCAGGAACTCGGCGAGGTAGCTGCCGTCCTGCCCCGTGATGCCGGTGATGAGAGCGCGCTTCATGGTGAGGTGCTTTGCTGCGAGTCCATCAAGGGTCGCAGGATACACGCTGCGGGGTGCGCGTGGGTCCGCTCGCAGAGTTTCAACCGCTCCGGAGTCCGGTGCCGATACATCCGACGCTTGGCGTGGCCGTGCGTCGGTTCCAAACGGTCGGCGAACGCGCGCCGCGGGGACGCGAGCACGCGAGGCAGTCGCCGGCGCACCGATCATGATCCTTCACGTCATCGAGGACCTCAGACCCGAGAGCGGCGGCCCTCCCGCGGTCGTGATCGAGCTCGCCCGTCACCAGAGCCGTCACGGGCGCGCGGTGGCGGTCGCATGCCGTCAGGGTCCGCGTGATGAAGCGGAGCGCGAGCGACTCGAGCGCGTCTTCATGGATTCAGGCGTCCGTTGCCTCGATCTATCGGGCGGGCAGGGCACGTTGCGCCAAAGGCTCGCCGCGGCCCTCGAGTCGCTTCGTCCAACGGTCATGCATCTTCATGGCGTGTGGGGCGCGGACGTGCGGCACGCCGCGACGCTCGCTCGGCGGCTGGGAGTCCCTTACGTCGTTTCATCGCATGGCATGCTGCACCCCTACGCGCTTGCGCAGCGCGGCTGGAAGAAGCGGATGTATCTCGCCGTGTTTCCCGGGATCCTTGGGGCGGCAGGGGAGATTCTCGCGCTGAACCGCGAGGAGTGCGAGCACGTCGAGTCGCGCCTTCGACTGCGTGCATCGGTCCTTCCCAACGGAATCGACGCATCGGAGTATGCGGGCGCCGATCCCGACATGTTCCGTCGTGCGCATCTGCGCGTGGGCTCCGCGCCATTCGTTCTGTTCATCGGCCGGCTGCATCCGATCAAGGGCGTCGATCTCCTCGTGAGGAGCTATGCGATCGCACGCGGCCACGGGCTGCGGCACGAACTGGTGATCGTCGGTCCCGAGGATGGCGGCGGCGATTCGGCGCGACGCGCGGCCGCCGAGACGGGGGTCGACACGCACGTCCATTTCGTCGGTCCGGCCTTCGGTGCGATGAAGCGTTCCGCGCTCGCCGCGTGTTCGGCGCTCGTACATCGGCCGCGGTTCGAGGGCTTCGGGCTTGCGGTCGTGGAAGGACTCGCTGCCGGCAGGCCGGTGGTGACCACGGCCGTCTGTCGCCTCGACGGCGCGGCGGAGGCGGGCGCGATCGTCTGCGCCCCCGACACGGACGAGGGATTTGCGCGGGAATTGACGGCGCTTCTCGCCGACGGCACCCGCGCTGCCGCTGTCGCCGCCCGTGGCAGGGAGTGGATTTGCCGCGAGTTCGACTGGCCTCGGATCGTGGAGCGCGCGGAGGCTGTCTATGCGCGGATCGGCGCCCCGCAGACGTGAGGCCGGAGCCGACCGAGCCGCAACAGCAAGGACCGTATAACGCAATGTCCGAATCGGCTCAGACGGCGACCCGCTGTTGCCGATATCAACGTCATTCCGAATGACCCATCCAGCCAACCGATCCTCCCTCGTCGGTGCCCGTGTCGTCGTCACAGGCGGTTCTGGCTTTCTCGGGCGCGCGGTTCTCGCGAGGCTGGCAGGCCTTGGCGTGACCGACGTCGTCGTGCCGCGCCGACGCGACTACGACCTGCTGCACGAAGCGTCCGTCGAGAGGCTGTACCGCGATGCGCGGCCCGACGTCGTGCTGCACCTCGCAGCCGAGGTCGGCGGGATCGGCGCCAACCAGGCGAACCCTGGCCGCTACTTCTTCGCGAACATGGCGATGGCGCTCCATCTGATCGAAGGAGCGCGCAAGGCCGGCCTCCGGAAGTTCGTGCAGGTCGGGACGATCTGCTCGTATCCGAAGTTCACGCCCGTGCCGTTTCGCGAGGATGATCTGTGGAACGGCTATCCGGAGGAGACCAACGCTCCATACGGGATCGCCAAGAAGGCCGCGCTCGTCATGCTCGACGGCTACCGGCGGCAGTACGGTCTTTCGTCAAGTTATGTACTGCCAGTGAATCTATACGGTCCGTGGGACAACTTCGATCCGACCACGTCGCACGTCATTCCGGCGCTCGTGCGCAAATGCCTCGAGGCGGTTGATGCCGGCGCCGAGTCGATCCGGTGCTGGGGCACCGGATCCGCCAGCCGCGAGTTTCTCTACGTCGACGACGCGGCGGAGGGCATCGTCCGCGCGGCGGAGTGCATCGACGATCCCGTGCCGATCAACCTCGGATCCGCGAGCGAGATCGCGATCCGCGATCTCGTGACGCTCGTCGCCGAGGCGTGCGGATTCACCGGGCGAATCGAGTGGGACCCGACCCGTCCCGATGGCCAGCCGCGGCGCGCCGTCGACGCTTCGCGCGCCCGCGAACTTCTCGGTTGGCAGGCACGCACCGGTCTTTCCGAAGGCCTTCGCGCGACCGTGGCCTGGTATCGGGAGAACCGCGGGCATCGGGCGGGTTACGATCCTTCACGGCCGAACGAGGTCTCCAGATAGCCGCGTGGGCATCGATGCGAATCCTGCTGATCAACCAGACCTTCTACCCCGACGTCGCGGCGACCGCGCAGCATGGTCACGACCTCGCGAAGTTCCTGGTTTCGCAGGGGCACCAGGTCAGCGTGATCGCCTCGAGGTCGCTGTACGGCCGGGCCGGGCGAACGCTTCCGGCGCACGAGTGGGTCGACGGCATCGAGATCCACCGCGTCGGCCGCAGTCTCTACGGCAAGGCCGGGCTCTTCGCGCGGTCGCTCGACTTCGGGCTGTTCTACCTGTCGACGGTCGTCAAGTCGCTCGAGATCGCGCGACACGACATCTGCATCTGCCTGACCACGCCGCCCTACATTCCGCTGCTCGGGCTCGCGCTCCGTTCGCTTCGCGGAACCCGCGTCGTGTACTGGGTCATGGACCTGTACCCGGACATCCTGCTTGCGACCGGGGTGCTCGACGAGAAGTCGGCGATGACGTTGTTCCTCGAGTCGCTGAACAGGCTTGCGCTGCGCAACGCCGACAGGGTGGTGGTGCTCGGGCGCTGCATGGAGGACCGCGTCCGCGCGAAGCGCGTCGACATGTCGCACGTGTGGCGCATCCCCGTCTGGTCGGAGATCTTCGCGCAGCCGAGCGGCAAGGACCCGGACGAGGCGCGGCGCGACAACCCGTATCGCCGCGAGTGGAACGTGGGCGACCGCACGCTCGTGATGTATTCGGGGAACTTCGGCATCGGGCATGACGTCGAGACGTTCGCGCGCGCGGCCAAGCAGCTGGAACATGACGACGACATCATGTTCGCGTTCGTCGGCGGCGGAAAGCGGAAGGACGAGCTGATGCGCGCGATGCGGGCGATGAAGTTCGAACGGTTCGTCGAGGCGGACTACCAGCCGCGCGAGCGGCTGGGCGACCTGCTCTCCGCCGCGGACATCCATCTCGCCAGCATGCGTCCGGGATACGAAGGCGTGATGGTGCCGAGCAAGATCTTCGGAACGCTCGCTGCAGGCCGGCCGGTGGTCTGGGTCGGTGGAACGAAGTCGGAGGTCTCGTCGGTGCTCCGCGACGCCGATTGCGGATTCACGGTGACGCCGGGAGACGCCGACTTGCTCGTCGATGTGATCAGGCGGCTCGCTGCCGATCCCGCGCTTCGCGCCGAGATGGGCGCGCGTGCGCGAAAGACGATGGTGGAGCGCTGGGGCGTGCAGCACGCCTTGGCACGTTGGAAGGAACTGCTCGACACGCTCGACGCGGACATTGCGCCGCGCGCAGAGAAGCATGACGAGGATCATGACGAGGATCATGACGAGGATCATGGGAAGGGCGACAGGAAGGGCGTTGACCGATGATGAACCGTGAACATGGCGGAAGTCCGCTGCGCGTGCTGCTCGTGACCGAGAACGACCCGCTCTACGTGCGGCAGTTCTTCGATGTGTTCTTCGCCGAACTTCCACGCGACCGCATCGAGCTCGTCGGTGTGACCGTCTCTCGCGCGTTCCACGAGCCGATCCTCAAGACCGCGCGTCGCGTGCACCGGTTCTACGGGACCGTCGACTTCCTGCGGCTGCTCCCGCGCTACATCCTCGCGAAGCTCAGCGGCCAGTCGATCGCCACGCTCGCCACCAAGCACCGCTTTCCGCTGCTCGCGGCCGACAGCGTCAACTCGCAGGAGTACATCGACCGGGTGAAGGCGCTCAAGCCCGAGATGATCGTCTCGGTGGCCGCGCCGGAGATCTTCAAGTCGCCGCTGCTCGCGGTGGCGTCGATCGGATGCCTCAACATCCACTCCGGAAAGATCCCCGAGTACCGCGGCATGATGCCGACCTTCTGGCAGATGCTCGAGGGCAAGCCGTTCGTGACCGTCACCGTGCATGAGATGGTCGCGAAGCTCGATGCGGGCGGCGTGGTCGACACGCTCGAGTTTCCGCTCGAGGAGCGCGACTCCCTCGACCGCGTGATCTCGGGGACCAAGCAGGGGGGCGCGAGGCTGATGATTCGCGTCCTCGAGCGCATCGCGCAGGCGCGCGCGATGCCTGAGGCCACCCCGCTCGACATGTCGAAGGCCCGGCTCTTCAAGTTTCCCCAGCCGGCCGACGTCGCGAAGTTCCGCGCCCGCGGACACCGGATGCTCTGATGAACCACGCGCGCGACAATCCGCTCCATGCGCTGAGCTTCGACATCGAGGACTGGTTCCATATCGTCGACATTCCAGGGCTCGAGGATCCGGCGACGTGGACAGGCCGCGAGTCGCTGGTGGAACGGCGCACCGACGAAGTGCTCGCGGCGCTGGCAGAGAAGCGCGTCCGCGCGACGTTCTTCATCCTCGGCTGGATCGCGGACCGTCATCCCGCGCTCGTGCGCCGGATCGCGGAGGCGGGCCATGAGCTTGGCTCGCATTCCTACTGGCACCGCCGCGTCTACACGCTCGATCCCGGCGAGTTTCGCGACGACACGCTTCGTTCCCTCGACGCGATCGAGTCCGCGTGCGGTATCCGGCCGAAGGGCTATCGCGCGCCGAGCTTCTCGATCCTCCGCGGAACCGAGTGGGCGCTCGACGTGCTCCTCGACTGCGGCATCGAGTGGGATGCGAGCCTGTTTCCGGCGCCGCGAGGGCACGGAGGCTATCCGTGCACCGACGAACCGCATCTCTTCGACGCGCTGCCGTCGGGCCGCAGGATTCCCGAGCTTCCGCTCGGAGTCATGCGGATCGCGGGGCGCGGCCTCTGCTTCTCGGGCGGCGGCTATCTGCGGCTTCTCCCCGGATGGTTGATCGACCGCGGGTTCGCGCAGTTCGAGCGTCGCGGCCTGCCGGTCGTCGTCTATCTCCATCCGCGCGACTTCGCGCCCGACTGCCCGCGAGTGCCGATGCCTCTTCACCGGAAGTTCAAGTGCTACGTAGGCATGGCATCGACGATGCCGAAGCTGAAGTCGCTGCTCGCACGGCACCGCTTCGCGCCGTGCAGCGACGTGCTTCGCGCGCGTGGCCTGATCGGACCGACATCTCCCACGGCCGGCTGAGGACGCGCGATGGCAGACGAGCAAGCCGGCCCAGCATCGCCCGATCCCGCGCTTCACGCGCGCAGGCGCAGCCCGTACTCGATGCGCGAGAAGATCGCGCGTCTCCTGTGGGGATGCGTGCAGGCGACGTTGTTCCGCTGTTCGTTTCACAACTGGTATGGCGTCCGGCGCGCGCTCCTGAGCGCGTTCGGCGCCAAGCTGCACGACACCGCGAACGTGCGCCGCACCGTGCTCGTCGAGTGCCCGTGGAACCTGTCGATCGGCGCGGAGAGCTCGGTGGGCGACCGTGCGGTTCTCTACTGCCTCGGGCCGGTCAAGATCGGCGCTCGCGTGACGGTGTCGCAGGGGGCGCACCTTTGCGCGGGCAGCCACGATTCGCGGCGTGCCACGATGCCCCTTCTGCGTCCTCCCATCGACATCGAGGACGACGCGTGGATCGCGGCCGACGCCTTCGTCGGCCCGAAGGTCCGCGTGAAGGAAGGAGCGATCCTCGGCGCGCGCGGAGTCGCGCTTTCGGACCTCGAGCCATGGACGATCTACATCGGCAATCCCGCCGTCCGCGTTCGCGCGCGCGAGTTCGAGCGCCGTCCACCGGTGGCGGGGGGCTGACAGGCTGCCGCTGCTATCCTTGGCCCCCGCGAGATCGCCCGCGAGATCTCCCACGAGACCGCCGTGATGCCCATGCGCCTCTACAACACGCTGACGAAGTCGACCGATGAGTTCAAGCCGCTC
Organism: Phycisphaerales bacterium; assembly: GCA_044356505.1. Lineage (GTDB taxonomy): Bacteria > Planctomycetota > Phycisphaerae > Phycisphaerales > SM1A02 > QWPT01. Next base: position 26,542 of record JBIKWD010000006.1, read on the forward strand.
TCGCCCGCAGGCGATGTGAGCTTCTATTCTTGCGGCCCCACCGTCTACGACGACGCGCACATCGGGAACTTCCGCTCGTTTCTCAACGCGGACGTGCTTCGGCGTACGCTCGAACTGCACGGCTTCCGCGTCAAGCATGTCATGAACATCACCGATGTCGGCCACATGACCGACGACGACGTCGCGGACGGCGGGGGCGAGGACAAGATGGCGGTTGCCGGCCGACGCATCGCCGAGGCGAAGAAGTCGGGCAAGCTTCCTGCCGGCACCGAGATCGATGCCGCGGATCCATACGCGATCGCAGAGTTCTACGCGCAGCGATTCCTCGAGGACGCGCGGCATCTCGGCCTCAAGGTCGCGATCGAGGAGCGCGCGAACCCCGCGCTGATGCCGCGCCCCACGCGCTGCGTGCCGGAGATGATCGCGCTCGTCGATCGGCTCATCGCAGGCGGACACGCGTATGTCGCGAAGGACGGCGTCGTCTACTTCAGCGTGCAGAGCTATCCCGCGTACGGGCGGCTGTCGGGCAACACGCTCGACAACCTGCGCGAGGGCGAAGGCGGCCGCATCAGCGCCGAGCACCAGGCCGTGAAGAAGCATCCGGCGGACTTCATGCTGTGGAAGCCCGACCCGACGCATCTCATGCGCTGGCCGAGCCCGTGGGGCGAGGGCTATCCGGGCTGGCACCTCGAGTGCAGCGCGATGGCGAAGATGCTGCTTGGCGACGAGATCGACCTCCACTCGGGCGGCGAGGACAACATCTTTCCGCACCACGAGTGCGAGGTCGCGCAGAGCTGCTGCGCGAGCGGACACGCGGTGTTCTCGCGCTTCTGGTTCCACACGCGGCATCTGCAGGTCGAAGGCGAGAAGATGTCGAAGTCGAAGGGCAACTTCTTCACGGCGCGCGACCTGTTCGCGAAGGGCGTGACGCCTGCGGCGCTGCGGCTCGAGCTTGTCCGCACGCACTACCGCACGAACTCGAACTTCACGATGCAGGGGCTGCGCGACTGCCAGCGCATGATCGACCGCTGGTGCGCGGCGCGGGGCGTGCTCGTCGAGCGTTCGGCGAGTCCTTCGCCGAATGCGGCTCAAGCAGGTCCTTTCCAGCGGGCGCTCGTCGAGTTCAAGGATGCGCTCGGCGACGACCTCAATCTCGCGCGCGCGATCGCGGCGCTCAACACCGCGATCGGCGAGACGCCGGCAGGCGACGCGAAGGCGGAGCTTGCCGCGCTCGATGCGATGGACTCCGTGCTCGGCGTGTTCGAGCGCAACACGCCGCTCGCGTCGGCTGCGGCCGATGACCTCGCCGCGAAGGTGGAGGCGCTGCTTGAGCGTCGCCGCGCTGCGCGCGCCGCGAAGGACTGGGCCGAGAGCGACCGCGTGCGTGATGAGCTCACCGCGCTTGGCGTGCGCATCAAGGACGGCCCGCAGGGGACGACCTGGGAACGCACGGTCTGATCGCTTCGCATCCGCCGAATCGCGCCCGAGGAATCTGCGAATTTCTTTGACCGCAGTTCTTTGGTTTGCCGATCTCATTGCTATACTGAGACCGTCAGCATCCAGAGCAGCGGAGCAATCCGCTCGGCAACCGAGTCCTGATCCGACCACGGTGCCACAATCGATGCGGCTCGAAAACGGCTGAAAAACAGCCAAAAACGAGCACAATCGAGGATCGCAGCAAACGCTGCCCCTGCTCTTGAATGTCTGACGCGGTGCGAACGGTTCATCCGACGCATGTGGCGTCGGCCGAGCGCACCGCGACAGTTTGAAGTTGCATCCCGAGCGATGCGCGTGTCGTTGATTGGACCGTCGAGAGGTCCGCTGGCGATCGCGTATCCAGCAACCGGCCGCGAGGCACGGTGCTGAAACGATGCGGGCGACGCCGATCGGTGCGTCGTCAACCTCGCGCGCGAGCCGCCTCCATGCAACATGAGGCCGGCGGCACGCGCATCGCCGGGATGTGCTTCCTTTGGCCCGAAACGGCAGAGGAGTGCGCATCGTGTTCGACAACGCCGAGCCCACCATCGCGCTGAGACCATCGGCGGTCTTTCAGTTGCTGCTCTTTGGAGCGACCGAGGGAGTCCGCGACGCAGCTGCGGGGTTGCTCGAGCCTTCGGCCTCCGTACCCGCGAGCCATCTGCGATTGCTGAGAGGCAGTTTCCCATCGATGCCGAAGTGCCAGCAGATCGCGGCGCGCCTCGTCGCCACGGCGATGGTTCGGTTTCCATCGGATGCAGAACGCTTCCTCGGGCTGTATCCCGATTGGGCAGAGCTGTCGTCGACGGCTGAGTGCGTATTCGTGCACGAAACGCCGATGTGCGACCCCTCGACCGCTCGTATCGACGGTGTCTTCGAGACATACACATGGCGGCGCGCGGCCTTCCGGTTGCCGAAAGCGGTGGACCAGACGGTCGAGAAGCTCCACACGGGGCGGAAACGGCGCTCAGGGCGTTGCAGCGTTCATGCCGCGCGCTGGCTGATCGAAGCCGGAGCGCTCCATGTCGCGTTTCAGGTTGGATGCCGCGACTTCAGGGGAACGAAGCACTGGCGCCCGATGCGGATCTACTCGCCGGAAGGGGTGCTGTTGAAGGAGGCGAAGGACCCCGGTGGTTTCTCGTGGCCGCTCGACGGAGTCAAACTCGACCTCGGATTGCTGATGCGTCTCGAGGCCGGTGCGCTTGAAGGTCATGTGATCGACTTCTGGTTCGAGCAGCCGTACCGGCGACCGGACCGCGCACGCAACTGTGTGGTCAGCGTCGAGTGCGGCGCGTCGCTCTCCGATCCCCCGGTCGTGGTCACGCTCGTCGGCGACTTCGAGCCGCGCTATCCGATCGATGCGATCGTGGGAAAGCCGACGCTCGCGATGCCGCTTCTCGGCGGCGAGACACTTGCGAGTCTCGACCTCATCGCGCGTCGCGTCGGCGTGCGGCACGGATCGCATCTCCGTGGTTCGTTTGCCTACCACCCGCTTCGCACGGCCGTGCGCCAGGAGGCTGCCTGACATGGATCCAGAGACCGAAGTCCTCATGAATCCGAAGGTCGAATGCGCGGACTCGCATCTGGGTGCGCGCAGCGCCGAGTTCTTTCCTCGTGGGCGCTGGAATCCCGAGTGCCTTCTCGAGCGCGCGCTGCTTGCGTACCCAGACGCCTTTGGCGATCGATACACGGTCGCGCTCTCGCAGGCGCGCGAGTGCGTGCTGCGCGACGGCGATCGCACTTCGCGCGAGCTGCTGGAGCGCAGCGACCCGGCGTGGGAGGCGGACCCCGAGATCAGGCGCATGCTGCGGATCCTCAAGGGACGCCCGAACGCGACGGAGCGGACGGCGCCCGCGCTCGTGATGTGGAGCGAGGGCCTCACCATCGCGCTTGCGCATCCGGTGCCGTACGCAAACTCCTCCGTTGCCGTGCGCATCCAGACCGAACTGCATCCCGACGGCGCGTCGATGGGCGCGAAACGGGTCGAGCCATCGCAGCAGGTGCTCGAACGATGGACCGCGCTCGGATACCCGGGGCCGCCGCACTCCGTGTGGCGCTGCGATCCACCGAGCTGGATGTACGGGCTGCAGGACTTCGTCGTGGAGGTGAGTCCGAATCCACGGGGCTTCAACGAGGCGATGCTGGTCGCGCATCTTGGCGCGGGGCGGCTGCTCGTGCCGCATCCCAATGGTGATCTGAACCACTTCGACAGGCTCGCGATGCGCGCGACGGTCATGCCTTCCGGATGGTCGTACCTCCGCGGGGACCGCACGATGGGCAGCAGCCATCCGACGCTTCCGAGCGGAGCGCCACATCCGTCGACAACCGTGCGCGTTCCCGACGAGGACCTCTTCGCGCTGTGCGCGTCGCTCACCTGGAACGCTTCTCTTCGCGATGCGATCTGGCTTCGCCACCGCACCGACTATCGCATCCTTCTCTGAACACCGGCTGAAACCGAAAGGACACGACACATGACACCGACGCAGATCAAGAAGAACCTCGACGCTCTCTGGACGACCCGCTGGCCCGCATTCATCTGGGGCCCGCCCGGCGTCGGCAAGTCTGCGATCGTCGCGCAGCTTGCGGCGGAGCGTGGCCTCGCGCTCGTCGACATCCGCGCGCCACTGCTCGACCCGACCGACCTGCGCGGCATTCCCGCGGTCGTCGGCGATCGAGCGGAGTGGTTCGCGCCGTCGTTCCTTCCGCGCGAGGGCGCGGCACCCGGCATCCTCTTCTTCGACGAGCTGAATGCGGCGCCACCGATCGTGCAGGCGAGCCTCTACCAGCTCGTGCTCGACCGTCGGATCGGCGAGTACCGGCTGCCCGACGGATGGCGCATCGTTGCGGCGGGCAACCGCGAGCAGGACCGTTCGGTCGTGTTTCGCATGCCCGACGCGCTCGCGAACCGTTTCGTGCATCTCGACTTCACGCCGTCGTTCGACGACTGGCGCGACTGGGCCGTGAGGCGGCATCTCAACCCGATGGTCGTCGCGTTCCTCTCGTTGCGCCGCGAGCTCCTGCACAAGCCCGGCGGAAGCGAGCGCGCGTTCCCGACGCCGCGATCGTGGGAGATCGCGGGCGATATCCTCGATGCGTTTGGCCCTGGCGTCTCGAGCGATGAAGCGCTCGCCGGCACGGTGGGCACGGGCGCGGCGATCGAGCTGCAGAAGTTCCTGCACTGCGAGCTGACCGTCGCGGAGATCGAGGCGCTGCTCGCCTCGCCTGAGACAGCGCCGATCCCGACGAAGGTGTCGAGCTTGTATGTGCTGGTGAGCAACCTCGCGCGCCGTGGCAAGGAGGAAGCGGTGCGTGTCGTCGCGGGCAAGCTGCTGCGGCGCCTGCCGCTCGAGTTTGCGACGCTGCTTGCGAAGGACCTTCTGCGCGAGTGGCCGCTCTTCGTGCGCGACGAGCACTTCAAGGGATTCATCAGCGCCAACAAGGAGGCCTTCGCATGAGAATTGCCGAACCACGAATCGAGATACCTCCGTCGACGGAGCCGATGCGCGCGTCGGCGGAGGAAATCGAGGAGATCGCACGGTCGCGCATGGAGAGCGCGCGAGTCGACATCCTGCTCGACCACCCGTACTTCGCGGCGGCGCTGCTCGCGATTCCGATGCGGGGAACCTCCGACGAGGCGCTCAAGCACGCGGTTGTCACCGATGGAGCGCGGATCGCGTACCGCCACGACCTCGTCGCGGCGCTCGGGCGGCCGCAGGTGCGAATGCTCATCATGCACGCGCTGGCGCATGTCCTGCTCCGGCACCCCGAGCGCGGGGGTTCGCGCAACTGGGAGGCGTGGACGACGGCCTGCGACATCGCGGTCGACCTGCTGTTCGAGAGCCTCGGGCTCCTGCGCCAGCGGGACATTGCCCATCTCAGCGGCTTCCAGAGTCTCTCGGCGGAGGCGATCTACGAGAAGCTTGCATCAGGCGGCGCACCGGGGCCGGGATCTCCGCCGCGCCCGCCGCATGGCGACGGCATGCAGCGTCCGCCGGATGACGAAGGCGATGGCGACGAGGCATCTCCGCCGCCGGAACGCGAGTCAGAGGGCGATGCGTTCGAGCGCGCCATGACGGGGACGGAACGCCCTACGCGGGCGCACCTCGAGGGCGTGCGGCGGGACTTCGCGCGCGACATCGAGAAGGTCTCGGGCGGGTCCGTGGCGGGATCCCAGGCGGGCAACGCGAGTTCGGAGATCGACGCCGCGCAGCGCGAGCAGGTTCGTTGGCAGCAGGTGCTCGCTCGATTCATGCGCGACACGATCGATCACGAGTGGTCGTTTGCGAGGCCCAATCGCAAGCACATCTGGCGTGGGATCTATCTGCCAGGGCCGATGGAGATCACGGGCGGGCGGTTCGTGGTCGCGATCGACACATCGGGCTCGATGTCGGACTCGGATCTCGCGCTTGCGCTCTGCGAGATCGACGCGATCCGTCGAACCTGCGCGTGCGAGCTGACGGTGCTTCAGTTCGACGCCGCGATCCACGCGACGGCCGAGTTCTCGCGATGGAACGATGAGGACGAGAAGGTCGGCTCGACGAAGGTGATGCGCGTGTT
>JBIKWD010000144.1:0-8810 GCA_044356505.1 Phycisphaerales bacterium
ACCGAAGTCGCCGCTCGGGAACGCGAGGACCTCGAAGCCCTGCGACTTGTACTTGTCGTAGATCTTCTGGAGCCCCGCGTACTGGCCGGTCAGGCCGCACTGGCTCGCCACGTTCACGACGAGCGTCACCTTGCCCGCGTAGTCCTTGAGGTCGGCGTCCTTCCCCTCGAGCGTCTTGACCTTCAGCTCGTGGAGCGACGCGCCCTTCCACTTGGCGACGAGGTCCGGGGTCTGCGGCGCCGTCTGCGAACAGGCGAGGCCGGTGACGGCGGCGACGGTGGCGGCGACGGTGGCGGTGAAGCGGTTGAGCATGGGTGGGTCCGATGAAAGTGGAAGCGCAGGGTTTGCGCGGAATCTGTGACGGCGACGGGACGGATGCCGCCCAGCGACGAACGTATGGACTTGGAGCGGGGTCTTCGTCAGGTGCCGCCCGCGGATGCAGCGCGGCGAAGGTCGGCAGGAAGCCGTAGAGTAGGTTCGTAGGGAGTAGGTCCACAGGAATCGCCCATGCGCCGACGACGAACCGCCATCCTCGCCATCCCCGTCGCTGTTCCCGCCGCATTCCTCGCCCTCTCCGCCGCTTCGGCGGCGCTGGCAGGCCAGGAAGAGGTCGATCGGGCGCTCTCGTGGGTGCCCGAGAACGCGATCAGCTTCATCCTCGTCCCGAGCATCAAGGCCGCGAGCGACGACCTGGCGGCGCTCGCCGAAGCGACGGGGCAGGGCGGTTTCCTCGCGATGGGCCGTCCGATCGACGTCCTCAAGGCGCAGTTCGGGATCGGAGCGAACCTCGACGAGAAGGCGCCGCTCGTCGCCTACTACCCGCCCGCGCCGGCGGCCGAACCCGCGGCCGGCACCCTGCAGCGGCAGCCGGTCGTCGTCCTCGGGGTGACGGACGCGGACGCCTTTCTGAACGCAAACCTCACGGCAGCGCCGGACAAGGGCGAAGGCGCGTTCACCACCTCGAGCGGACTCGTCGTCTTCGCGCGCAAGCTCGAGGGGCGCGTCGCGCTCGGCCCGACGGTCGATTCGCTGCCCGCCGACGGCGCCCGCTCGATCGGCGAGCGCTTCCGCGCGCGGCTCAAGCCCGACGAGGCGGAGTGGCTCGGCCGCGCCGATCTCGTGGCGTGGGGCTCGCGCGACGCGCTGCATGCGGCCGCCGAGGCTGGCCGCGCGCTGCCGATTCCCGATGAGAATTCTGCCGAGACTTCTGCCGAGATTCCCGCTGGGGCCGCCGCCGCCGGCGTCGGCGCATCGCGCGAACAGCAGGAAGCCTTCCGCGCCAAGGGCCTCGAGGTGATCGACATGCTCGCCGACGGCGTGGTCGTGGTCGACATCGATCCGCTCGGCCTCTTCATCGGATCCGTCGGCGTCGCGGAGCCCACCAGCCGGCTCGCCGCGATCACCGCCGGCGGCGAGGGCGCGCCCGCGAAGTTCGACCGCCTGCCGCAGAACGAGTTCTACCTCGCGCTCTCCGCGAACCTCGACGGACTCGGCGGCGCCGCGAAGTTCGGCGAACTCCTCGATTTCGGCGGCGTGCCCCGCACGGTCGTGCCCGAGTGGATCTTCACCGAAGGCGCAGATCTCTCGAGCGTGCAGCTTGCCGCGTATCCGTCGAAGCTCGGCGTCGCGATCGGCGGCGCGCTCAACGACTCCGCGCTCTTCATCGCCTCGCGCAACCCCGCGCGCACGGTCGAGCGCATCAGGCAGTCGGTCGAGGGCTTCGCCGGCGAGTCGGAGGGCGTGCGGCGCGAACCATCGTGGACGCCCGACAAGAAGCTGAAGTCGGGCGACACCGCGATCGCGTTCGAGCTCAAGGAGACCGTCGTCGACGCCGCGCAGCGTCCCGGCCTTGACTTCGAGCGGCTCGCGAAGCAGTTCATCTTCGGTTCGCGCGGGCTCAACGGCCTCATCCGCCAGTCCGCAGACGGCGTGACCGTCACCTTCAGCCAGCGCCCCGACGTCTTCACGCGGGCGGTCGAGGCGTCGCAGGGCTCGAAGGTGCTTGCGGCCGACCCGACCGTCCAGTCGATCGAGGAGTGGCTTCCCGCCCAGCGCGACATCGAGGCCATGATCGGTATCGGGCAGGTGATCACGCTCGCGCGGCAGATCGCGAAGAGCTTCGTTAGCGAGGAGCAGCTCGACGCGACCCTGCCCGACGTCGACAAGGGCGCGGAGCCGGTCGCGGTCACCGTCGATGTCGGCGAGGGCCGCGTGCGCAGCGTGATCGTGGTGCCGGCGGCCGTCCTCAAGATCGCGAGCGCGTTCGGCGGCCGCGCGCTTGGCGGCGCCCCTGCGGCGCCTGCAGCCCCTGCCGCCCCCGCCGCGCCGACCGGAGACGCGTCTCCATGAGTCCGTCCGAGCCCACGCGATTCTGGCCCGTTGGTCCCGACCGCGTGCTGTCGCTCGACCCGTTCGTGGTGATGGGCGTCGTCAACATGACGCCCGACAGCTTCAGCGACGGCGGCCAGTTCGCCACCGTCGACGAGGCGCTCGCGCACGCGCTGCAGCTGGTGGACGAAGGCGCCGGCATCATCGACGTCGGCGGCGAGAGCACGCGGCCCGGCGCGCAGCCCGTGGCGGCCGACGAGCAGATTCGCCGCGTCGTTCCGCTGATCGCGCGCCTGCGCGGGCGCTCGAACGTGGCGATCTCGATCGACACGACCTCCGCGGCCGTCGCGCACGCAGCGCTCGAGGCGGGCGCCGACATCGTCAACGACGTGAGCGCCGGCGCCGACGACGACGCCATGTTCCGGCTGGTCGCGAAGCGCGGCGCAGGGCTGATCCTCATGCACCGGCTCGTGGCGCCGGGCGAGGACAGCTACTCCGACCGCTACCCGAAGGAACCGGGCTACGGCGACGTGGTGCGCGACGTGTGCGACTTCCTCGTCGAGCGCGCCGACGCCGCGATCAACGCAGGCATCGCGCGCGACGCGATCGCGGTCGACCCCGGCCTCGGCTTCGGCAAGAGCGTGTCGCAGAACTTCGAGCTCCTCGCGCGCACGAGCGAGATCGCCGCGCTCGGATTCCCCGTGCTCATCGGCGCAAGCCGCAAGAGCTTCCTCGGCGCCGTCAGCGGCCGCAGCGATCCCGAGCAGCGCATCGTCGGATCGGTCGTCGCCGCGGTGGCCGCGTTCGGCGGCGGCGCGCGCATCGTGCGCGCGCATGACGTCGGCGCGCACCGCGAGGCGCTTCTCGTCGCCCACGCGGTGCTGCGCGGCGCAGGGCTTGGCTGACAGGGATGCGCGCCGCGCCCTGAATTTCCGCACGCCGACCGCGAGTTCGCCTCGCTACCATGCCGTCCCCGCAGCGGCATCCGTCGCGCGAAGGAACTCACGCGGCATCCGGAGCAAGGAGTCATCCATGGCAGGCGCAGCCACCCTCACGATCACCGAGTCGAACTATCAGAGCGAAGTCGTCCAGAGCCAGGTCCCCGTGCTCATTGACTTCTGGGCCGAGTGGTGCCAGCCGTGCCGCATGATCGGTCCGTCGATCGACCAGCTCGCCGCCGAGTACCAGGGCAAGGCGAAGGTCGGCAAGGTCGACATCGACACGAACCGCAACCTCGCGCTCCAGTTCAACGTGCAGTCGATCCCTTGCGTCATCGTCCTCAAGGGCGGCCAGGTCGTCGCGAAGACCCAGGGCGTCAAGCCCAAGGCCGAGTTCGCGAAGATGCTCGACGCGGCGCTGTGAGGCGCTCCGGGGTCGCACTCACGCTGGCCATCGCATGTGCTGCCGTTCTCGCGGGTTGCAGGCCGCCACAGCAGCAGCAGGCGGGTACGGCGGTCGCCTCGGCAACCGTGTCCGCGTTCTGGAGGGGCTTCACATCGACCGACCGGGCGAAGTACGACGAGGCGCTGCGGCTCCTTCTCGAGAACCCGCAGATCCGCGATGCGCCATTTGCAGCGACGTGGACGATGTTCGGCGGCGGTGCGCTTGGAACGAGCGTCGGCGACTGGTCCTTCGCAGACGGCACGCGCATCACGCTCGGGCTGGACGCCCTCGAGCAGTTGCCGGCGGCGATCGATGCGGTCGTCGCGGCAACCGAGCCCGACACTTCGAAGCAGGCGGCGCTCAAGCTCGCACTCATCGAGCTCGTCGACGGCGTCGGCATCAGTCTCTGGGCGGCCGGGAGCGAGTTCGCGACTCCGCGGGGAGGCATCTTCGGGGAGTCGGAGCTCGACCGGGTCGCGCGCGAGTCCGCGCTGGCGGACATCCGCTCCTACGCGCTCCTGTTGCAGGCCTTTGCGCAGGATCAGCGCGAGAAGATGCCGGCCGGGCTTGTCGATCCGGCGGAACTCGCAAGGAAGAAGGACGCGCTTCTCCGCCTGCGCCGCGAGTTCGCATCGAAGGCATCGCTTCTCGGGAAGCCGTGATACATGAAGCGCATGCGCGACATGCCGCCCGTTGGTGGTATCGTCAGAAACTGCGACTCTGACAGCGGAACTCCGGACATGCCTGACCTCCAGCCAACCCTTCGCGGCGAGCGCGTGACGCTGCGGCCGATCCGCGCCGACGGCCTCTCGTCCGACCTCGACGCGATGCACGCTGCCGCGAGCGATCCCGAGGTCTGGGTGCAGCATTCCGAGAAGAACCGCCACGAGCGCGCGGTGTTCGAGCGCTTCTTCAAGGGCGCGGTCGAGTCGGGCGGCGGGCTCGTCGTCGTCGACAACGCGACGGGCGCCGTGATCGGCTCGAGCCGCTACTACGACTGGAACCCCGCCGACGAGTCTGTGGTGATCGGCTACACCTATCTCGCGCGCGCCTACTGGGGCGGCGCCGTCAACGGCGAGGTGAAGCGGCTGATGATCGCGCACGCGTTCGGCTTCGCGCGCACCGTGTGGTTCCATGTGAGCCCCGGCAACGTGCGCTCCCAGCGCGCGCTCGAACGGATCGGCGCGCGCCTCGACCGCCGCGAGATGGTCCCCGTCGGCGGCGTGCCGAGCGAGCGGATGATCTATCGCGTGGACAGGGGGTAGAGGGAAGCGGGAAGCGGCCGACGGCCAGCACCGTCAGGCCAAACCTCGGCTCCGAATTTCAACGGAGTTGCGGCTTACGGGCACATTTCTCTTGACTGTCATCGGGGGGGGTACGTTTGCGACAGAAGAGCAGGGCGGTCTGTTGCCTTGCGAAGCTTCGTGATGGAATGGGATTGCTGTTGTGTCTCGCGATTACAAGCAATGGCTTGCATCGCGGGGTTGTCCACTGGCATCGAGAGAAAGCGATTCATGGCCGACACCGCATCTTCTGCGGTTTCAACGAAAGGTGAACTGAAGATGAAGGTCAAGTCACCGAAGAGGTTGTTCGCGCTCTGGAGTGGAATTCTCGCGGCGGGGACATGGATTCTGCCTCCCGGAGCGTTCATGACGGCTCCCGCCCTCGCGGTCGCTGCGCCGTTTCGTAGCGAGACCCTGCAGCCGACAGGTCCGGGTGCATGGGTCTGGCGCGAGGGAGCGAACATCGCGAAGGCCATGCAAGACTTGAGCACAGCGGTCTCTGGACAGGCGGCCCCTGCGGGCGCGATGCTCTCGCTCATCGAGGTTGAAGGTGAGCAGCGCCTCGGCCTCGTCAGCTCTGATTCCGACGGCGACACAGCGCATTGGACGAGCCAACTCGGGCGAACCGCAACAGAGCCGATGACGGCGCAGGCAAGTTCGCAACTGATTGAGGGTGAGGGTGGCGCGGTCGGCGTCGCGACGCAGTCTGTGACGATTCAGCCGATCTTGATCGAACTCACTTCACTTCCGTCGTCGCCATCGCTCCTTGGAGTGCAGGTTTCGATTGACTTGTCTGTCCACCAAGCGGGCGCCATCGCGTCCGAGGCGCAGTTCAACTCAATCATTCCACTCGAGTTCGGCTACGACTTCGAGTCTGAGTTGGAGCCTCTCCATGCTCTTGCAGCGGCGATCGGTGGAACCGCGACCGATGACAACAATCCATCCATACATCCGGTAGGTGGTGCGGGCCTCATCAGCATCGATTGCACTCAACACCCAGATGGAGCTGGTTGGAACGGCTGCTACTGCCAGTGCTGGCGCGAGTGGAAAACGAGCCGTGAGAACTTCGACGAGGGACTGTGGATCGCGATCAAGGCTTGCGGATTGCTCGTCGCCGCGACGGTTCTCGGCTGTGGCGCAGTCTGCCTGCTCTCGATCCCAACAGGTGGAGGCGCCTCTGCCGCCTGCGTCTGGTGCCTGAAGGTTCTAGGTGGAGAGGCCGTGGCGTGCGTAACAGGAGTACTCGCGAGCTACGCCGCTTCCGCGGCTCACTTCCGCGACAAGCGTCGTGCTTGCGTGGGGCGCTGCGGAAACTCAAATCCCTATTGGGACTGGTCCGAAATCGAACCCGCTAAGATCTCAGAGGAATGACGCCCGCGAGTTTCGCTCCCTTTGTTTCGGATTTCGCGTGCAGGAAACGGGATCACTCGGGCACTGTCGATTCAGGGTTTCCGAATGAGTAGATCGCAGATTCCTATTGCGGCAGTTCTTCGCTGCGGGGCGCTCCTATCCATGGCGTCCGTGTTTGCGTTGCTATGCGTTTGGGTAGGCCGTCGAGATGAATCAGCCCCAGCGGTCGCGCTTCTCGGGCTTGGGCTTGGCTGGGCGTTGACTCTTTCGCTTGCCTTGATACGACGGGATCAGATCAGCACTGCACTTGCTCAGATGAGTTCAACGCCCTCTTGGCGGGTATGGGTCGTAGGCGGTTTCGTAGGTGTTTTGGCGTTTGTCATTCCATTGCTTCTTCTTGCCCTCGACTCGAGCACCGCGCGGGAATTCGACGCGCCGCATCGCGACGCTATAGCCCTCGCATCAGCGACGCTCGCTGCGGGGGGCCTTGTCACAGCGCTCGGGTATGAGTTGAGCAGGGGCGCCGCGCAGTCTCAACTGAGGTGTTGCAGGCTTTGCAGCCACGAGGTAGCTCTGTTCCAAACACGCTGCCCCGAGTGTGGAAGCGAAGACATCTTGGTTCGAGATCGCTGAGCGTCACGGCGTCCGACGATCCCCCAATTGATCGTGCAGAGAGAGGCGGACTTCCACGACATTCTTGGCTCTCTCTGACGAATCCCCTAAGTCTAGTGCTTGGCCATTGGAAGTCACGCGGCCTCCTGGCTCGGTTCTGTCTGGCGAATCACCGAGGTCAGAGAATCGCGCGGCGCCCGGATGGCAAGGAGGAGAAACGAAGCTGTATCCCATGATCCATGGACGTGATTCGGCGAGTTGAAACCGACCAAGATGGATCATGGCCAATCGGGATGCCGCGCGATTCGACGTCCGGGGATCCGTCTGACCCGGGGCGGCGCCTTCAACGGCGAGGTCAAGCGCCTGATGATCGCGCACGCGTTCGGCTTCGCGCGCACGGTGTGGTTCCATGTGAGCCCCGGCAACGTGCGCTCCCAGCGCGCGCTCGAACGGATCGGCGCGCGCCTCGACCGCCGCGAGATGGTCCCCGTCGGCGGCGTGCCGAGCGAGCGGATGATCTATCGCGTGGATCGGCGGTAGCCGACGCCCAAAACGACACCGCCGCAGGCGCGTGCCTGCGGCGAGTCTTGAGGTGGACCTGATCGGGCTCGAACCGACGACCTCTTCCATGCCATGGAAGCGCTCTCCCAATTGAGCTACAGGCCCGTGAGTTGTGCCGCGGACATGGCTCCCGCGGGTCGGGAAGCGTACTGCGAACCCTGTGCGGGGGCAAGTCGCGGCGACGAATCGACTTGGATTGGAGAGCGGATAACTGCGACCCCAGGGTCATGGGAGCCGTTTGACGGGGGGAGAACGCCACTCGTTCGCGAGCATCGACCACACCACATGGTCGCGCCACGCGCCGTCGATCTCGACGAGGCCGCGGGCGATGCCTTCCTTCGTGAAGCCGAGCGCCTCGACCACCGCGTGCGAGCGGCGGTTTGCGGGCAGGATGTTGGCGACCACGCGGTGGAGCTTCTTCTCCTCGAAGGCGACGTCGACCATCGCCGCGAGCGCGTCGCGCATGAGGCCCTTGCCCGTCTCGCCCGCGCCGAGCCAGTAGCCCGTGGTCGCTGCGAGCTGCGGCCACTCGGAGATGTTGCCGAGTGAGACGACGCCGACCATGCGGCCGGCGGGGCCTGCGTCGTCGGCCTCGCGCGCGCAGACGAGGACGCGCAGCTTCGTGGGCGTGCTGCACTCGGGTGGAAGCATGCGCGCGAACTTGCGGGCGAGCGTCGGTTCGCTGGCGCGCGCCGAGCGGGGCATCCATGGCGCGAGATGCTCGCGCGAACGCTTGAGCATGGCGAGGAACGCGCGCGCGTCGTCGTCGCGCGCGAAGCGCAGCAGTGTGCGCTCGCCGACGCGGATGACTCCGTCCGCACGTTCGCGCGCGGTCGGCTTGCGTGAGGGCGCGGGAAGCGTCGGCTGCACCATGCACGGAGCGTATGCTGCGCGCATGATGCGTGCAGCGCTCGCCGTCCTTTCCGTCGTGTCCGCTCTCTGTTCGACGGCGCAGGCGGGCGACGCGCTTCTGCCTGTCGACGCGGGGAGGATCGCGCGCGAGGTCCGGCCGCGTCACAAGGTGCCGGCGCTCTTCTGCGCGGTCGTGACGAAGGATGGCGGCGTGCACGCGATCGGCGCCGACGGCGTGCGGTCGACCGGGAAGGATGCGGCCGTGACGGTCGACGACCGCGTGCACCTCGGCTCGTGCACCAAGGCGTTCACGGCAACCCTGGCTGCGGTGCTCGTCGCCGACGGGGCGCTGCGATGGGACACCTCGATCGGCGAGACGGTGGCGTTGACGATGCCCGAGATCGACCCAGCCTGGCGGGCTGTCACGCTCGAGCAGCTCCT
>JBIKWD010000145.1:0-8688 GCA_044356505.1 Phycisphaerales bacterium
AGCTGCTCGACGGCCGCGGGCCGCTGGAGGTCCGCCGCCGCGACGAGGCACGAGCGCCCCGTCTTCTTGAAGTACGCCGCGAGCTTGCCGCAGGTCGTGGTCTTGCCCGAACCCTGCAGGCCGCAGAGCATGATCACGGTCGGCCCGGGTTCGACGAGGAAGAGCT
This sequence comes from Phycisphaerales bacterium, assembly GCA_044356505.1. Taxonomy (GTDB): domain Bacteria; phylum Planctomycetota; class Phycisphaerae; order Phycisphaerales; family SM1A02; genus QWPT01. The sequence goes on from JBIKWD010000145.1 coordinate 167, forward strand.
TCGACCCGTTCTCCTCGCCCGCGGGCCCCATCAGCGCCACGAGTTCGTCATGCACGATGCCGACGAGTTCCTGCCCGGGCTTGAGGCTCTTCGTGACATCCCGCCCGACGGCCTTCGCGAGCACGTCGTCGCAGAACTGCTTGGCGATCCCGAGCTCGACGTCGGCCTCGAGGAGCGCCGTCTTGATCTCCTCGAGCGCCTCGCGGACATTCGACTCGGAGATCGTGCCGCGTCCCGACAGCGAGCGGAAGGCGGTGGAAAGGCGTTCAGTCAGGTTGTCGAACATGGGAGGGGCAGTATACGGCGGGGGGCCGCGCGCCCCCGCAGGACCGCCGTCAGAGCGGGCGCACCGCGCGCATGTCGTGCTTGGTCTCGAGAACGCTGCGGAGGTTGCACAGGTACCACCGCCAGCTTTCGGCGCTGTCCGCCACGGTCAGGAGCGTCTCGGGGTCGTCGCGGAAGGGGCCGTGGCGGATGATCACCCGCGCCCCACCCCGGTCGCGCAGCGGCGACACGGCGATCTCGACCGGCACGGAGGCCTCGTCGAGGGGAGACGGATACCAATCCCACTTCACGCGGGCCCGACCGTCGCGGACCTCGTCGCACTCGTAGTCGAGCACGCTCATCTCGGTGGTGCGGTGCCACTCGCGGTCCCATGCGAGCTGCAGCGTGCCGCCGGCCTCCTGCGGATACTCGGCGCCGACCGCGAGCCAGCGGCAGAGGCCGGCCGCGCTCGCGATGCACGACGCCACCTCCTCGGGCGAGGCGTGGATCTCCTCCTTGAGCGTGATCCACACGCCATCTTCTTCGCGCCCGACCATGTCAGCTTCCTTCCTCGCGGGCGGGCGCGGGGGCCGATCCGGCTGGTGGAAGGATCTCGACGAGGCGGCTGTTGAGCGAGCCGCGCGAATGCACCTGATGCCGGGATCCAGCGGTCGAAAGCCGCGCCTGCGCCGCGCGCAGCTTGTCCGCCCGCAGGTGGCCCGCGAAGGCGTAGACGCAGAGGTGCGGATGCCCGAGCGCTGCGTCGAGAAGCTCCTCCGCCGACTCGCCGTCCGCGAGATCCGCCTCGAGGTCGAGGAAGTAGTGCGTCGCGTTCGGCGCGTGCTGCGACAGCGACGCGCGGTTGCGGACGCCCTGCCCGCGGAGCCCCGCGTGCCTGGCGGCGCCGAGGATCTTGCTGCCGAACAGAAGGTCGCTGGTGAAGAGGATCATCGTGCCTTCTCAAGCACCGGGGACCGGCTTGGGGCGAGGAGGTTCAGCGGCCTCGGCTCGCGCTCGTGCTCGACGAGCGTCTCGTAGGTCTCGCGATGACGCACGAGCTCGGCGCATGAACCCGAGACGAGCACTTCCGCCGGGAGCGGCGAGGAGTTGTAGCGGCTTGCCATGCTCATGCCGTACGCGCCCGCCGTGAACACCGCGAGAAGATCGCCGCGCGCGAGTGAAGCGGGCAGCATGCGGTCGAGCGCGAGGAAATCTCCCGTTTCGCAGAGCGGCCCGACGACGTCCTGCGCGACGGTGCCTTCGATCTTCGGGTCGAGCGCGCGCCGCGGAGGCGTCATCGCGGCGCCCGGCGCCACGGGCCAGATGAAGTGGAAGCTTCCGTAGTGCGACGGCCGCAGCAGCGCGTTCATGCCCGCGTCGCAGATCACGAATCGCTTGTCGCCCGAGGTCTTCGTGTAGAGGACCTCGACGACGAGGATGCCGGCGTTCGCGACGATCGTGCGCCCGGGCTCGAGGATGAAGCGCACGCCCTTGTCATGGAGCGGCTTCGCGATCGGAAGGATCGCAGCGGCGTAGTCCTTGAGCGGCGGCGACTGCGAGCTCTCGTAGTCGGCGCCGAAGCCGCCGCCGAGGTCGATCGAGCGGATCGCGAACCCGTCGCGCGCAAGTTCCTCGACGAGGGCGGCCGTCTTGGTCATCGCCTCGCGATACGGGTCGACGGTGTAGATCGGCGAACCGATGTGGAGATGCAGTCCCTCGAGCTTCGCGAACGGGTCGCGGCCATACGTCGCGAAGAACCGCCGCGCGCGCTCGAGGTCGACGCCGAACTTCGTCTCCTTCTTGCCGGTCGAGGTGTAGCGGTGCGTCTTCGGGTCGACGTCGGGATTGATGCGCAGCGCGACGCGCACGTCGGCGCGCTCGGCCGCGGCGATGCGGGCGATGTTCTCGAACTCCTGCTCGCTCTCGCAGTTGAAGAGGCCGAGCCCCGCCTTGATCGCGCCGCGGATCTCGGCGTCGGTCTTGCCGACGCCCGCGTAGACGCATTTCGCGGCGGGGACGCCCGCTGCCTGGGCGCGGAACAGTTCGCCGCCCGAGACGACGTCCATGCCCGCGCCGCGCTCTGCGAGCACGCGGAGGACGCCGAGGTTCGGGCAGCTCTTGACCGAGTAGCAGACGAGCGGCGCGATCGGTGCGAACGCCTCGACCAGGCGGTCGTAGTGCTCTTCAAGCGTGGCGCGCGAGTAGACAAAGCAGGGCGTACTTGTCTCTGCGACAAGCGTGCGGACGGGCACATCCTCGGCGAACAGTTCGCCATCTCGGTACGAAAAGCGGTCCATCCCGCGATCCTACCCGTTTTCGGCGACCGAATCGCCGGCGCCGGAGCCATGCTGCTCCACGGCCCTTTCCGCGCGCCACGACTGGAGCAGCCATCCCGCGCCCGCCATCGCGAGCCACAGGAGAAGCCACGCGCCCGGTCGAACCGGATCATCGCCGCGCTCGAGCGCGCGCAGGAGAAACGGCATGCCCCCGAGCAGCGCGAACAGCGATCCGACGAGGCTGGTGAGGAACGCGGATGCGCCCTGCGGGAGCCATGTGCCAAGCACGAGACCGATGAAGGCGCCGCCGAAGGCAGCGGCCTTCAGGAGCACCTGCACCTGCGCGCTCTCCGAATGCCACTTCGCGTCCGCCCACGCGACGAGCGGCCGGATCATCTCGGGCGACCGCTCGACAAGCTGCTCGCGGTCCGCGACATCCGAAAGGGTAATGGCGGCGGGGGGAGCGTCCGAGGCGCTGCGCGCATCGATCAGGCCCGCATCGGCCCCGAGCAGCGCGAGGAGCGCGCAGAACGACGCGAGCGTCACGCCGAGCGCGGCTCCGAGGAAGAGCCGCCACGCGACAGCCGCGATCACGGCGCCGGCGAGGGCGCCGAGCAGCGTCAGCGCGAGACCGTGCGTCTCGGGCATGAGCCTGCCGAGGACAGGCACGCCGAGCATCGCGCTCGCGAGCACGATCGCAACGACGAGCACGGGTCGAAGCAGGTGCTTGCCGGTGACGAGTAGGAGCAGCCCGAGGAGGAGCAGGACACCCGCCGGCACCAGGCTCGCGACCGGCAGGTCCTGCAACTGGAGGCCGAACGCGTCGAGCGTGGTCGTGGCCGAGGGTGGTGGCGTCGCCTGCGCGTCCATGCTGCAGTCTCCGTTGTCCTTGCCGTTCCTCGGTCCCAGCCGTGCGTCGAATGGTACCGTGCCGCTCGCGCGGGCGTGGCGGCGCTATCCTCGTCGCCCCGCATGCCCGCAACGACCCCCATGGCCAAGCCCGACGCAGCCGCAGCCCGCCCGAACGCGCCCTTCCGGGTCGCGCTGATCTCGACCGGCGGCACCATCGAGAAGACCTACGACGAACTCGGCGGCGTGCTCGCCAACAAGGTGAGCGTGCTCGACATGCTCCTCGCGTCGCTCGACCTCCGCGGCGTGACGATCGACCGGGTGCCCCTGATGAACAAGGACTCGCTCGACATGAGCGAGGCGGACCACGACCTGATCGCGGACACGGCCGAGATCATGGCGCGCAGCCACGACGGCGTCGTCATCGTGCATGGCACGGACCGCCTCGCGAAGACGGGCGACCGCATCCACGACCGCCTCGCCGCAAAGGGCGGCGCGACGCGCGCGATCGTGCTGACGGGCGCAATGCGGCCCTACGAGATGCGGCGCACCGACGCGACGCAGAACGTCACCGAGGCGCTGACGGCCGTCCAGATCCTCGAGCCGGGCGTCTACGTCGCCATGCACAACCGCGTGCTGCGCTTCCCCGGGGTCGCCAAGGACCCGAGGCAGGGCACGTTCGTGCGCGCGTGAGCGCGGTCAGCGCGCTGCGTCCGTCGGCGCCGTCTGTTCGAGCGCCATCAATCTGCGCAGCATGGGGCTCAGTACGAACAGGACGAATCCCGCCGCGACCGCGAGGATCGCGATGAGCCCGAAGACCTCGCCGTAGGTCCCCACCGTCTGCGATGGGGGCGGAATCGAGCCGCCTGCATCCTTGACGCCTGTGAGCTTGGCGAGGAACGCGGCCAGGATGTGCGAGAAGGCGGTGGCGAGGAACCATGCGCCCATGATGGTGCTCACGACGCGCGCAGGAGAGAGCTTCGTGACGAGCGACAGGCCGACGGGCGAGAGGCACAGCTCTCCGGTCGTCTGCAGCAGATAGCCGAGCACAAGCCACGACATCGCGACCATGCCGTTCGAGTCCGCGGACTTCGCGCCCATCCAGAAGCAGGCGAAGCCGAGGCCGAGCTGCACGAGTCCGGCTCCGAACTTGACGCCCGCGCTCGGGTCGCGACGGCCCAGCGCTCCCCAGAGGAAGGAGAACACCGGCCCGAGCATGAGGATGAACATCGGATTGAGCGCCTGGAAGACACTCGCCTTCACTTCCTCGCCCGAGATGCCGAGTCCCGCGGCGACATCGCCGGCGTCGGCGGTGAACGTCACGCGGCCTGCCGCCGCGCGCTCCGAGTCGGGCAGCGCGGGAAGCGAATCGCGCTCCTCGGGGAGCTTCACGCGCGCGGCCGGCGGCGTCTCGACGGCGGCGAACGCGCTCCACGGAAGGACGTGCGTGTAGCTCTTGTCCTTCTTGACGGATTCTCCGCCGACCGTCACCCCGGCGGCTTGGTCCGCCTCTGTCGCCTTGAACTCGAGCACCACGTATCCGTCGCCCTCGGTGAGCGCCGACTGTGCGGCGGCGATGTCGTCGAGCGTCCAGGTGCGGCCGGCCACATCGACGCCGAGGAACTCCTGCGTGACGGCGACATCCGAGTACGTCTTTCCTTCCTGCACCGCGACATCGCCGACCACGCGGTCGACGTTTCGATCGGTGAAGTTGTTGACGCTCGAGCCCGCCTGCTCGAAGAACGCCCAGAACAGCATCGAGAAGAAGCAGAGGATGAGGATCACGAAGAGCCGTCCTCGCTCGAGGGCCTTCGCGGAGAACGCCGACACGAGGATCGAGCCGAAGGCGAGCACGCCCATCACGTTGAGAAGATAGGTCGCGTACGCGCTGTGGCTGACGAGGAGCGCGAGCGGCGCGACCGCGGCGACCGTTCCGACCATGATCGGCAGCACCATGCGTGGCCGCATCGGGTTGCCGGCCGCATCGCACGGAAGCCCCACGTCGTTGGGCAGGCCGCCTTGGCCGAGCTTCACGAAGGCGACGCAGCCCGCCGCGACCAGCGCGATCGCCACAGGAAGGCTCAGCAGCATCTGGAGGAGGTCTCCGGAGGTGGTGACCGCCATCGTGACGACGCTCGCGAGGCAGGCGACGAGGATCAACGCGCGCGTCAGGCCTTTCGGCGCGATGAAGGTCGCGAGGCCGAGCAGCATGCCGACCGTCGCGAGCCCGAATCCGTAGTGCCAGCCGTAGGTCTCGCCGACATAGCCGCAGACGAGCGGCGCGAGCGCGGCGCCGAGGTTGATGCCCATGTAGAAGATGGTGAAGCCAGCGTCGCGGCGCGAGCTGCCCGCGGGGTAGAGCGAGCCGACCATCGTCGAGATGTTCGGCTTGAAGAAGCCGTTGCCGACGATGAGCAGTCCGAGCGCGCCGAAGAGCGCCCATTCCTGCTCGATCGTCATGAGCAGGTGGCCGGCCGCCATGAGGATGCCGCCCCAGATGACGGCGAGCCGCGCGCCGATGAAGCGGTCTGCGAACATTCCGCCGAGATACGGCGTCGCGTACACCAGCGCTCCGTACGCGCCATAGATCGCGTAGGCGCGTTCGTCGTCGGCCTTCAGGAACCCCTTGATCAGGTAGAAGACCAGCAGCGCGCGCATTCCGTAGAACGAAAAGCGCTCCCACATCTCGACGAAGAACAGAAGGAAGAGCCCGGGTGGGTGGCCATCCTTGCCCGGATGGATTGGGTTTCCGAACGGTTCGTCGAGCGGGGGATTGATCTGCGACATCGAGTGGTCCTCGGGGCCTCTGTGGAGGGGCGTGGCGTCGCCGCCACCGCCATTGCGGCCGCAAGATAGCCGAACGAAGGTCGGCTTCGGCCGCCGGGGTGCCCTTCATGGCACAATCCGACCGTGCACGAGCGCCTCATCATGCTCCGCCGGCCGCCCGTCCTCGTGAAGGTCGAGGGACGCTTCGTGCCGCAGCGCGTCACGCTCGAGGAGGTGGACGCGGCCTGGGCGTCGCTGTGCGCTCGAAATCCGCGCTACTTCGACGGTCCCGTCCTCCAGGTGCTCGGGGTGAGCCGCAACGGCCATGGGGGCGTCCAGATCCACGTGCAGGAGAGTTCGTACCGCTTCATCGCGGTGTCCGCGCTCGGCCTCGACTGCGGTGCGCGGCCGGTCGGCGTGAAGGGAATCGTCGAGAGCGACGGGCGCGTGCTGATCGGACGGCGATCGCGGTCCGTGGCGCACTACCCCGGAGCGTGGGAGTTCGTGCCCGGCGGAACGCTCGAGCCGGGAGAGGCGCCCGACGCCGCGATCGCGCGCGAGTTCGCGGAGGAGGCTCGACTTGCGCTCTCAGCGCCGCCCGTCGCCGTCGCCGTGCTGTTCGACACGGCCGTATCGAGCTGGGAGATCGTCTATCGCCTCGCCGCCGACGTGCGGGAGCTTCCCGAAGTCGGCTGGGAGTACGACGAGTTCAGGCTCGTCGCGCCGGAAGAGCTCGCCGGGGTTCGCGACCTCTCCGGCTGCGCGCGACAGATGAAACCGATCGCGTTCGCCAGCGCGTGAGCTCACTTGCGGTGCGTGAGCTCACTTGCGGTGCGTGGCTTCACTTGCGGTGCGCGGCTTCACTTGCGGTGCGCGGCTTCACTCGCGGTGCGTGGCGACGAGATACGAGAGCTCGCGGTCGAGCCGCTCGAGGGGAATCGGCTTCATCACGAAACGCGTGCAGTCGTCGAAGTTCCCTTGGACCATGTCGCCGCTCGCGAGGAGCACCGGAAGCTTGCTTCCGCGGCCGCGCAGCTCATGCAGGGCCTCGAGGCCACCGCCGCCGGCGTCGAGGATGACCACGTCCATGGACTCGAGTTCGGGGAATGAGAGAAGCGCCGAGGGATCGGAAAGCGTCTCGACCTCGTCGTCGACCGCCTCGAGCGCGGCGATCAGCAGCGCGCGGATCGCGGGATCGTCGTCGGCGATGAGCACCTTGCGCGTCGCGTTCGGGCCGTGCCGATGGTGTTCGTCGCACCGGACCGAGCCGCGCGCGCCGTGCTGCTCGAGCGAGAGGCCGTGCGCGACCTTGAAGGAGAGGTGGCTGCGAAGCCCGCTTGGCGCCCGCTCGAGCGCCGCGGTGCCGCCGAAGTCGCGGATGGCTCGGCGCGCGGCCGCCAACGGCAGAAGGGCGAGGTCGAAGGTGCCGTGCAGGAGCGATGGCGGTTCGACGCCGTGCTCCCAGATTCCGCCGTCGTCTTCTGCGAAGAAGTCGAAGCGCGTGTCGTCGCCGACCTTCCGCACGGCGCAGCAGACCCGGATCGGACTCGTGGAACGCTGACGGTGGATCGCGACGAGCTGCGCGAGCGCGGAGGCGACCTGCACGATGGATCCGTCGTAGAAGAGATCGCGCGGGAGGCCGTCGACGTGATTCTCAAGCCATGCGTCGAAGCCGTCGGCTGCGCCGGGGCGCAGTTCTTCGGGAAGCGTGCCGAGCGCGTGGCGGAGTCCGAGCATGACGGCCGCGCGGAGGTTCGAGCGCTCGTCGCAAGAGGAGTCCCGCTGGCAGGCCGACTGCAGCTTCGAGACCAGCGACTCGAGGAGTTTCACGGTGTCGTGCACGTCGCTGACGGCCTGCTGAAGATCGTGGTCCGCCGTCCTGCGCTTGAGAAGCTGTGTCCTCCCGAGCAGCGCGAACATTGCGTTGTTGAGGTCGTGCACGAGGATTCCGCCGAGCTGGCGGAGCCGCTCCTGCTCCTCTATGTCGCGCTGGGCGTGCACCGCCGTGGGACGCGACTTGTCGCAACGCTTGAAATGCTCGCCGGTCATGTGGAACATCGTGGGGTGGGGATCGGACATTTACTGGGTGGGGCTTCAGCCTACCGTCGTGATTCGCACCGTACGGGAGAGTCTTCCGATTCGCAGTCGCCTGATCGGGGGCAGCAGGGAAACCTGCGGAAAGTCGGCGGCGATTCCCGCGTTGGGGGACAGTCCGAGCCGTTGAGCAATCGGGCGCGCGCTGACACGATGACGGAGGTCGAACCTGCATCTTGCGGTGCGGGCGGTACTTGGCGAGGCTGGGAGTCGTTCGGGTCCAGCTGCAGGAAGCCGCCGGAAAGAGCGGCCCTTACGGCGGTTTCCGTCTGA
>JBIKWD010000146.1:0-8686 GCA_044356505.1 Phycisphaerales bacterium
AACGCCGACCGACATGTTCGTCTTCGAGTTGTCGGTATCTGAGGGAAGCTTCGGAACACTGCAACCGCCGATCAAGACCGTCGTGACCAATCCCGCCAATGTTGAGCTCTTGTGCATTCTCGTAACATCCTTCATTTCAACTTCGCCTGCAAGCACTCACTTGTGTAGCCGCCGGCCGTGCACGCGAGCACGCCCGGCGGGCAGCTTGCCGTGCGGCGGTTGCTCCCGGCGCGCCGTCGGCGGTCGACCGCAAAGGATGAGCGTCAGTTCTTCCACCACTTCTGCGTCATGTAGACATCGGTGAACTCCGGCACGTCGCTCGCCGTGTTCTCGAGGTCGTACTCCTCCGTCAGCGTGCTGCCGAGCCAGCCGTGCAGACGCGCGGCGGCCTGTGGCGGCGCGTGGTGGGTCGCCATCTCGGTTGCGAAGTTGAAGAGGTCGTAGACGCGGCAGTTCGCCTGCAGCATGCGCTGGCGCTTGACGCTCAGCGCCTCGACCGAGGCGATGCCGTAGCGCGCCTCGTAGTCGCCGACCATGCGGCGGAAGGCGGCGCGTCGGCTCGAGGCGCCGTCGGTCAGGCCCCACGAGATCGTGTCGAGCTGGCGTTCGAGCAGGCGCACCTCGCGCAAGCTCGCCCACGAGCGCTGCGAGCTCTCGAAGCGGTCGCGCATCGCGGAGAAGCCGTCGTCGTTTGCGAAGTGACCGAGCGCGCGTTCGATCGAGTGCTGCGGGTCCTTGCCCATGCGCACCACGCTGCGGAAGACCGAGCGCGTGCCGATCGCGCCGTTCTGGCAGACGAGCCGGAGCAGCGCGACATGGAAGCGCGGCTCGCCGAGGCCATCGACCGGCACGTCGAGCTGAAAGCGCTGGCGGAACTCGTCGGGGCCGATATGGACAGCTCGGTCGCCCGACGCGGGGACATGCATCGACCGCAGCACGCCGCCCGAGTACGCGATGCGGTGGCCGTCGTAGCGGTCGATGATCTCGGCGACGGCGGAGCGATCGAGAATCGGACCGTTCGGCGAGGTCACCGCAAGCAGTTTGCGCGCTCCCCCGCGCGCGGCGTGGCCCTCGATCGCGAAGCGGATCGACCGGCCCGCGTCCACGCTCGCAACGCGGTCGAAGACCTCGGCCGGATCGAAGTAGCGGAAGACGGACTCGCTGAGTCCGCAGCGCACGAAGAGGCTCCACCAGAAGCGCGGCGTGGCGAGCACGGCTTCGCCGTTCAGGTAGAGCGCCTTCGGGGCGCGGGTGCGGACTCTCGCGGCGGCGGCGTCGCGCGAGATGGGATCGGGGCCGGGGGCCGGATCGGCGTCCGGCACGATCTCGGAGTCGTCGTTCCAATGCGACGAAGCGTCACCGCGCGAGGCAGCGTCACCGCGCCGCGCAGCGTCACCGCGCCGCGCAGCGTCACCGCGCCGCGCGAGTTCGATCGCCTCGCCGAGATTCGTGCAGGGACGAAGCGCGCGCAAGCTGCCGACGCGGTACTCGATCGCGGGAAGCGCCTCGTCGGCCGTCTTCGGGAATCGCGCGGTGAGCGCCTCGGTGAGGCGGCGCCCCGCTTCCGTCGATCCCGCGGGCATCGCGCGGGCGAGCTGGTCGTTGTTGACGCTGGACGTGCCGATGCTGTGGTCGCTGCGGTGGTTGTTGTCGCTGTAGGCCATATCAGTCTCCCCGATCTGAGATGTGGTGCGTTGTTGCGGTCAGGTCTTGTCGGTGGGCTCGGTGCTGTCGACATCGCTGTCGACATCGCTGTCGACATCGCTGTCGACATCGCGGTCGACATCGCGGTCCACCACGCTGTCGATCTCGACGCAGCAGGCGATGATGGCGAACGCGCCGCTTGCGGCGAAGGCGAGCGCCGCGAGCACGATCGGCGTCGCGCCTGTCGCGGGCAGCCAGCCGATTCGCGTGGCGCCGATGCCGATCGCGGCGCCGGCCATGGTCGCAACCGCCGCGATCGACGCGAGCGATATCCACGCGCCGCGCGGCGTGCGGGTGGTCGGTGGAGCGACGCCGCCGGTCACGACCGCGCGCCATTCGCCACGGCTATGCCAATGCGCACCGATCCCGCGGCGGCCGCGCGGTGTGCTGCGGCGTCGACGCTTGGTCGAGAGCGTGGACGAGAGCGTGGGCGAGAGCGTGGGCGAGAGCGTAGACAAGTTGAGAGGCTGATCCGTTTGAGTCTTCATGCAGTGCTTAAGTCGTTTCTGGCTGTGTGTCTGTCTGTGCGTCTGTCTCTGGTCAGGACGAGGTTCGAGAGAATGGTTTCAGGGCGCGATCTCGCGCCCAACGCGCCGCGAACGCCGCTGCGCGCGCAAGATCGCCTTCGGAAGCGCCGTCGTCGTCTGCGCGAGCTTCACGCGCATCGCCTCGATCTCCGCGTCGAGCGTGCGCGTCGCGCCGAGCGAGCGCCAGCCCGCGTCGGTCAGCAGGTACTGCTCGGTCGGCCGCACGATGCGCGCGAACGGCAGTTCGGTGTCTCGGCTCTGGACCACCTGCTTGAGCGGCGAGGACGCGTCCCTGCGGAACACGCGGCCGCACATCTGCACGGTCGGAAGCCGCGACGACGGGCGGCAGAACACGGTGCGCAGCGATGGGCAGTCGAAGCCCTCTGTCAGTACGTTCATCGAGACGAGAGCATCGACCGCACCCGTGCTGAACGCGGCGATCTGTTCGTCGCGGTCGCTCGACCCCGTGACGAGTTCGACGCGCACCCCGGATGCGCGCATCGCCGTCACGCAGCGCCGTGCCTCGGCCAGCGTGCGGAAGAAGAGGAGCGAACGCCCCCACTTCTCCCGCTCGCCGGCGTAGAGCGCCGCAAGTTCCTCGGGATTCCAACGCTCGAGCATGAAGTGCCGGTACTCGCTCAGATACCCGTCGTCGACGAGCATCTGGATCGAGCAGCTCTTCACGGTCTTCTCGAAGCAGAGCTTCACGCGGTCGCGGCGGAACGGCGTCGCCGTGAGGCCGATCACGAAGGCAGGATCGATGCACCCATGCAGGGTCGCCATCGACATCGCTCCGTCATGGTGGGCCTCGTCGACCACGAGAAGATCGACCTTGGGCGGCGTGCGGTCGAACATCGAGATGAGCGCAAGCGGGTTGTCGAAGCCGAACTTCGCGTTCTCCGATGCGGCCTGGCGGAGGAGTTCGCGCCGGCCCGCGCACCAGCCGACCCGCACGCCGAGCAACAGGCCGAGCGCTCGGGCGCAGAGGAGTCCGATGAAGGTCTTGCCGGCGCCGGTCGGTGCCTGGACGAGGGCCGAGCGGCTGCGGCGGCCGTTGATGAGGACGACGCCGTTTGGAACGGGGCCCGTCAGGTGACCGAGTGTCTCAAGCGCGATGTCGCGCTGGTAGCCGCGGGCGCCGAACCTGGAGCAGAGTTCGTCGAGCACGGACGAGAGCGCGTCGTTCGAGATCGGTAGGGTCGAGATCGGAAGGGTTGAGATCGGAAGGGTTGAGATCGGAAGGGTTGAAGTTGTGACTTGGGCTGTCGTCATGTCGATCCCCTCCGATCTCGCTTCTGTCGTGTGTGTATCTGACGTGCTCTCCATCGAGGTATCTCGTGGGACTCGGCGGGTTGAGGCGCCCGAAGCCGTCCTTCCGCACCGCAGCCTCACCCCTCTGACTTCCGATCTGCCTCTAGCGTCGCGCGGGGCGCAGCCTCGGTCGGCAGTTCGGGCGATGGGTCGGGCGATGGGTCGGGCGATGGGTCGGGCGATGGGTCGGGCGATGGGTCGGGCGATGGGTCGGGCGATGGGTCGGGCGATGGGTCGGGCGGTGGGTCGGGCGGTGGCTCAGGCGGTGGCTCGGGCGACGTCGGCATGCCATTCCGAGCCTGCCGCTCTCGAAGCTTGCGCAGGCCGCGCGTCTCGAACCGCAGCCGCAGCCACTTGCGCTTCGAGAGCCGCGGCCCGAACACGGCGTCGAGCCAATCGCGGGAGATCGTCACGATCCCGTCGCCGGCGGCGCCGGGTCGCTTGAGACTGGCCTTGTGCGACGCGGGCGGAACGAAGCCGACGGGCCCCGGACCGGCGCTCTCTGGGCTGGGGCTCCCAGCTTGAGATCCGTCCGGCCCGGGACCGTTGAGGTTCCACGTCGGCTCCTTGAGCTTGATCGCGAGGAGCACCGATTCCGCGACCGAGGCGATCAGGCCTGGCTGGAGGAAGCGGGACGCCTGGTAGAGGACCTTCCCGGGGTTCGTCATCAGGACGGCGAGTTCGGGCTCGCAGCCCTGCTCGACGATGATCAGCGCGTACTGACCATCCGCGAAGTAGTCGACGTACGCGCTGCAGGTCAGGTTCGGGTCCGGCGCGGGACCGAGCGGCCGCACGCGCTGCGAGCAACGGCGCCCACGGACGAGCGCACGCCGAGCCCGACCTCCAGACGGACGGCGGGTCCCCCACAGGCCCGCCGTCCGTTGGAGGTTGGTTTCCGTGCCAGCGGAGATCGCGGCAGACGCCGCTGCAGACGCCGTCTCGACAACGACCGACCGTGCGCGCGGACGCGGAGCGTGCCATGCGCGATTCGCGGCGCACGCCTGGCTGTCGAGGTCAGGGCGCCAACGCTTGGGATAGAAGTTGAAGAAGTTGCTGGTCATGGTGTCCTCCGCTTTGGTTGAGTCGTGATGTGTCGGTGTTCGATGTCCTCGTACTGACGTGGGTTGAGTGGCCGTGGGTTGTGCTGCCGTGGGTTGTGCTGCCGTGGGTTGTGCTGCCGTGACCTTCGTGCCGTGACTTTGCTCGGTCGTGCGTCTCGATCCGCCCACCGAAGTTGTGTGCCCCCCCGCTCGTGTCGGAGGGGTCATGGCCAACTGTGGGCGTGGAGATAGCACCCGGCCTCAAGAGGCCGCTTTCCACGTGTCTTTGCCGCTGTCGGCGCGAAGAACATCCTCGCGCCTCGCCCTCCCTGCGAGAACTTCGCGAGGAGCGTCAGGCGCTTCAGTGACCCAAACCAATCTGTTGTCGAAGAGGTCGCCCGGAAACCGAGTGCCCCCCAATATCTTGGGCGCGTTCCGTTTGTCGGCACGCGTCCGTCCACCCAGGAGTTCGCCGCCGTGAAACAGCGCACGGCAAACAGCCCTCTGGGCTCATCTTTCCACCATTCTGAGTTGTGTGTTTCCCCGCCAGAACATCGGCAGAGACGCGCAAGATAGCCGAAGCTTCGCATCGTGTCAATCGGTCGCGAGAAGATTTTTCGCACGCCGAAATGTTCACACAAGCGCTTCGCGCGAGGCGTCGCTCACGCCGAGCAAGGCGGCGCTACCGTGCCGCGATCTTCATCCAAGGGCCCACCAACATGACGCGTGTCTTCCAGCGCCATCGCCGCCTCGCCTCTCTCCTGCTGCTGCCGGTCGCTGCGGGCGGAACGAACACCGCCGCGGCCGCCGAGCCGCCGCTCCTGCGCACCACGCTCACGACGGCCGACCCGAACCAGGAAGAGCGCTTCGGCTTCGCGGTCGATGTGCAGGGCGACCTTGCCGTCGTCGGTGCGTACGGCGACAGCGCGCTCGGGCAGCTCTTCCGCGGCTCGGCGTCGGTGTTCCGGCGCGATGCGCGCGGCATCTGGAACCTCGAGCAGAAGCTGACCGCGGCCGACGGAGCGGGGTTCGACCAGTTCGGGTTTGCCGTCGCGATCGTCGGCGAGGGCGCCGCGCGCGGGGTCCTCGTCACCGCGCCGAAGGGCCCCGGCGCGCAGCACCCCGACCAAGGCTGCGCCTACGCGTTCGAGCGCGTGGACGGCGCGTGGACGCAGGTTGCGAAGCTCACGCTCGCGACGGGTGCGAACAACGACGCGTTCGGGTACAGCGCCGATGGGTCGGCAAGCGCGGTCGTGGTCGGAGCGGTGTTCGACGACGCGAGCGCCACGAACCAGGGTTCCGCGAGCGTCTTCCGCCGCGCGGGGAGCGGCGCGTCGGCCGTTTGGACGCTTGAGGCGACGCTGGTTGCGCCCGATGCGGCGCCGAACGACCAGCTCGGGTTCGATGTCGCGATCGAAGGCGACGCGATGGTGGCGGGCGCGAACGCCGACGATGTCGCGGGCGCGGTCGACAAGGGTTCGGCGTGGGTGTTCCGCCGGGCGAAGGGTTCGTGGGTCGCCGAGGCGCAGCTGACGGCGGCGGGCGGCACGGCGGGCGACTTCCTCGGAACGAGCGTCGCGATCGGCGCGGGTGGCAGCGCGGGCGCGGGCGCGGGCGCGGGCGACCTCGTCGTCTGCGGCAGCATCTTCGACGCGCCTGAAGGACAGGTGAAGCGCGGCAGCGCGACGGTGTTCCGGAGCGCGGGTGCGGCGTGGACGGAAGGCGCCACGCTGGTCGCGGCCGATTCAGCGGCGGGCGACGAGTGCGGCGTGACGGTCGCGATCGGCGCAGGCGGGCTGGTGCTGGTCGGCGGGTTCAAGCACGATGTGCAGGGCTTCGCCGACGCAGGACGCGTCTGGGCATGGTCGGTCGATGCGGTCGGCGGCGCGGTGCCCGCGTGGTCGCTCACGGCGCCGGTGGTTGCCGCGGGCGATGCGTTCGGACACGCGATCGCGATCGACGCCGAGTCGCTCGCGATCGGCGCGTACGCGACCGACGGACTCGCGCCGAACCAAGGCGCGCTCGCGCTCTACGCGTTCGCAACGCCGCCGTGCGCAGCGGACCTCGACGGCGACGCCTCGGTCGGGCCAGCGGACCTCGCCATGCTCCTCAGCGCGTGGGGCACCGCGATGGCCGACCTCGACGGCGACGGCACGACCGGCGCCCCCGACCTCGCGGCACTCCTCGGAGCGTGGGGCGCGTGCGGGTGAGCGATCCGGGCTCTCCCAAGCGCTGACTCGCCTACGCTCCCGCCCACACAGCCCTGCCACGGGCAGGCCGTTTCTTGAGACACACCATGCCCAACCGCGATCTCACCAAGACCTACACCCGCGCTCAGTTTGTTGCCAAGCTCCGTCGCCTCGCCGACTCGATCGAGACGAAGGAGGCGTTCACGATCCAGGTCGGCGGCGAACGGCTGCACATCCCGGCCGACGCGGTGTTCAACATCGAGCACGAGCGCAGCGGGAAGGAACAGGAGCTTGAGTTCCAGCTGATCTGGAAGGCGGAAGGAAAGTAAGGGGAAGGAAGCGGAGTTAGTCGCGCGGGCGCTTCGGGCCGCGCGGGTAACCGCCGCCGCCGGCGCGCGGCGGGCCGCCACCGCCACCGCCACCGCCGCGATAGCCCCCGCCATCGCCGCCGCCGCCACTACCGCCGCCGCGATAGCCGCCGCCGCCGCCACCCCCGCCACCCGGGCGCGCGTCGCGGTCGATGTTCACCTTCAGCTTGCGACCGCGCAGCGTCGCGCCGCGCAGCGCGTAGACGACGCGCTCGACATCGCGCGCGGGGAGTTCCACGATCGAGTGCATCTCTGCGATCTCGATGCCGCCGATACCACGCGGGTTCACGCGCGCTTCGTTGGCGATCGCGCCCACGATGTCCGCGGGGCGCAGGCCCATGCGCGTGCCGCCCGAGATGTAGATCCGCACCATGTCGTGCTGCTCGGCGCGGCCGGGCGCGCGTTCGGGGCGGGCGAAGCTCTCGAACGCGGGGATGTGGACATCGTCTTCGGTCGCGCCTTCGCCTTCGGTCGCTTCGTGGGCGAGGCGAATCGCGGCGGCCGCGACATCCATCGGGTCGAATTCGCTCGCGAGCGACTCCGCGACCGCGCGGTAATGGTCAAGGTCGCCCGCTGTGATCGCGTCGCGCACAGAGCCCTTCGTGATGTCCATGCGCCGCGCCTTCACATCGCGCGGCGTCGGGACGGTGCAGATCGCAATCTTCTGGCGCGTCGCCTGCTCGATGTTGCGCAAGAGGCGATGCGCGCGCGGATCGACGAGCGTGATCGCCATGCCCTCGCGCCCCGCGCGGCCCGTGCGGCCGATGCGATGGACATAGGACTCGGGCGACGACGGCACATCGAAGTTGACGACATGCGTCAGGTGATCGATGTCGATCCCGCGTGCGGCGACATCGGTCGCCACGAGAAGGTCGACGGTGCCCGCGCGCGCGCGGCCCATCACGCGGTCGCGCTCGGCCTGCGACATGCCGCCGTGGAGCGACGACACGCGGTATCCGCGGCCCGTCAGGCGATCGGCGAGCTCGTCGACATCGAGCCGCGTGCCGCAGAAGACAAGAGCGAGCGTCGGCGACTCGAGGTCGAGCACGCGCCCGAGCGCCGTCACCTTGTGTGCGCGCGGCACGATGTAGGCGACCTGCTTCACCTTCGGCACGGATCCGCGGTTCGCAGCGTCGCGCGCGATCAGGATGCGCTCAGGCTCGCGCAGGTGCCGCTCGGCGATCGCAGCGATGCGCGGCGGAAGCGTCGCCGAGAAGAGCGCCGTCTGCCGCGACTCGGGCGCGGTCTCGAGGATCAGCTCGAGGTCTTCGGCGAAGCCCATGTCGAGCATCTCGTCCGCCTCGTCGAGCGCCACGATCTTGAGGTCGGAGAGATCAAGCGTCTCGCGCCGCAGGTGGTCGAGCGCACGGCCAGGCGTCGCGACCACGACATGCGCGCCGCGGCGCAGGCCGACGATCTGACGGTGGAACTCCTGCCCGCCGTAGATCGGCACGACCGAAGTCCCGAGGCGCCGGCCGTAACGATGGAACGCCTCCGACACCTGCACGGCGAGTTCGCGCGTCGGCACAAGGACAAGCGCCAGCGGC
>JBIKWD010000007.1:0-31789 GCA_044356505.1 Phycisphaerales bacterium
ACGGCATGCTGCTTGCGGAGACGCGCGGCGATCCGCGGCTCGACGCCTACGACACGATCATCGTCGACGAGGCGCACGAGCGCAGCCTCAACATCGACTTCCTGCTCGGCTATCTGCGGCGGCTCCTTCCGCGGCGGCCCGACCTCAAGCTCATCCTGACGAGCGCCACGATCGACGTCGCGCGGCTCTCCGAGCACTTCGGCGGAGCGCCGATCGTCGAGATCCCCGGGCGCACCTATCCGATCGACATCCGCTACCGCCCGCCCGAGGGACGCGACCTCGACGAGGAGGATCCGCGCATCCTCGACGCGATCGCGCATGCGGTCGACGAGATCGACGAGGCGTTCGCGCAAAGGGACATCCTGCCCGACGTGCTCGTGTTCCTGTCGGGCGAGCGGGAGATCCGCGAGGCGGCCGAGCACCTGCGCGGCCACGCAGCGCGGCGCGAGCGCGGAGCGGCGCGCACCGAGGTCCTGCCGCTCTTCGCCCGCCAGACGCTCGAGGAGCAGGAGCGCATCTTCGCGCCGGGGCCGCTCCGGAGGATCGTGCTTGCGACGAACGTCGCGGAGACCTCGCTCACCGTGCCGCGGATCCACGCGGTCGTCGACCCCGGCTTCGCGCGCATCCTCCGCTACAGCGCCAAGTCGCGCGTGGCGCGGCTGCCGGTCGAGGAGATCTCGCAGGCGAGCGCGCGGCAGCGGGCGGGCCGCGCCGGGCGCCTCGGCCCCGGCATCTGCGTGCGCCTCTACTCCGAGGAGAACTTCGCGCGGCGCGCCGAGTTCATGCAGCCGGAGATCCTGCGCACGAACCTCGCGAGCGTGATCCTGCAGATGGAGTCGCTCAACCTGGGCAAGGCGGAGGACTTCCCGTTCGTCGATCCGCCGTCCGCGCGCCTCATCGCCGACGGACGCGCCACGCTCGTCGAGCTCGGAGCGTCGACGGCGGAGGGCCGGCTGACGAAGATCGGAAAGTCGATGAGCGTGCTGCCGCTCGACCCGCGGCTCTCGCGCATGCTGCTCGCGTCGATCGACGAACGCAGCGTGAACGACATCCTCGTGGTCGCCGCCGCGCTCGCCGTGCAGGACCCGCGGGTGCGGCCCGAGCTGAAGCGCGATGTCGCCGATCTCGCGCATGCGCGCTTCGCGGATCCGTCGAGCGACTTCGCCTCGTGCCTCCGCATCTGGCGCGCGTGGCGGGGCGAGACGAAGGATGCCGACGGCAAGGAGTTCGGTTCGAGCCAGAAGCGCAAGTGGTGCGAGAGGAACATGCTCTCGTACCAGCGCATGCGCGAGTGGACGGATGTCGCCGCGCAGCTGAGGGAGCTCTGCGCCGAGCACTTCTCGGTCCGCGTCGGCGAGCCGGGCGCCGAGATCCACGACGGCGCGTTCCACCGCGCGGTGCTCGCGGGCTTTGCCTCGCAGGTCGGGCTGAAGACGGAGAAGGGCGAGTACCGATCCTCGGCGGGCGCGCTCTTCTCCGTCCATCCCGGGAGCGCGCTCGTGCGGCGCGCTCCGAACTGGATCGTCGCGGCCGAAGTCGTCGAGACGACGAAGCGCTACGCGCGGATCTGCGCCCGCATCCAGCCCGACTGGATCGTGCGCGTCGCGCCGCATCTCTGCAAGCGGAGCCAGTTCGAACCGCACTTCGTCGAGGAGACGGGGCAGGTCGCCGCCTGGGAGCGGACGAGCTTCGGTGAACTTGTGCTCGTGCCGAGGCGGCGCGTTCCGTTCGGCCCGGTCGATCCCGTGGCGGCGCGCAACGTCTTCATCCAGGAGGGGCTCGTCGCGTACCGCGCGCGGACGCGGGGCGCGTTCCTCGCGTCGAACCGCGCGCTGCGCGACGCGCTCGAACGCGAGGAGGCGCGGGGCCGGCGCCGCGGCCTCCTGCTCGAGGAAGAGGCGGCCTTCTCGTTCTACGACGAGCGCGTGCCGAAGCACATCCACAGCGTGCCCTCGTTCGAGTCGTGGCGCCGAGAGGCGGAGGCGCGCGATCCGAAGACGCTCGTCATGCGCGAGTCCGACCTCCTGCGCGACGGCGCCGAGCGCGTGCGCGACGCCGATTTTCCCGAGACGATCGCAGTCGACGAGCTTGCGCTTCCGCTTGCGTACGCGCACGACCCCGAGGATTCGGGCGACGGCATCACCGCGCGCGTCCCCGTCGAGGCGCTCGGGCTCGTCGATGCTCTTCCCTTCGAGTGGATGGTGCCCGGGCTCTTCGCGGAGAAGGTCGAAGGCCTGATCCGCACGCTGCCGAAGCACCTGCGCGTCCGACTCTTCCCGATCGAGGAGGTGGTGCAGGGCGCCGTCGAGGCGGTCGCGTTCGGCAGGGGCGCGCTGAAGCGGGCGCTGGCGCAGCATCTCACGCGCGTCGCACAGACGGAGATCGCGCCCGCGGACTTCCGCGACGAACTTCTTGCGCCGCATCTCCGCATGCGGTTCGAGGTCGTGGACGCCGATGGCTCGGTGCTCGCGGTCGGTCGCGACCTCGCCGCTCTTTCGGGCCGGTTCGCGGCGCTCTCGCGCGACCGTCTGCGCGCGTCGATCGACCGTACGCAGGACCCCGTGGCGTTGCTCGAGCGCGACGAGGTCGCCGCGATGCCGGACTCCGCGGTGCCCGAGCGGCTCGCGTACACCCGCGCAGGCGTCGCCCTCGTCGGCTTTCCGGCGCTCGTGCGCGAAGGCGGCCGCATCGCGCTCCGCGTGCTCGATGCCGCTGCGAAGGCCGACGACGAGCACGCGGCTGCGGTCGGCGTGTTCGTTGCGGCCGAGATCCGCTCCGCGGTCGAGCACCACGTGGCCTACGACCCGCTCTGTCAGGAGCTCCACGCGCTCCTTGGACTCCGCGGCGTCGACGACGTCGTCGGACTCGTCGCGCGCAGCGTCGCGGCGCAGGCCGTCGCCGAAGCCGACTCGCTTCCGCGCGACTCGGCGGGCGCTCTGGCGGCGGCGAGACGCACCGAACGCGACCTTCACGACCGGGTCGCGCGCGCCGTGCGGATGCTGCATGCGCTCCTTGTGGCCGCCGAGGACGTGGGCGAGCGCGTGCGCGGCGTGAAGCCCGACGCCGAAGGCGATGCGCGGTCGCAGGTCGCCGCGCGGCTGGGCGAGATCCTCGGGGACGGGCTCGAGCCGATCGCGCGCGCCGATCACGAGGAGCTCTCGCAGCGCCTGCGTCTGGTGCAGATGCTCGCGGGGCGCCTCGAGAGATTTCGGGAGATCGGCCCTGCGCGCGACCGCGCGATCGGCGGAGAGCTTGCTGCGTGGCGCGCGCGCGTCGCCGAAGCGTGCGCCGCACGCGGGAAGTCGCGCATGGAGATCCGGGCGCTGCGGCGCATGTTCGAGGAGATCGAGATCAGCCGCTTCGCGCCGAAGCTGCCGAGGGCGTTCCCCGCAAGCGAACGGCGACTCGACGGGATGCTTGAAGTTGAGTGACCGGGAGAGAATCCCGACCCGCTCCGTCTCCGGCGCCTACATCGCGTACGGACGGAACTTCTCGAGGAGACCGAGTTCCTCGGAGTGGAGCAGTCCGCGGTTGGTGCCGAGGCGGCTCGCCGCCGGCGAGTCGATGAGCGTGCTCGAGTCGGCGGGCGAGATCTGGAAGAGCACCTTCCAGTCGAACTCGCGCAGCGCGTTCCGGTCGAACGATCGCTGCAGCGACGCGAGCGTGTCGGCCATCACGAGGACGTGGACGCCCGCGACCGGACCTTCGCGCACGATGCCGCCGAGCAGCTTGTCGGGCGACGGAGGTGCGTCGCTCGCGCCGAACGAGAAGTCGTCTTCGTTTCGCCTCAGCGTTCGGTAGCGCTGCAGCTGGTGGATCAGCACGAACCGGCGCGGGCGGCCGGGATTGTCGGCGCGGTCCGTGACGTCCTGGGCGATCTCGGAGAGCTTCGCGTCGATCTCGCGGTAGGGAACGAAGTTCGCCTTCACGCCGCGGTCGGTGGCGATCCGCTGCAACGCGCCGTGCTCCGGTGCGTCGGCGGGGGTGCCGTCGAAGACGTCGATCACGGCGTCGGGCGCCTCGGCGGCGATCGCGAGCAGCATCGCGGCGCTCGTGGAGACGGCCTGGTCGTCGCGCGGCGAGATGCAGGCGACGTTGGCGCCGGCGGCGCGGGCGAGCCTCGCGCAGGTCGGGTCCTTGATCGCGACCGCCTCGCCGAACCAGAGGCGGACGTTTCCGCGCGGATCGGGCTGCATTCCGCCGCGGACGGCGGGCGAGAGCCTGATGGGCGCGCGGGCGTCGCCCTCGAACACGATCCTTGGGAGCGTGTCGAACGCGCCCTTGGCGCGGCGCTCGACTTCATCGAGCCACATGTCGCGCTTCTCGTCGGGCAGGTACGCCACCTGGAAGGGCGAGTTCCCCTCGAGTCGGCCGCCCGCGTCGTTGTAGATCGCCTCGCCGGGCCGCGACAGCAGTCTGGCGGCGAGATTCTCGTCGGAGAGGATCAGCTGCGAGTCGGCCTCGCTGCACTGGAGCGCGATGCGGACGCCCATCTGCCCCATCGTGCTGCGCGCGAGCGAGTAGGCGCCGCCGAGCGTCTGAGAGCCGAGCAGCGCGTGCATGCCGAACGCGCGGCCCTGGCGCACGAGGCGGTCGAGCAGCATCGACGCGTTCTGCGCGACGCGGTCGTCGTCGAGGAAGAACTCCTGGAACTCGTCGATCACGAGGAGGACGCGCGGCATGCGCGCGTCGGGCCGCACCTTGCGGTAGCTCGCGATGTCCTGGACGCCCGCCTCGCGGAAGAGTTCGCCGCGCCGCGAGAGCTCCGCGTCGAGGCCTTCGAGGACCGAGAGGCCGAACTCGCGGTCCGACTCGATCGCGACTGCGCGCGCGTGCGGCAGCGCATGCTCCGCGTAGGTCTTGAACTCGACGCCCTTCTTGAAGTCGACGAGCCAGAGCTCGACCTCGGCGGGCGAATACCAGCAGGCGATGCCGGTGATGATCGCGTGGAGCAGCGTCGACTTGCCCGAACCAGTCTTTCCGGCGATGAGCGCGTGCTGGCTCGTGCCCTCGCCGAGGAGGAACTGCTGGAGCCGCGTGGCGCCGGCACGGCCGACCGGCACGCGGAGGTTCTTCGCGCTCGAGAGCGACCAGAACGCGTTGCCTCCGGGCGCGATCGCGTCGAACGGGACCTCGACGCGCGCGGCGGTCTTCGCGACGCGGCCGATGCGGGTGAGGAGGGGGATCAGCTCTGCGTCGGGAAGCGGGGAGTCGAGCTTCAGCGGAAGCGCTGCGTACGGCCCGCTCGCGAAGCGGAAGCTTCCGGTCGTTCCCTTCTCGGCGCGGACGATCTGGCAGCTGGCGGCGATCTCGTCGGCCGAGATGCCGTCGGGCAGCGCGGCCTTCTGGTCGCGCAGGAGGATGACGTGCACGCCGCAGCGCTGGCCCGCGCGCAGGATCGAGAGCATGCGCGCCGCCGCCTGCTCGCTGAAGTTCGCCGGGAAGTCCGCGCAGACGAGGAAGCGGTAGGGCTCCGCGATCTCGCCGGCGGCGTCGTTGTAGGCGTCGATGTCCTCGAACTCGTTGCGGAGATACTTCTGGATCACCGTCTCCATGTGCTCGGAGATGTCGAGGAGCCGCTGTTCGATCGCGCGCGGGTCGGTCCAGATCCGCTCGCCGACGAGCTGCTCGAACTCGTCGCCGAGATGCATGAAGGCGGCGAAGCTCTCGCCGAGCGCGACCGGGTCGAGGAAGGTGAAGCGCGCCTTCGAGGGAGGAATCGAGATCAGGAGGCGGGCGAGCAGCGCCTGCACGGCCTGCAGCGCCGCACCGCGCGACTCGGGCGTCGTCTCGAAGACGAGGTTGCCGCGGATCGGAAAGCCGAGCGCCGCCGGGATCTCGAATCGCTTCGGCATCTCGACGCGGAACTCCTCCGCGGCCGGAAGCCCGCCCGCGAGGCTCGCGGGCTCGACCGTCATGGTTCCGAACCTGAACCAGGGGCTCCGCTCGGTTGCGATGCCGCCGTCGGCGCCGAGCGCGCTCCAAGGCTGCGACACGGTGCGATCGAGCGACTCGGCGAACGCGAGCGCATCGCGCGACTCGGTCGCGGTGCGGATCCACGAGAGCCTTGCCTCGCGCAGGCGATCCACTTCCTCGGCTGCCAGCGCCTCGGCCTCGGCCTTGGCGCGGGCGACTTCAACGCGCTCCGCTTCCGCCGACCGCGTCGCATTGGCGGCGCGATCGGCCTCGCGGTTCGAGTCCGCGGCCGCGATCGCGGACGCCCGCTCGGACTCGATGTCCTTCGTCTCGGCATCGACCGCGTCGAGGAGACGCTTCAGACGGCGCTCGTAGGTCTTGGGATTCTCGGCGATCGGGCCGTCGAAGGTCCTGTGCGCGGCGATTTCCTCCGCGCTTTCGACGTCGCGCAGGCGGAAGAGCCGTGCTTCGCGGCCTTCCGCGTGCTCGCGCTCCGCGCGGTCCCTCGCGGCGCGGAGCGCCGCGAGATCGGCTTGGAAAGGCGTCCACACGCGCCGCATCGCCCTGAGCGCGACCCCGCGCAGCATGATGAAGGTGACGACGACCAGGACCAGGGCCCCGAGTGCCGCGCCTCCGGCCCAGAGCGCCCAGCGCGCCTCGTCGAAGAGGGTGGAGGCGCCGCCGATCATGCCTGCGCCGAGCACCACCGCGAACGCGAGGAGGAAGGGTGCGGGGCCCGCGATCAGGCGCGCTGCGCGGGTCGAGAGGATCGCGTCGAGGTGCTCGCGGCCCTTCACCAGGAGCTCGCCGATCTCGTCTTCGCCAGAGATCTCCGCGGACCCCGCCGTCGCAGTCGACTTCGCTTCGTCCTGCGGCACCGGCAGCCGGCACAGGCGGATGTACGCCTTCGCCTCCTCCTCGAGGCTCCTCGCCTCGTCCATCGCGCGCGCGAGCCGCTCGCCGAGCTCCCTCGTCTTGCGCTTCTCCGCCTCCTCGCCGGCCTCGCGCATCGCCTCGGCCATGAGGAGGGCCTCCTCGAGGCCGCGCGTGAGCTTGAGAAGGTCCTCGTCGCGGGCGGATTGAAGCTCGGAAAGCTTGCGCACCCTGCGCATCTCGAGGTCGGTGGCGCGGGAGCGATGGGTCTCCTCGGCCGCCTCGATGGCGAGCCGAGCGTCGCGCTCGATCCGCTCCGATTCGTCGGTGCGTCGCTGCCTGATCGCAGCCATGGCTCGGTCGTGGGCGACCCGCGCCTGCTCGCGCCGCGCCGCGATGTCGGCGCTCACATCGTCGAGGATCCGCTGGCGGGCGACCATCGCCTCGAGGAGGGCGCCCGTGCGTCGCTCGAGGCCAAGGACGGCGTCGCTCGATCCGAACGCGCGCAGACCCGCGAGGGACCCCGCGGACGGGGACGACGCCCCCGCCTGATCCGTGACGACGATCGATCCGCTTACGTCGGGCATGGACGGGAGACTACCACGCGCATGACGACGTCGAGGATTCCGCCTTCACGGGCGGCGCTACCCGGCCGCGCGCCTGCGCGGAACCTCGCGAAGCGTCCGGACGAACGGCTCCGCGATCCGTTCGGCCGCGCGGTACGGCGACAGGATGCCGGACTTCACGTCGGCGTCGGCGGCCGCGGGCGGTTCCACGAGCGAGTCGGGGTGGATCGGCAGCGTCACGACGCTCTCGGGCAGGATGAGATCGACGACGGGGACGCCCGCCTCGATCTCGCTGCCGTCGCGTCGCCGGAGCGTCGCGGGCGCGTTCGCGGCGGAGTGCTTCTCGAGCGCGGCGAGCAGTTCCTTCTGCTTCGCCTCGGGGATCTTCTTCCACTCCGCACGGCCGCGGCACTTCGGAAACGCGCTGCAGCCGAGCCACGGCCCGCGCTTTCCGGTGCGGAGATTGCAGGGCTTCCCGCACTTCTCGCAGACGATCTCCGCGTCCTGGTAGGGCGGGGCGCTCGGCAGCTGCACGCGGTCCTTCTTGTCGAGGCGGACGACGAACTTCACCTCGGGGTAGTTCACGCTCGAGATGTACTTTCCGAACTTGCCGCTGCGGAGCACCATCGCCGAGCCGTCGACCGGGCAGACCATGTCGAGCGCCATGTCGCTGACCGGCTCGCCTTCGTCGTTGAGCCGCGACGCGAAGTCGCAGTCGGGGTAGCCCGAGCAGGAGAGGAACCAGCGGCCTCCGCCGACGCGCTGCTTGGTGCGCTTTCCGCACTTCGGGCAGGCGTACTTCGACCACTTCCAGAGCGGGACCTCGCGCATCCGCGCGAACGACTCCTCGAGCGTCGCGCCCTCGAGCATGCCCTTGATCTCCTTGAGGATCGCGCGCCAGTCCTCCTCGTCGGCCTCGACGCGGTCGAGGCGTCCCTCCATCAGCCGCGTGTACTCGTAGTCGAAGAGGAGCGGGAACCCACCCACGAGAAGCGAGACCACGGCCTCGCCGAGCGCGGTCGCGTGGAAGCGCCGCGCCTTCTGCTCGACATAGCCGCGCTGCGAGATGGTGTTCACGATCGACGCGTAGGTGCTCGGGCGGCCGATGCCGCGCGCCTCGAGCTCCTTGACGAGCGACGCCTCGGAGTAGCGCGAGGGCGGGGAACTGAAGCGCTGCAGCGCGTCGATCGACACGCCGGCGAGCGGCTGTCCCCTGTCGAGCTTGGGGAAGGTCGCCTCCTCGTCGTCTTCGGCGATGTCCTCGACGAGCTTGAGGTAGCCGTCGAACACGACGACGCTGCCCGACGCGCGCACGACGGCGCCGGTCGCCTTGTCGCTGCGCTCGAGCCGCACCGTGGTGAGGTCGTACTGCTTGGCGGCCATCTGGCAGGCGATGAAGCGGCGCCAGATCAGTTCGTAGAGCGCGTACTGCTCGGAGGTGAGCGCGCCGCGCACGCTCTCGGGGCGCCGCGACGGATCGGTCGGGCGGATCGCCTCGTGCGCTTCCTGCGCGTCCTTCCCCGACGCGAAGAAGTTCGGCTTCTCGGGCAGGTAGCGGTCGCCGTACTCGCGCTTGATGAAGTCCCGCGCCGCGTGCAGCGCCTCGCCCGCGACGTGGGTCGAGTCGGTGCGCATGTAGGTGATGAGTCCGACCGGGCCGCCGCCGACATCGATGCCTTCGTAGAGGTTCTGCGCGATGCGCATGGTGCGGTCGGTCGAGAAGCCGAGCTCGCTCGACGCCGCCATCTGCAGGGTCGACGTCTTGAAGGGCGGCATCGCGCGCCGCGACTTCCGTTCGGTCTCGATCGAGATCACCTTGTAGGAGACGTCCTTGCCGACGGTGCCTGCGACCGAGCGGACGAAGCGCGCGGCGCCCTTGCCGCGACGGTCTTCGTTCGTGGTGACCTTCGGGTCGTCAAGCCCGGCGGCTTCCGCGGCCGAGCGCACCGCCGCCGAGAGGTCGCGCGGGGCCGTCGCGTCCGCGTCTGCCTGAATCGCGATTTCCTTGCCTCCGACCTCGACGAGCTTCGCCTCGAGGACGCCGTTCTTCGCAAGAAACGCGAGGCGGTCCTTCTGGCTCGGGGGATTGCCCTTCTCGTTGCGGCGCTCGAGAAACTCGCGGATCGCCTTGGCGATCGGCTCCCGCCGCGCGAGGTCCGGCGCGAGGCGCACGAGGATCTCCCACGACTCGCTCGGCACGAACTCGCGGATCTCCTGCTCGCGCTCGACGACGAGCCTCGCGGCGACCGTCTGCACGCGGCCCGCGCTCAGGCCGCTCTGGCGCATGAGGCGCCAGAGGAGCGGCGAGATTCCGTAGCCGACGATGCGGTCGAGGATGCGGCGCGAGTTCTGGGCGTTGACGCGCGACATGTTGATCGCGCGCGGATGCTCGAACGCCTCCTTGATCGCCGTCTTCGTGATCGCGTTGAAGACGACGCGCTTCGCGTCCTTCGGCTCGACGTCGAGGACCTCGGCGATGTGCCACGAGATCGCCTCGCCCTCGCGGTCCAAGTCGGTCGCGAACCAGACGTCGGTCGCGTCCTTCTTCAGGCGGCGCAGCTTGGTCACGGTCTCGCGGCGGTCGGGGGTCACGACGTAGGTCGTCGCGAAGGACTGCATGTCGACGCCGGGGATGTCCATCGGCTTCGGCTCGGTGCTCGCGGCCTTCTTGACGCCGCGCTTCGCCGGCGCCTTCTTCGCGCCATCGCCATCGGCCGCGCCCTTCTTCTCGGCGCGCTCGGGGAGGTCGCGGATGTGGCCCTTGCTCGCCTCGACGTGGAACTTCCCGAGTTCCCTGAGGTACTTCTCGATCGTCTTCGCCTTCGCAGGGCTCTCCACGATGACGAGCGCTGCGCCGGCGGCGCTCACGGACGCACCGTCGCCCGAGTCCGAACCCGATCGAGTACGGCTGCGCGGCGCGGCGCCCTTGGCGGCCGCTGGCTTTCGGGAGGTGGTCTTCTTGGCTGCCATCGTGAGGGGTCGAGGGGACTGTGGAAGCAGGGGGCGCGGCCCGGACGGAACCGCGGTCATCGGTCCGAACGGCCGAATCCGATGAGCAGAGGGAAGGGAAATAGTGGAGAGCACCCTGCAAAGTCAAGCCCGACGAACGAACTCGGGACGATTTCCCCCCATTGGCGTCGCTCGTTCGATCGGCCCGCCGCGCGTGTGCTCACGCGTGCGCACGCATGCGCGCGACGCGCGCGAGCGCCGTCACGCAACGCTCGGCGAGGCTCGCGGCGGACGTCGTCTCGTCGCACTCGATCGCGATGGACGGCTCGAGCGAACGGAAGCGCTTGAGCCAGGTGCGCTGCTGCTTTGCGAGCCGTCGCGACCGGATCTTCGTCTCTTCCGCCGCGTCCTCGAGTTGGCTCGCGCCCGGCCGCCGCGAGGAATCGCCTAGGATCGCGAGGAGTTCCTCGTATCCGCACGCGGCGCGCGCCTGCGAGCAGAGGCCGCCCGACGCGACAAGCCGCGCGACCTCGCGTTCGAATCCCGCCTCGAACATGCGGCGCACCCGTGCGTTGATGCGGCGGTTGATCGCGTCGACGGGCCAGTCGAGGATCACCGTGAAGAGGTCGGCGCGGCGCGGCGCGATTCCCGCGTCGTCCCACGCGGTGCGCCGCGCCGATGCAGGTTCGCCCGTCGCGTGCGCGATCTCGAGGGCGCGGGTGATGCGGCGACGGTCGTTCGGATGAAGCCGCAGGGCGGCGGCGGGATCGCTTTCCGCGAGACGCGCGTGGAGTTCCGCGCTCGGCACCGCCTCGAGCGCGGCGCGGAACGCGGGATCCGCGGCGGGCGCCTCGTCGAGCCCCTCGAGAAACGCGCGGATGTAGAGGTTGGTCCCGCCGACAACGATCGGAACGCGCCCGCGGCGCCGGATGTCGGCGACCGCGGCGTCCGCGCACGCAAGCCAGCGGGCGACGGTGAAGCCCTCCTCGGCCGCGTCCACGAGGTCGATGCAGTGGTGGGGGATCTCGGCGCGCTCGTCGGCGGTCGGCTTCGCGGTGCCGATGTCCATGCCGCGGTAGACCTGCATCGAATCGGCGCTGACGAGCTCGCCGCCGAAACGCCGCGCAAGTTCCATGGCGAGGTCGCTCTTTCCGCCTGCGGTCGGGCCGAGGATCACGATCACGCGCCGCGAGGCCTCCGCCTGCGCGAGCGCACGGTTGTCGCTGTTCGATCCGTCGGGCATCGTCACGTCGGGCATCGTCACGTCAGGCATCGTCAATCGCATCGAGGCACACGAGATGCTTGCCCTCGAGCACCTCGAGGCTCGCGCCGCCGCCGGTCGAGACGTGCGAGAGCTTCTCCGCGACGCCGAACTCCTCGACGGCGGCCGCCGTGTCGCCGCCACCGGCGATCGTGGTCGCGCCGGCGGTCGTCGCGTCGACGACCGCCGCAGCGACCGCGCGCGTCCCCGCATCGAAGGGCGGCATCTCGAAGACGCCCATCGGACCGTTCCAGACGACGGTCTTCGACGAGCGGATGGCGGCGCCGAAGAGGTCGCGCGTCGCGGGGCCGATGTCGAGCCCCATCCACCCGTCGGGAATCGCGCCCGTCACGGTCCGGGTCTCCGTGCCGGCCTTGAACTCGCGGCCGCAGGCATGGTCGATGGGAAGCAGGAGCTCGCACCCCTTCGCCTTGGCCTTCGCGAGGATCTCGCGCGCGAGGTCGACCCGGTCCTCTTCGACGAGGCTCTTGCCGGTCGCGACGCCCTGCGCGCGCAGGAACGTGTACGCCATCGCGCCGCCGACGACGAGGCGGTCGACCTTCGACATCAGGTTCTCGATGGCGAGGATCTTGTCCGAGACCTTCGCCCCGCCGAGGATCGCAAGGAACGGTCTCTGCGCCGCGGCGATGCGCCCGATCAGGTATTCGAGCTCCGCGTCGAGGAGGAAGCCCGAGACGCACGGTGCGCCGCGCGCGCGCATCGCCATCGGCAGCGCGTGCATCGAGGCGTCGGCGCGGTGGCTGGTGCCGAACGCGTCGTTGACATACACGTCGCAGAGGCCCGCGAGCTTGGCAGCGAACCCGGCGTCGCCCTTCTTCTCTCCCTTGACGAACCGGAGGTTCTCGAGGAGCACGACCCCGCCTGCCGGCATGGTGGCGACCGCGGCACGCGCCGCGTCGTCGGAGCAGTCCTGCGACGGAAACGCGACCCCGTGCGGGGCGTCGCTTCCGAGCAGCTCGGCGAGCCGCCGCGCGACCGGCTCGAGCGAGTAGTCCGCCTCGTAGCCCTTGCCCTCGGGACGTCCGAGATGACTGGCGAGCACGGCGCGCCCGCCGCGCCCGAGGATCGAGCGGATCGTGGGCAGGCTCGCCTTGATGCGGCGGTCGTCGGTGATCGACCCGCCCTCCATCGGGACGTTGAAGTCCACGCGGACGAAGACCTTTCGGCCCGAAACATCGATCTGGTCGATTCGCTTCTTGCGCATGTGGGCCACTATACGGCCTGCGCCGCGGCTGGGCCGCAGGCGCCAGTTTGCGGAAAGCGGCCCCTTGAAGCCGATGGCAGCGGGTATCATCGCCTGCTCGGTTCTCTTCCGATCCCCGATCCCGACGGAGTAGCCATGTTGCCCGACTTCCGCTTCCTAGCCGTTCCCGCCATCGTCGCAACCATGACCGCGGCCTGCTTCGCGCAGGAGGAGAGGCTCAAGCCGGGCATGAACGCGCCCGAGCTCAAGGTCGGAAAGTGGGTGCAGGGCGACGTGCCGAGCCTCAGCGATCCCCGCAAGACCTACGTCGTCGAGTTCTGGGCGACCTGGTGCGGCCCGTGCAAGGTGTCGATCCCGCATCTCAACAAGCTCTACCAGCGTGGCCGCTTCGCCGGGCTCGAGATCATCGGGATCTCCGACGAGCCGTTCGCCACGGTGAAGAACTTCGTCGCAAAGCGTGGCTCGGGGATGTCGTACCCGATCGCCGTCGACACCGAAGACAAGTCGATGGGCAGCGCATGGATGAAGGCCGCGCAGCAGAACGGCATCCCGTGCGCGTTCATCGTCCGCGGCGGCAAGATCCTCTGGATCGGCAACCCGCTCGACAAGCGTTTCGACCTCGTCCTCTCGATCGCGATGACCGGGCGCTACAACCCCGAGCTCATGGGCAAGGCCAACCCCATCCTGCAGGCCGCCGACGACGCGATGAAGCTTCGGAACTTCCGCGATGGCATCCGTCACATGGACTCGGTGATCGCGCTCGACGCGCAGGTCTTCGGCGCCGTCGCGGTCGAGAAGTACGTCGAGACCCTCAGCGTCGTCAAGGACGGCAAGGCCGCCCGCGCGTGGGGCGACGAGATGCTGGCGAAGTACTCGTCGGACGTCTTCACCCTCACCGAACTCTGCTCGACGATCCTCTACTCGGACGAGATCAAGGACCGCGACTACGAGCTCGCCAACAAGGCGGTCGAGGCGATCGGCAAGGCCGTACCCTCCACCGATCTCGGCTACCTCCGTCTGCGCGCGGCGCTCCTCGCCGCTGAAGGCAAGTTCGACGAAGCGCAGGAGTTCCAGATGCAGGCCTGGATGGCCGCGCCGACCGAGCTCAAGGGCGACTACAAGAAGTTCCTCGACGAGTACCGCAAGTCGGCCAAGTCGAAGTCGACGTCGATGAAGAAGCAGGCACCCGCTTCGACGACCGAGACCGACGGCGACCTCGCCGCGCCCGCCGACGGCGCCGCTCCAACGCCCTGAGCGCGACGTGGCGTCTCGACCCTCCTCGACCTCCGCGCGCATGGCCGAGCGTGAACCAATCGTGCCCGTGCGAGACGCCGCGGCCGGCGCAGGCCGCTTCGGAGGCGCGCACGCGGATCGCCTTTCGTCCGTCTCCGTCCTGGTCGCGCCGTCCATCCTCTCCGCCGACTTCGCGCGGCTCGCCGAGGATTGCCGCGCGGCGCTTTCGGCAGGTGGCGATCTGCTCCACGTCGACGTGATGGACGGGCACTTCGTCCCCAATCTCTCGATGGGTCCGGCCGTCTGCGCGGCGCTGCACGCGGCGCTTCCCGACGTCGCCCTCGACGTCCACCTGATGGTCACCGACCCGGGCGCCTACGTCGAGCCCTTCGCGAAGGCGGGGGCGTCGCACGTCACCTTCCACATCGAGGCCGTGCCCGAGCCCTCGGCGCTGATCGACCGGATCCACGCGTGCGGGATGTCCGCGGGGCTCGCCATCAACCCGAACACGCCGGCGGATGCGCTCTTCCCGTGGCTCGGCGCCATCGAGCTCGCGCTCGTCATGAGCGTGCACCCCGGCTTCAGCGGGCAGTCGTTCATCGCGTCGGTGCTGCCGAAGACCCGCGCCCTCCGCGACCGCGCGCGTCCGGGCCTTCGCATCCAGATGGACGGCGGCGTCGCGCCCGACAGCGCCCCCGCGTGCCGTGATCACGGATGCGACCTGATCGTGGCGGCCAGCGCCATCTTCGGAAAGCGCGACTACGCGGCCGCGATACAATCCCTCCGTGGCTGAATCGACCTGGACGCAGACCGACCTCGCAGAGGCGCCCGCCAAGAAGGGCGTCCCCGAAGGTCTTTGGATGAAGTGCCCCGCCTGCGAGGAGACCCTCTTCAAGAAGGCGGTCGAGTCGAACCTGTGGGTGTGCCCGAAGTGCCAGCACCACATGCGGGTCAGCGCCCGCCAGCGCGTCGAGCAGCTGCTCGACCCCGGCACGTTCGAGAGCTTCGACGACGGGCTCATCGCGGTCGATCCGCTCCGGTTCGTCGACTCGAAGCCGTATCCTGCACGCATCGCCGACACGCAGAAGAAGACTGGCGAGCGCGACGCGCTGCTCTCGGGCTTCGGCTTCGTGAAGGGCCGCCGCGTGGTCGTCGCCGTGATGGACTTCACGTTCCTCGGCGGCTCGATGGGTTCGGTCGTCGGCGAGAAGATCACCCGCGCGATCGAGCGCGGCGTCGACCATGATCTCCCCGTCGTCACCGTGAGCTGCTCGGGCGGCGCGCGCATGCATGAATCGGGATTCTCGCTGATGCAGATGGCGAAGACGAGCGCCGCGCTCGCACGTCTCGACGAAGCGCGCGGACTGTTCATCTCGGTGCTCGCCGACCCGACGACGGGCGGCGTCACCGCGAGCTTCGCGATGCTCGGCGACGTGATCTTCGCCGAGCCGAAGGCGCTCATCGGCTTCGCAGGCCCGCGCGTGATCAAGCAGACGATCCGCCAGGACCTGCCCGAGGGATTCCAGACATCGGAGTTCCTCCTCGAGAGCGGATTCGTCGACCGGATCGTCCATCGCAAGGACCTGCGCTCCGAGATCGGCCGCGTGATCGACTATGCAGGCCGCTGAGCGTTCGTGGCGCCCGTCGCTGTCGACCTTCCTCGGCGCGGCCGCGTCGGCCCTCTGCTTCGCGCTCTCGTTTCCGCTTTCCGAAGACTTCGTCGCCGGCTGGCCGCTGACCTTCGCCTGGCCCGCGCTCCTCGCGTGGGTCGCCGTCAGCGCCCGTTCGTGGCGGTCGCTCGTCGCCGCCGTCTTCCCAGCGTTCTATGCGGCGTTCCTCGCGCACCAGTGGTGGATGCGCGAGATCACCGAGCTCGGCATGCCGATCCTCGTCGGATACCTCGCGGCGTGGACCGTCGTCCTCGCGCTC
This sequence comes from Phycisphaerales bacterium, assembly GCA_044356505.1. Lineage (GTDB taxonomy): Bacteria > Planctomycetota > Phycisphaerae > Phycisphaerales > SM1A02 > QWPT01. The sequence continues at coordinate 15,953 of JBIKWD010000007.1, forward strand.
CTGATCCGCTGGATGGCGGGCCCGCGGCGCCGCGCCGAAGACTCCGCCGCGCCCCGCTGGGCGGGCGGCGCGATGCCGCTGATGGCCGCCGCGCCGATCGCGCTCGTGGCGGTCGAGTTCCTGCGGGGCGACCTCGTCTGCACGGGCTACGCGTGGTTCTTCGCGGCGCATCCGCTCGTCGAGTGGCCGGCTCTCGCCGCGATCGCCGCGGTCGGCGGCGGATGGCTCCTTTCGGGAGTCGCCGGCTTCGTGGCGGGCGCGCTTGCGGATCTCGCGGTCGGCCCGGCGCTGATGCGGTTCGTCGCGCCCGCGTCGCTCGCGGCGGTCGGGCTTGCGACGGCGTTGCTCGCTGCGTTCGGTCGACCCGCTGCGGCCGGCCCCGATGCCGACGCAGCGAGGACCTTCAGGATCCTCCTCGTCCAGACCAACCTGCCGATGTCGAACAAGCTCGGCTGGGCGCCCCAGGACCAGGTCGACGACTTCGTCGATTTCGCGAGACTGACCCTCGACGGCGCCAGAAACGCCGATGGCCGCATCGACGTCGCGGTGTGGCCGGAGACGATGGTCCCCGGTTTCGGCCTCGAGCGGGACTCGCTGCGCACGCTGGTCGACGAGCGTCTCTTCCCGGGCAAGCGGTTCGAGGAGGGGCTTCTCGATCTCGCCGGGATGGTGAAGGCGCCGCTTCTCGTCGGTTCGCCGGCCTTCATCGGCCTCCGCGTCGATGGAGCCCGATTCGTCTGGGACAACCAGTTCAACAGCGCCTACCTCGTCGGCGAGGAGGGCGTCGCGGGCCGCACCGACAAGATCTTCCTGACGCCGTTCGGGGAGACGATGCCGATCATCTCCAACTGGACTTGGCTCGAGGAGCGGCTCCTCGCGCTCGGCGCCAGCGGCATGACCTTCGACCTCGACGTGGCGCGGGAGCCGCATCGGTTCACGCTGAAGAGCGCGGCGGGGGACGTGCGCGTCGGAGTCCCGATCTGCTTCGAGATCACCGCGCCCTGGGCCTCGCGCCGAATCGCCTTCGACGGGGTCGAGCGCAAGGCAGACGTCCTCGTCAACATCTCGAACGACGGCTGGTTCGGACCATCGGGCGCCGGCCGGCGGCAGCATCTTCAGGTCGCGCAGCTCCGCGCCATCGAGCTCGGGACGCCCGTCGTCCGCGCCGCGAACACCGGACTTTCCGCGGCGGTGTCCGCGAGCGGGGAGGTCCTGGGCCGCCTCGGCGCGAACCAGCCGGGAACGCTTCTCGCCGAGGTGCAGCCCGTTTCGCCGGCGACCGAGCGGAGGGTTCCCTACGCGGTCCTCGTCGGCGACGGCGTAGCCTGGGCGTCGATCGGCTTGATCGGCATCGTCGGGATCGCCCGACGATCAGGGGCGCGGTCGCAGAGATTGAACGCTGGCGCGCCGACGAGCCGATGACCGACGGTCGGGCGGAGCCCGATTCCGCGAACGATGCGAACGAGTTCACGCGTCAAGCGCACCCGAGAGGCATGGAGGCCAACAATGTCGTTTCCTGAACACGCAGCGAGTCCTGACGTCGCCGCCGAGCACACCTTGGACGGAGGGGGCCGGCGCGCAACGCCCGCGTCGCTCGCCCGCGCCGGACTTCTCTCCGCGGCGATCGCGATCACCGCGGGATGCAGCCAGCGGACGGATCCCGACGCGGCGCGCGCCGAGTTCAGCTCCAAGCAGCGCTCGCTTCCGGCCGGCCGCGCTCCCGCCGGCGCGCCCGAACGGGCCGGTTCCTATGACGGCACGGCATCGGCGGGTCGTTCGACGGCCAGTCGAAACACCGCAGGCGCGAGCCTCTCGATGGAAGGCGGACTGCTCCCCGACGAGCCCGCGGGGGCGGGCGCCATGACTGTGCGCATCGACGCGGCTCCCACCGAAGCCGAGCGGACGCGCGCGGCCGAGATCCTCCGCGCCGCCGCACGGAGCAGCTGGGCCGCCCTCCGCGCGAACGCCGTCGAGGCGGCGAAGCCGAATCCGTCGCTGTTCGCAGAACTCGCGCCGCTCGGGCTCGTCGACGAGAACCGCGGCGTACGCTTCGTCGCCTGCATGGCGATCGGCGAGGTGCGCAACCGCGACCTCTGCGTGCTCGTGCAACCCCTGCTCCAGGACGACAGCGCCTCGGTGCGCGCGGCCGCGATGCTCGCGCTCTCGCGCTGCGGACAGACCGTCGACCTCACGCCGCTCGCGGCGATGCTCTCGGACAACGACCCCGAAGTGCGCGGCAACGCCTATCTCGTCCTCGGCGAACTCGGCAACAGCTCCGCCGTGCCGCTCATCCGCGACTCGATCGGACGAGGCATGAAGCTCGTCAACCCGATCCGCGCCCGGCTCGTCGACCTCACCGCGGCCGAGGCACTCGTGAAGCTCGGCGACGACCGCGAGATCGAGCCGCTGCGCGCAGCGCTCTTCGCGCCGCCGGAGCAGGCCGAACTGACGCTCGTCGCCTGCGACGCGATCGGACGGCTGCGCGACGAAGTCTCGCGCCCCATGCTCGAGCGTCTCCTCACCGTTTCCGGCGACGCCCAGCGCTCGCCCGAGATCAGGCTCGCCGCAGCGCGCGCGCTCGTTGCGCTCGGTGCGGCGCCGACGGCCCTGATCCCGGTCGGCCGCGAGTATCACGCCCATCCCGACAGGCGGGTCCGCTCGCAGGCGGCCGCGCTCCTCGGCTCGCTCAAGACGACGGACTCGCTCGATCTCCTTGCAAGACTGATCCTCGACGGCGATCCGACGGTCCAGGTCGCGGCCGCGGCCGGGATCGAAGCCTGCGATTGATTGCCCGTGTTTCCGCGGGATTTTCGCGGAATCCGCCCGAGGAACCGCCCGGCCCGCGGCCCGACGGAGGGCGGACTTCCTTCGAAGCCCTTGCAGATTGGCCTTCAAAGTCGATTGACACCCGAGAATGCTGTCGGTACAAAACCCCACTTCACGCGCTCCCGTCCAGTCGAGGTGACTGTGCGACGCGCGCGATGAACCGAGTCGACGGCGATCTGCCCATCGGCTCGGCCCCCCGGATGAAGGAATCTCCGCCGTGCACATCCTGACCAAGATCTTCGTCGTCCTCGTTGCGCTCCTGACCGTCGCGATCGTTCCACTGGTCGCGGTGAACGCGACCAACGAGCAGTCGTTCCAGAAGAAGTACAAGGAGGCTCAGACGGCGAAGGCGGCGGCCGAATCCACGCTCGAGACCGAGCGCCTCGCGTGGAACTCCCAGACCACGAAGCTGCAGGCCGACCTCCAGGCGATGCAGGCCCAGGTCGCCGACCTCCAGAAGCAGGTCGACGCCAGGTCGGCCGCCGTGCGCAAGGCCGAACAGGACCTCGCGGGAACCAAAGCCGCGCAGGCTTCGGTCGCAGCGAGCCTCGAGACCCTCTCCCAGACCGGGAAGGCGACGAGCGAACTGGCGGACTCGCTGGTGTCCGAGCTTCGCACGCTCCGCAGCAGCGCGATGGAGGCCGAGAAGCGCCTCGTCGAACTGCAGGAGGCCTTCGACAAGTCGCAGTCCGAGCTCGAGGTCGCCGACGCCGCCCGCCGCTCGCTCCAGGAAGAGAACCGCCGCCTCAGCGATGAGAAGGACCGTGCCGTCGCGACGATCGCAGAGTACGTCGCCAGCGTGGGCGAGCTCCGCGCGGGCGCCGTCAGCGACGCTGGCCGCGTCGTGGCGACCAAGAACATCGCCGCGACCATCATCAACGTCCGTCGCGGCGACGGTGCGCCGCTCGCCGAGATCAACGCTGGTTCGCGCGATGGCGTGAAGCCGGGCTGGGTGCTCGCGATCGGCGACGGCAGCACGTTCGTCGGAAACCTCCGCATCACCCAGGTCGATGTCAACCGTTCGGTCGGCGTGATCGAGCTCGAGGATGCAGGCGCCCGCGGCGAGGTCCGCGTCGGCCAGCGCGCCGTCGCCCGTGCGGGCGAGTGACGCCGTTCTCGTTCCCGACGAGCCCCGACGAGCCCCGACGAGCCCCGACGAGCCCCGACGAGCCACGACAAATCACGCTCCCGCGTCAAGAACCGACCTGAACCAACCCGATCGAAGCGAAACGAAACGAAGCGCCGCAACGAGCTTCGAGCCAAAGAGATCAGAATCATGGCCAAGGCAACCACCCGTAGCAGCGAGATGAACGTCTACTCGGTCCTGCTCGTCGTCTCAGCGCTGGTCCTGCTGCTCGGTACGGTCGTGCTCGTGGCGGCCAACATGAAGCAGGCCGAGACCGCCGGCCAGCCCGGCTCGCCGATCACGGTCGTTCGCTGAGCGTACCCCGATCCACCGAACCGCAGACGCCGCCCTCGAGGCGGCGTCGTGCGTTTCCTGCTACCTTCCTGCCGTCCGTGCGGTGACCATGCGTGGGTCGTGCGTCGACGGGTCTGCGGATGCGGCCGTGGTGGCGGTTTGCGGATCCTTCTCTGTCGCGAGTCTGGCCGCAGGAGCATGAGATCAGGGCGGGGCGGCACCAGCGGCCCCGAGATTGGAACGTCTCCGTGTTCATCGAGAAGCTTCTCGCGTGGTTTAGCGTCGACATGGGCATCGACCTCGGCACCTGCAACACGCTGGTGTGCGTGCGGGGCGAGGGCATCGTCCTCGACGAGCCGTCGGTCGTCGCCGTGCGGAAGGGCACCAACAAGGTCCTTGGAAACGGGACGGCGGTCGGCGTCGCGGCGAAGGAGATGCTCGGAAAGACGCCGGGCACGATCAGTGCGATCCGCCCCATGAAGGACGGAGTGATCTCCGACTTCGACGTCACCGAGGCGATGCTCGCGTACTTCATCAAGAAGGTCAGCGGCCGCAGCCGCCTCTTCGCGCCGCGGGTCGTGATCGCGGTTCCGTCGGGCATCACGGCGGTCGAGCGCAAGGCCGTCTTCGAGAGCGCCGCCCGCGCAGGCGCGCGGAAGGTCTATCTCATCGAGGAGCCGATGGCGGCGGCGATGGGCGCCGGCCTTCCCGTCGGCGAGCCCACGGGAAGCATGATCGTCGACATCGGCGGCGGCACGACCGACGTCGCGATCATCAGCCTCGGCGGAATGGTGACCTGCCAGTCGCTCCGCGTCGCCGGCGACGAGTTCGACGAGGCGATCATCGCCCACATGAAGAAGAACTACGGGCTGACGATCGGCGAGCAGACGGCGGAGCGCATCAAGATCGAGATCGGAAGCGCGTCGAAGCTCGAGAAGGAGCTCACGATGGAGGTCCGTGGACGCGACATGGTGTCCGGCCTTCCGCGGAAGACCGTGGTCGGCAGCGAGGAGATCCGCGAGTCGCTGCTCGAGCCCGTCAACCAGATCGTCGAGACCGTGCTCCGCACGCTCGAGAACGCCGAGCCCGAACTGAGCGCCGATCTCGTCGAGAACGGAATCGTGCTCGCGGGCGGCGGAGCGATGCTGCGCGGGATCGACAAGGTCATCGAGGAGCGGACGGGTCTCACGGTCCGCATCGCCGACGAGCCGCTGACCTGCGTCGCGCGCGGAACCGCGATCTACCTCGAGAACCTCGAGGAGTGGAAGGCCACGATGGACAGCGACGTCGATGAGAGCTGATCGCGGGACTCCGGCCCGCGCAACGACCGAGGTGAACGGGGTCGCGTGATGCAGCCCAAGCGTCTCATCCGCTTCTTCGCAGGCAGGCGTCTCGACTGGACGCTTGCGGCGGCTGCGTTCGTGCTCGCCTTGCTCCCCGTTCCCGCGTTGCGGCCCTGGACGGCCGATGTCGCGCGACTCGTCTCGGTGCCGCTCGCGCCCCTGACCCACCTCGGGATGTTTCTCCGGGAACGGATCCGCCCGACGCAGGCGGCGTTCGATCCGCGCGCGCCCGAGGCGGTCGCCCTCGAGCGCGAGGTCGCCCAGTTCCGAATGCTCTACGAGCAGTCGCGGCTCGAGGTCGAGCGGCTCGAGCGGAGCCTCGCCGCGCTGCGGGCGATCAGCGCCCGGCTCGACGCCATCGACACCCGGCTCGTCGAGGCCTCCGTCATCGCGATCGACCCGAGCCGCCGCGACGGAGCCGTGACGCTCAACGCCGGCGAGCGGCACGGCGTCAGGGCGGGCGCCGCCGCACTGGTCGACGGCGACGTCTTCGTGGGCGTGGTGGCGCCTTCGGTCGGCAACTTCTCCTCGACCTTGATTCCGGCGACCAGGCTGCCGAGCATCGGCGCGCGCCTGTTTCCGCCGCAAGGCAGCGATCCCCGCAGTCCCGCATCGAGCTACCCGGGCGCCGTCCTCAAGCCGACAGCGAGGGGTACGTGGTCGGCCGAGGTAGCGACCGCGATGGAGCTGGCGCCCGGCATGGTCGCGCGCCTCGCCGACGACCGCTTCGGCCGCGCGGCGCTCGGGGCGAGGATCGGCGTCGTGGTCTCGGTCGAGCCCCTCGAGCAGGCGCCTCTCGCGCGTCGGGTCGAGATCCGTCCGATCACCGAACTCGAGTCGCTTGCGAGCGTCATCCTCGCTGTTCCGTCGGAGGTGGCGCGATGAGATGGAGCGTCTATCTCGCGATGCTTCTCGTCGCGGCAGCGATCGACGCCAGCTTCGGAAGCGTGCTTGCGATCGGCGACCTGCGCGGGCATCTCGTCCCCTCGGTGGTGGTCTTTGCGCTGCTCTCGGCGCCCAAGCGGATCGGCGTGCGGGTCGCGATGGCCGCAGGACTCGTCGTCGACCTCCTGACGCCGATCGTCCTGTCGACCCAGGAGACGCTCGTCGTGCCCGGGCCGCGGGTGCTGGGATTCGCGCTCGGGGCGCTGGCGGTCGTCCAGCTCCGAGGCCTGCTCCACAGGCAGAATCCGTTGGCCGGAGCGGTGGCGACGGCGGTCTTCTCGCTGCTGGCCGCTGTGGTCTTCGTCTTCCTGTTCTCGATCCGCTCGCTTGTGCTCGACGGCGGGGCACCATGGTGGCCGGGAAGCGGCGCAGCCGAGGTCTGGCGGCGCCTCCTCGGGGCGGCGGGAGACGCGGTCATCGCGGTCCCCGCGCTCTGGATCCTCGGAAAGACCCGCCCGCTCTGGGCCTTCACGACCGCGACCCGCGTGGCACCCGGCCTCGCGCGGCAGGGCGGCTGAATCCCGCGCTACAGTGCGCCGCATGACGTTTCCCGTCGCCCGGAGCGTGTTCCTCGTCCATGACCGCGGTGGCAGCTTTGGACCGCTGACCGACCTGCGCCCTGCATACGGCCTGCGGTGCGGCGCCCACACGATCGCAGACAGGATCCTCGCGCGATGCGGCGCGCGGCTCGAGCACGCCGACGTCGATCCCGAGCTCCTTCCGCTCGCGAGCCTGCGCTGGGACGGGGCCCATGTGACCATCGTGCAGGAGCGGACGATCGTGCACGCGCGGCTCCTCTCCGTCGCGCTTCTCGACGATCTCGCGGTCGGACAGCGGAAGTTCCGCCGCGACGGCACCTTCCTCTGCGCGCGGCTTCCCGTGACGGCGGACGACGAGGCGCTGCGCGCCGCTCTCGAGCGCCCACCGACCGACGCCGAGCGCGACCACGACGCGGACATCGCGACGGCCCCGTGGGACATCACGACCCGCATCGCGAGGACGATGGAGGAAGACCTTCCGACGGTCACCGAGTCGCGCGGGCTCTTCGGCTCGGTCGCGCGGGCGCTGCGCCCCGACGAAGGGCAGTCGTTCGGAGCGAGCCCCATCATCATCCATCCCTCCGCGACGATCGGACCGCTCTGCGTCATCGACGCATCGAAGGGGCCGGTCGTGATCGCGAAGGACGCGACGATCCGCCCGCTGTCGGTCATCGTGGGGCCTTGCTTCATCGGCGAAGGAACGGTCGTGAGCGAGCGGGCGCTTCTCAAGGCCTCGACCGCGATCGGCCCGCACTGCCGCGTCGGCGGCGAGATCGGCGGCACGGTCTTCCAGGGGTACTCGAACAAGTCGCATGACGGGCATCTCGGCGACAGCTTCGTCGGCGAGTGGGTCAACATCGGCGCCGGAAGCGACAATTCCAACCTGCTCAACACCTACGGCGAGGTGATCGTCCGGCTCGAGGCCGACGGGGGGCTCCTGCGAACGGGTCGCCAGTTCTGGGGAAGCGTGATCGGCGACCACGCGAAGCTCGCGATCGGCACGCGGCTGATGACGGGCACCACGATCGGAACGGGCGCGATGATCGCCTGTTCGAAGCCGCCGGCAACGCTTGTGCCGCGCTTCGCATGGCTGACGGACGCGGCCGACGGGCCGAAGGCGTTCCGCATCGACAAGTTCCTCGAGACGGCGCGCGCGGTGATGTCGCGTCGCAACGTCGCGGTGAAGGAGCCCTACGAGGCTCGCCTCCGCGGGCTGCACGCGAAGGCTGCGGCGGTGGGGGGCTGATGAGCGTGTCGGAGGCCGGTCAATCCGCTCCGCCGATCGGCCCGCATGCGGCCATCATCGATGGCCATGCGCAGTTCTTCCGCGCCTACTACGCGATCCGCGGCGGGCTCTCGAGCCAGATCACAGGCGAGCCGACGAACCTCGTGTTCGGCTTCCTGTCGATGCTGTTCTCCTACATCCGCTCGCAGAAGCCGAGCGAGCTCGTCGTCGTGATCGACGCGGCCGGCGACAAGGAGACGTTCCGCTCGGAGATCTACCCCGAGTACAAGGCGCACCGCGACCCGGCGCCAGTGGATTTCCATCCGCAGGTCGAGCGGTGCCTCGAGGCGCTCCGGCTGATGGGGATTCCCGTCCTCGGAATCGAGGGCGTCGAGGCGGACGACGTCATCGCGACGCTCGTCTCGCGGCTCAGGGCGGCGCATCCGTCGATGCGCATCCGCATGGTGAGCCGCGACAAGGATCTCGGCCAGCTCGTCGACGCGCACACGACGCTGTTCGACGCGCAGAAGAACGGCGACATCGGGCTCGAGCAGCTGTTCGACTCGAAGGGCGTCCGGCCCGAGCAGGTGGTCGATCTCCTCGCGCTGATGGGCGACAGCGCCGACAACGTCCCCGGCGTACCCGGCGTCGGTCCGAAGACGGCTGCGGCGCTGCTCGCGGAGCACGGGTCGATCGAGGGCATCTACGCGCATCTCGACGCCATCAAGGGGAAGAAGGGCGAGGCGTTGGCGGCGAGCCACGACCTCGTGGCGCTTTCGCGCCGCCTCGTCGAGCTGAAGCGCGACTGCGACTTCGCGTTCGACGAGAAGCTGGCCCGATTCGAACCATCGCGTTGCGACCTTCCGAAGCTTCTCGAACTCCTGAGGGTGCTCGGCTTCCACCGCCTGCGCGGAGAGGCGCAGGAGATCTTCGGCGACGGAGCCGCGCAACCCGCGGCCGTCGAACAGGGGAGCGACGCGGGGCAGGGCGCCGACCGACCGTCGGGGCGCGGCCGACCGCGCGCGCGGGGCGGAGCCGCTTCCGAGGCGGGTTCGCTCTTCGATTCGGCTGCGAAGAGAGAGTCCGCGAGCGCGGAGGTCGCTCCGACGCGCCATGAGCCTGCCGCGTTCGGAACGCTGTTCGACGGACTCGAGGCGGCCTCCGCGCCGCCGGTCTCCGACCGCACGCTTGAGACGGTCGTCGTCCGCACGAGGCGCGAGCTCGAGACGCTCGTCGACGAGATCAGGCGCGTCGGCAGCGTCGCCTTCGACACGGAGACGACGTCGCTCGCGCCGCCTCTTGCGCGGCTGGTGGGACTTTCGTTCGCGCTTCACGAGGGCAAGGGCTACTACGTTCCCGTCCGCTCCCCGGAGCCGTCGACCCATCTCGGGGTCGACGACGTGCTCGGCCTCGTCGCGCCGCTTCTCGAGGACGAGTCGGTCGGCAAGGTCGGGCACAACCTCAAGTACGACTGCGAGGTCCTCGCGAACCACGGCGTCGCGTTGCGCGGGATCCGCGGCGACTCGATGCTCGCAAGCTGGCTCGTCGACCCGACGCGTCCTTCGCACGGACTCGATGCGACGGCCGAGCACGTACTTGGCGTGCGGCCGATCCCGATCGAGGCCGTGATCGGGTCGAAGGCGTCCACATCGCGAAGGTCGGGCGCGACGCAGCGGCGCTTCGACGAAGCGCCCATCGCCATCGCCGCGCCCTACGCTGCCGAGGACGCGGAGATCGCGCTTGCGCTCGCGACCAGGCTCGAGCAGACCCTCGAGGTCCGCGGTCAGGACCGCGTGTACTCGGAAGTCGAGGTTCCGCTGATCCCGGTCCTTGCGCGCATGGAGCGTGCGGGAATCCGCGTCGATCGCGACGAACTCGCGCGCCAGCGCCGCGACCTCGAGGTCAAGCTCGTCGCGCTCCGCGACGAGATCGCCGCAAGCGCGCCGTGGAACTTCAACCCCGACAGCCCGCGCCAGCTCTCGCAGGTTCTGTTCAATCGACCCTCCGACGAACCACGCGGCCTCGGGCTTCGCGTGGTCAAGCGAACCCTTACGGGCGCGAGCACAGACAGCGAGGTGCTCGAGAAGCTTGCCGAGGATCCGTCCTGCGAATCGGATCTTCCGTCGAAGATCCTCGAGTACCGGCAGTTCTCGAAGCTCGTCGGAACCTACCTGAGCGCGCTCGACGCGGCCGTGCTGCCGGAGACAGGCCGCATCCACTGCAAGTTCCACCAGACGGGGACGGCGACGGGGCGGCTTTCCTCGAGCGATCCGAACCTGCAGAACATCCCGATCCGCACCGAGGTCGGCGCCGCGATCCGCCGCGCGTTCGTCGCAAGCGAAGGGATGATCTTCGTTTCGGCCGACTATTCCCAGATCGAGCTCCGCTTCCTCGCGCACCTCTCGGGCGACCCTGGCCTATGCCGTGCGTTCGACCGTGGCGAGGACATCCACAAGGCCGTCGCGGCCGAGGTCTTCGGAGTCGCAGCCGCCGACGTGACCGACACGCAGCGCTCCGCCGCCAAGATGGTTAACTTCGGGATCGTCTACGGGATCACCGCGTCGGGACTCGCGCGCCGGCTCGGCGGCGGCTACACCGTCGCGCGCGCGAAGGAGATCATCGAGAGCTACCGCGCGCGGTTCAGGGGCATCGACTCGTTCCTCGACTCGGCCGTCGAGGCGGCGCGCAGGACGGGACACGCCACGACGATCCTCGGTCGATGGCGTCCGATCCCGCAGATCGAATCGCGCAATCCCGCCGAGCGGGCGTTCGGCGAAAGGATCGCCGTCAACACCGTCGTGCAGGGCTCCGCCGCCGATCTCATCAAGATCGCGATGATCCGGCTCGACCGCGCGCTCGCGGAGCGCTTCCCACAGGCGCGGCTGCTTCTCCAGATCCACGACGAACTGCTCGTCGAGGCGCCCGAGCATGATGCCGATGCGGTCGCGAAGCTCGTCGGCGAGGTGATGCGGGGCGCCATGACGCTCGACGTGCCGCTCGAGGTGTCGTCGGCGGTCGGGCGCCGCTGGTCGGACGTCTAGGTGTCGATGACGGGGCGTGTCCACCGGGCATCCAGACGTTCCGCAACACCTGAAATCGGCCGAATTTGGGGCCGCATCAGGGTGACTTGACGGTGCGCGGGACTGTGCTATCCTTTCCGTCCCTCGCTCCAAGGCGAGGTGTTGGGGCGGTAGCTCAATTGGTTAGAGTACCGGCTTGTCACGCCGGTGGTTGCGGGTTCGATTCCCGTCCGCCTCGTTGAGAATCTCAAAGCGAACCACAGGAGTCCTTCGGGGCTCCTGTCGTTTTTCCTTCGCGGCTCGCCGCACCTTTGAGCGCTCGCCGGACCTTTGAGCGCTCGCCGCACCTTTGAGCGCTCGCCGCTGCGGCGGCGAGCTTTGGTGCTCGTGGCGGTTTGGTGCTTGTGGCGGTTTGGTGCTCGTGGCGGTTTGGTGCTTGTGGCGGTTTGGTGCTTGTGGCGGTTTGGTGCTTGTGGCGGTTTGGTGCTCGTGGCGGTTTGGTGCTCGTGGCGGTTTGGTGCTTGTGGCGGTTTGGTGCTTGTGGCGGTTGGTGTGGTTGCGGTCGTGCTTGTGCGCCGTGGCCGGCGTCACGCGCGCCACTTGATGCTGCAGCCGATCGAGGGGCGCTGCTCAGGGAGCGGCGCACGGCCCGCGAGAACCGCGTCGAGCGCCGCCCGCAGGTCGCGGCCTGTCACGGGGATCTCCGACTTCGGGCGACTGTCGTCGAGTTGACCGCGATACACGAGCCTGTGGTTCGCGTCGTAGAGGAAGATGTCCGGCGTGCACTGGGCGTCGAACGCCCTGGCGACCGCCTGCGACGCGTCGAAGAGATAGGGGAACGAGTACCCGACGTCGCACGCCTCGGCCACCATGCGCTCGGGCGCATCGTCCGGGTAGAGGACGGGGTCGTTGGCGCTGATCGCGGCCACGGCGACGCCTTTCGGCTGGTAGTGGCGGGCAAGGGCGGCCACCTCGTGGCGGATGTGCTTCACGAAGGGGCAGTGGTTGCAGAGGAACATCACGAGCAGCGGCCTGCCGCGGGCGTCCACGTCCGACATGCGGAATCCCCGCGGATCCGGAAGGTCGAACGAAGGGCATGCGGAGCCAAGAGCGACCATCGAGCTTTGAAGTGGCGGCATGCGGGGTATGGTAAGGGGACTGGGCGCTCGGGGCGCCCGCATCGGCACGGAGGACCCCCATGGCCAAGCGACGCGACGACGACGAATGGGGCGACGAGAGCTATGACGACCTGCGTGATTCGATGGACCACGAGTCGGAGGACGCCGAGGACATCGAGGACACCGAGCAGGACGAGAAGGACCAGGCCCGATTTTCCTCGGACACCGCCTACTGCCCCGAGTGCAGTGCCGAGATCAGCGACGACGCGGACATCTGCCCCAAATGCTTCACCTGGATCGACGGCGCGACGCACAGCAGGCCGAGCCGGCTTCGCCGTTCGTTCAGGGTCGGCGTGGTGATCCTGGTGCTCGCCGGAGTGCTGTTCGGCTGTGCCGGGCTCTACTTCGGCCTGCGGATGATCTCAGGCGATTGAACCGCTCGATCTGTCGGCCTGCCGTTGCGACCGACGGTCACGCCACCTCGTCGGTCGGCTTGATCTGGCCGACCCCGCGCTTGCGGTCGTGGACCGGCGAACTCGATCGCGAGCCGCGCTGCGCGGGCGCGCCGAGGTCGCCCGACAGGTCGACGCGACCGAAGCGGCTCCGTTCGCGGGCTGCGAGTCCGACGATCTCGTCGCGCCCGACGGTCATCGACGAGTCCATCGAACTCCCCACGAGCTTGCGGAGCTTCACGATGCCGCGGTGCTTCCAGTTGTTGATGGTGGTCACCGAGACTCCAAGCGCCTCGGCGGCGTGCTGGTAGCTCTTTCCCTCGCAGACGATCATCCGAATCGCATCCTGCTCGTCCTTCGCGAGCAGCCCGAGCGCGGTCTCGAGCACGTCGCTTCCGATGTCTCCCGCCGCCCCAGCCTCGTGGGCATGCGAGCGCGTCCGCACGGCCGACTCGCCTCCGTCCATGAACGCGCGTTCCTCGAGCAGTTCGCGGAGCCTCGTCGCCCGCGCGTATCTGCGCCGGAGCAGGTTGTGCGCGATCTTCAGGAGATAGCTGATCGAGATCGTCAGCCGCTCGAGTTCCGGATGCTGCAGCAGACGCACGAAGACCTCCTGCGCGAGATCCTCGGCGACATCCGGCGTCGTCGACTTCCGGAGGAACGCGTAGACGCGCTCGTAGTACTGGTCGAAGAGGTCAAGGACCAGCGTTGCCCGCTCATGCGTTGCTGCCATACTGGGTACTCCTCGTGGCCCGCTTGGCTTGATCGCCGAATCCCCCGCCCGACTGGACGTCGGGCGAAGGCCACTGCATCCACACTACGGACTGTGTGCGCACCGTCTTGCAGGACAACCCGCGAACAAGTCCCTGCATTCACCACGATGGAGTGTTTGCCTGAAGGCGATCTGGAGCCACGGGGCGGCCGGAATGCCGTTCGCCGCCGCGCCTTCGGGCCGTTCCCGCGGCGGCCGACGGGCGTTATGCTGTGCGGCGATGACAGGTGGCAAGCAGATTTCCGTGCTGGTGGCCGACGATCACGCGCTGATCCGGTCGGCGCTCGTCGCCGTCCTCAACGAGACCGAGGACATCCGTGTGGTCGGCGAAGCCGCGAATGCGGCGGATGCGGTCGAATTGGCGCACAGGCTCTCGCCGAACGTCGTCATCCTCGACGTGGCGATGCCTGGGGTGGATGCCTTCCATGCCGCGAGCCACATCCGCCAGCTTCGGCCGGGCACCGAGATCATGTTCCTGACCGGCAGCGATCACGACCGCTACATCGAACAGGCCTTGAGGGTCGGAGCGCGCGGGTTCGTCGTCAAGAGCGACGACCCCGACCTGATCCCGGGTGCGATTCGCAGCGTCTCCCGGGGCGAGCAGTACTTCTCTCCGTCGGTCGCCGCGCGGGTTCGCGGCGACGCCTCGGACATGCGTCGCGCGAAGGTCGTCGGCACGCGCGGCAGCGCGCTTTCGGAGCGCGAGATCGAGGTGCTTCGCTACGTCGGCAAGGGCTACGCGAAGAAGCAGATCGCCGAGATGCTCGGCATCTCGGTGAAGACGGTCGACAAGCACGTGACGAGCGTCATGGAGAAGCTCGACATCCACGACCGCGTGGAGCTTGCGCTCTATGCCGTGCGCGAGGGATTCATCAGCGCGTGAGCCGGCCGACGCAACGCGGCCGCGGCGAACTCGTGGTGGTCTCGCAGGACGAGCTCGGCGCGGTCGTCTTCAAGCCTGCGGGTCTTTCGAGCGAGCGGCCCTCGCGGGCGGGTCATGCCGAACCCGACTCGGTCATCGTCCGCGCCCGGTTGCAGCTCGGCTGGCCCGAAGCGAGGTTGCCGCATCGGCTCGACCGCCCGACGCGCGGACTCGTGATGATCTCGAGAGACGCGCGCTCTGCGGCGATGCACGCCGAGGAGATCCGCGCGGGCGCCTGGACGAAGTGGTATGTCGCGAGGATCCCGAGCGTTCCGCAGGCGCGGGCGGCCGAGCCGTTCGCCTCCGCGGACGGCCTCGTCGGTCCCCATCGCGCGTATCTCCGACGTGCCGGAGAGCGCGCCGAGGTGGTGCGCTCGGGCGGCGACCCGTCCCGTCTCACCGTGCTCGCCGTCGCGCCCGCGACCGATCGACCCGGCGAGTCGCACGCCCTGATACTCCTCGAGACGGGCCGTTTCCACCAGATCAGGGCGATGCTCGCGTCGCTTGGGTTTCCGCTCGTAGGCGACCTGCCCTACGGAGGCATCGCTTCCGGCGGCCGACCGCGATCGGGCGCACCGCCGGTCCGCGGCGAGTCTGGCGAGGGGAAGATCGACATCGACCTCGAGGCGATCGCGCTCCGCGTCGCGAGCGGAGGCGAAACCCGCGCGCATCGCCTCGAGCGGCACCCGGACCGCGTGGGCGTCGCCGAGAGCATCGAAGCCGCACTCGATGCCGCCATCAGCGGCGCGTGAGTGCGTCCCGTACGGCGTGGGACGCGGCGTCCGCACCGCCCGCATCGACCCACATCGACTTCCCGAAGGCGTTGGTGGCGAACTGCGAGAGCGCGCGGCGCCATCTGGCGGAGTCGTCGGGCGCGAACTTCGCGGCGAAGGTCCCGCTGAAACCCGCAGGGCTGAGGAGATCGTTGAAGCCCTCCGTTCGCTCGAGAAGGGTCAGCGTGCCTCCCTCGACCTCGATCTCGACACGCTCGTCGCCCGGCTCGCCGTCGATGCGGGCGAACCCCGCGCCGCCGTAGAGCCCCACCTCGCCATCGGAAACGATGACGACGCGGACCACGAGGTTCGTCGCCGCGGGATCGAGCGGAGTGAGGCCAGGCTTCGGAATCCAGATCATCTGGGCATGGAGGAACACGGCGTCCTTGATCGGCGACTCCTCGCTGTGCGCAAGCAAAGCCGACAGCGGCACGTCGGAGAACCAGTAGCTGTCCTCCGATTCCCTGGTCGCGTACGAGCCG
>JBIKWD010000008.1:0-30933 GCA_044356505.1 Phycisphaerales bacterium
ACGCAAGCGACTTCCTGGTGAATCCGGAATCGCTCGAGCGCACGCTCGCCGCGGCGCTCGGGTCGGACAGAACCTAGCGGCGCGACACGCGGCGAACGCGTCCTCGCGGCGCCGTGCGGTTCGACGCAACGAAGAAGCGGCGCACGGATGACCGTGCGCCGCCTGTGAATCGAACGTGCTTCGAGGGGTCGAGACCCGCTCTCCTGCGCGGCGCGGCCGTCTCGTGCGCCGCTGCGAGCCTCACGGGGTGGGCGGCCGTTCGCGAGTCCCCGACCCGTCGGCGGGACGGCCGCCGCGCGGTCGGCCGCCCTCGGGACGTGCCGGACGCTCGGGGCGTGCCGGGGCCTCGCCGCCGGCCTGCTCGCTCGGCTGGAAGAGGTCGTGGCCGCTCGACTGCATGTTCTTGAGGCGGGCAACCGCCGACTTCGCGCCGGATGCATCGCCTGCGAGCACGGCCTTCTCGAGTTCGATGGCGACGATCAGCGTGTCGAGCATCATCGTGCGGTACTCGGCCTCGAAGCGCGCGCGGTCTTCACCGAAGCGCGCCTTGGCAGCGTCGGACATGCGCAGGCGCGCGACCGCGCCCTTCGAGGCGATCACCGCGCCCTGCAGGGTCTGCACCGCCGAGAGATCGGCCGGACGCGACGCCTCGTCGAAGTTCGAGCTGCGCAGCGCCGTCGTGGCGCGGTTCATCTGCTTCATCGCGCCTTCGAGGTCCATCGCACCAGGAGCCGCGCCTTCGCGCGGTGCGGGGCGGCCGCCGCCGTCGCGCGGTGCGCCGCGGCCGCTTCCAACGGCGCCGTTCTTCGCGGCAGCCTCGAGCTCGCCCCTGTCGAGCATGCCGTCCTTGTTGGTGTCGCCGCGTTCCATGAGACGCTCGGCCATCGCGGGCGGCAGCTCGTCCTTCGAGAGCACTCCGTCGCCGTTCGCGTCGTTCTGCATCAACCGCTCGATGAACTGCGCCGGGTCGATGGCGGGACGTGCCGGCCGCTCGCCTTCCTGCGGGCGTCGGCCGTCGCGGCCACCCTCGGGCGGGAAGGTGCCGTCTTGCTGGGCGAAGGCCGCGGATGCGAGCGAGAGAACGAGGATCGAGCAGGCTTGCGTGAGTTTCATGGTGTGGTTCCGATGCGTGTCTGACGCCGAGCCAAACGGCCTGACGCCGGGCAGATTGCGTCTTCGGACGGGAAACGCCACCGTCTTTCGGCGCGTCACCTGCAAAGCCCCCAGTTTCCGAGCAGTTGGGCAAGATCGGGGGGCCCGGTGACCCGGCTCTGGTCGATATCTCCGAGCCCCGCGCCGCCCCAGGTCGGGAGCAGGGCGGCGAGGTTGATCGCCGTGCCGCGGAGGAGAACCGAACCGCCCGGGACAACGATCCATCGGGAGTCAACGAAAGAGCCCCGAGGTCCGCGAACGGACCCCGGGGCAGAAGAGGAGCTTGGCTGTCGGCGGGTGTCTCCCGCCGCGCGTCACTTCGAGGTGTCGACGCCGGACTGCGCGCTCTTGGCGGGGGTTGCCGGGAGGAGCACGGTGTCGATCGCGTGGATCACGCCGTTCGACGTCTCGACATCGGCGATCGCGACCGTCGCGTTGCCGAGCATGACCTTGCCGTCCTTGACGGTGACCTTGACCGGGCTGCCGAGCACGGTCGGGACTTCCGACATCTTGACGACCTGGTCGGAGTAGGCGGCGACGCCGGGGACGACGTGGTAGGTGAGGATCTCGACGAGCGCCTTCCTGTTCTCCGGCTTGAGCAGGTTCTCGAGCGTGCCGGCGGGAAGCTTGGCGAACGCGGCGTCGGTCGGAGCGAGGACGGTGAACGGTCCCTTGCCCGAGAGGGTCTCGACGAGACCGGCGGCCTTCACCGCGGCGACGAGCGTGTTGAACGATCCGTTCGAGGCCGCGACCTCGACGATGTTCTTGTCGTTCGGCAGGATCACGCTGTCGATGACGTGGATGACGCCGTTCGAGCAGGCGATGTCGGTGGTGACGACCTTCGCGCCGTCGACGGTGACCGTGCCGCCCTTGGCCGAGATGTCGACGCGCTGGCCCTGGACGGTGCCGGCGTTCGTCAGCTTGACGACGTCGGCGGCCATGACCTTGCCCGGAACGACATGGTAGGTGAGGATCGAGGCGAGCTTCGCCTTGTTCTCAGGCTTGAGGAGCATCTCGAGGGTGCCCGCGGGAAGCTTGGCAAACGCCTCGTCGGTCGGAGCGAAGACGGTGAAGTTGCCGCCCGAGAGGGTTTCCGCGAGGCCGGCGGCCTGCACGGCTGCGACGAGCGTCTTGAAGCTGCCCGCGGCGACCGCGGTCTCGACGATGTTCTTCGAGGCGGTGGTGGCGGCGGCGGGGGTCGCCCTGTCCGAGGTGTTCTTCACCGGCGTGTTCTGCGCGGTGGCGGCGGCGGCGACGCCGATTGCGAGGAGGCCAGCGGTGACGAAGGAGAGCTTGGTGTTCATATGGGTCGATCTGAGTCGGACGCCTGTGCGTCCCTGCGGTTCCTCCGCGTCCGGGGAGGTGACGGTGATGCCACGTCTTCGAAGATCGCACGTTCGTCGAGAGAGTTTCCCGACGATGACAGCGCCGACGGCGCGGAACGCCGTTCCATCGTGTCAAGGTCGCGGCTTCGCCCGCCGGGCATCGTTGCGGGCCGACTGCGTTCGTCGGGACCGCATGGATTGGATTCACCCGCAGCGCCCGCGATCAACCGATTTCAGGACGCCGCGCAGCATTCGCTTGCGCACCCGCGGTATCGTCCCGCCATGGCCGCCCAACCCTCGTCGAGATTCGATGGCAGCCGTTCCGACGACGGCGTCGCGACGGGAGGCTCCGACGACGACCTCCGGGTCGAGGTCGACGAGGCGTCGTCCGCAGCGGCGGCGATCGGCCGAGTCGCGGGCCCCGTGCTCGCCGCGGCCGCGATGCTCTGCACGCACCCCGCGGCCCTCGCGCTCGGGGGGCTCGGTGCCGACGCTTCGTGGACGCTCGGGGTGCTTGTCCTGATGGCCGTCTGGTGGGTGACGCTTGCGGTCGAGCCGGCGGTCACGGGATTGATTCCGTTCGTCGCCTTCGCCGCGCTTGGGATCGGAAAGCCCGCGGAGATCGCGGCGCCGTACGCGAACCAGGTGATGTTTCTCTTTGCGGGAGGCGCGCTGATCGGGCTCTCGCTCGAACGCACCGGAGTCTCGGCGCGTCTCGCCACCGCCGTCGTCGGCGTCGCGGGCACGACCCCGCTCCGCGTGCTCGCCGCCATCATGGCGACGACGGCCATCCTGAGCGCATTCGTGTCGAACCTGGCGACCGCCGCGACGATGCTCCCGCTGGTGACGGCGCTGGGCGCCCGTGCGCTCGACGGCGCGCGCTCGGACGCCGAACGCGCCTCGGCCGGAAGGTTCCTCACGTCGCTTCTCCTCGGCGTCGCCTTCGCCGCCAGCATCGGTGGCGCGCTCACCATCATCGGCAGCCCGCCGAACCCGATCGCGGTCCAGGCGATCCGCGAGAGCGGCGAGCAGATGACGTTCGTCGGCTGGATGGCGTTCAGCATTCCCGCGACGGCCGCGCTTCTGCCGATCGCGGTCCTCGTGCTCGGAGCGTGGCTGTTTCCCGCGCGCGGCCTCGCCATCGCGCGCATCGAGGTCGAGCGGAAGCCGCTCGGCCGCGACGGCTGGGCCGCGGTCGCTGTCTTTCTCCTCGCCGTCGCGCTCTGGGTCACGAACCCGCTCTACGCGGCGCGTTTCCCCGCGGTCGGCGAGGGCACGATCGCCGTCGCGGCGGCGCTCCTTCTCTTCATGATTCCAAGCGCTTTGCGTCCGGGCGCGCGCATCCTCGCCCCATCCGCATTCTCGCGGATCCCGTGGCGTGTCCTCGTGCTCTTCGGCGGCGGCCTGTGCCTTGCCGACGCGATGCAGCGCACGGGGCTGTCGTCGACGATCGGCGAGGTCTTCGCGGGAGCGGGCGCGTTGCCGTCGATCGCCTTGCTCCTGATCCTCGTCGCGGCGCTCGTCTTCGCAAGCGAAGTCGCGTCGAACACCACGCTCACGGCGATGGCGATGCCGATCATCTGCGCGATGGCGCCGACCCTTGGCGTCGAGGTCAAGACGCTTGCGATCCCCGCCGCGTTCGCCGCGAGCTGGGCGTTCGCGATGCCCGTGGGCACACCGCCGAACGCGCTCGTCTACGGGACGGGACGGCTGCGCGCGCAGGACATGATGCGGGCAGGCGTCATCCTCGACCTCGTCGCGATCGTGGTGATCGTCGTCATGGCGACCGTGCTCCTCTGAAGCCGGCGCCTCTCGCGAAGGGCCTGTCAAAAACACCGCGCGGCACCCGGTTTCGGGTGCCGCGCGGAAGAAGTTGCTTTCACGTCGACCGATCAGCGACGGCGACGGCGGCCGACGAGGCCGGCGGCGCCGAGGAGCGCCATGGCGCCCGGAGCCGGGACGGCGTCGATGCCGTGGAGGGTGATCGTGCCGGTCCAGGTGCCCGAGGTGCCCGTGGCGCCGTAGCCGTTTCCGACCCAGATGACGCCGTCAACCGCAGCGTCGCCGGTGAAGGCGAGGGCGGTGGTCAGCGTGACCGAGCCCTGCGAGACCGTGCCGGGGGCGCTGGAGCCGCCGTTCGGCCAGAAGAGGCGCTGGGAAGCGCTGAGATTCGAGAAGCCACCGATCTGGAGACGGCCACCCGTCGAGAGCGGGAGCACGTCGACGTAGATGCAGAGGTCGTCGGCGTAGGTGAAGTTCGACGACGCGTTCAGGACGACGTCGATCGTGGCGCCCGTCAGGGTGCCGACGACGCTGAACTGCGAGTAGTCGAGGATCTGGTTGAAGTTGAAACCAGCGAAGGTCTGGTTCGTGAGGGTGACCGTGATGTCGGCCGAGGCGGCCGAGGCAACGACGGCGGCGAGGCCGGCAGCGGCGATGGTGCACTTCATTTTTCTACATCTCCATCAATTGAGGGGCGGTTGAAGGCCCCAGGGAACAAGGAACAGGCTTCGGGACACCGAAACCCAACAAGGACAAGGACTTACGAGAAGGCAAGACGCAGTCTGCGGCTTGAAATCTCTCTTCGAACCTCGATCCGGACCCTTGGAACCGACACTTGATGGATCTCGCCGCGCCAAGAGGCAACGGGAAATCCGGGGAAGCGTCGGCGCAGCAAGAGCGCGCTCGACCCTTCACCCTCCTCCGCAGCGAAACATGCCACCGAAACCGCCTGCGTCAAGCGAAACGTGAAACTTCCCCCGATTGGCAAGACGCCGCCCGCTGAGCCCCGCTGTTTGCGGACGTTCGGCGCGCTCGGTCGGCCGACGAGTCGCCGCGTGGGCATCCTGCCGCCGCGCAGAGACTTGTATTCTCCACCCCCGATGAAGCCGCAGCGCCCAGCCCCCTCGACCGAGACCGAGCGGCTCGAGATGCTGCTGGCGAAGGGCCGGTTCGCCGAGGCCGCCTTGCTCGCGAGGCAGCTCCTGGTCCGGTCCCCGCGTCAACTTGCGGCGCATGTGGGGCTCGTGCAGGCGCTGCTGCCGACGGGAAGGCTCGGGGACGTCGAGGACGCGGTCGACCGCGCGCTTCGCATCGCGCCCGACGACCATCGCCTGCTCTTCCTGAAGGGCGTCGTCGAGCATCGCCTCGGCCGGAGCGACGCCGCCATCGCCCGGCTGCGCTCGTTGCGGGCCAAGCGCCCGCCGAACGAGACGGAGGTCGGGCTCGCCCTCGCGGAGGTCCTCCATCGCGCGGCTCGACATGACGAGCTGGAGGCGTTGCTCGCGGAAGGCGGCGCGTGGGCCACCGACGAGCGCGCCGCCGTGTTCGCCGCGCGCAGCCTCGCCCGCCGGGACCGCGACGCTGCACGAGCCGGGTTCGAGCGGATCTTCCGCACCGCGCGCAGCGCCGCGCTCAAGCGCGTCGCGGGCTTCGAGGCGGTGCGGATCCTCGATGCCGACGGCCGCCATCGGGAAGCGTTCGAACTTGCCCGTCAGGTCCACGCGGCGACGACGCCGCCCTACGACCTCGGCGGACTCGAGGCGGATGTCGAGGCGCAGGTCCGCTTCATCGAGCGTGCGCGAGGGGCGTTCGCGCCGGAAGCCCCGCCCGTCGACCGCACCGCGCTCGTGGTCGGAATGCCCCGCAGCGGAACGACGCTCCTCGAGCAGATGCTCGACCGCCATCCGCTGGTGTCGGGAATCGGCGAGTACGAAGGCGTGTTCGCCGCGCAAGAGGAGCTCGTGGGACTCGGCCTGTGGCCGGGCGGACTTCGTTCGCTCGCCCGCGCCGATCGGGAACGTCTTGCATCGCAGTATCTCTCGGGCGCACGCGCGCGGCGCCGCGAGGGCGCCGAGTGGACCTTCGACAAGACGCTGAACGTCTGGCGCGCCTTGCCCGCGGTCGCCGCGGTGCTGCCGGGTGCCGCGCTCGTACGCATCGTGCGCGATCCGCGCGACACGGCGATCAGCATGTTCCTGTCGAACTTCCACCCGCAGTCGTGGGGCTTCAGCGCGACGCTCGACCAGATCCGCCGCGCGATCGCGCTCGAGCGGCGCGTGGTTCCGCTGGCGTTCGATGCGCTCGGCCTGCGTGCGGCGGGCGTGGTGTACGAGGAGCTCGTCGCGGAGCCCGAGCGCGAGATCCGCCGCGTGCTCGCGCTCCTCGGCGTGCCGTTCGACCCATGCGTGCTTTCGCCCGAGTCGAACACGCGCACGGTGCTCACGCTCTCGCACGAACAGGTGCGGCGGCCGATCAACCGCTCGAGCATCGGCCGCTGGAGGAACTACGAGTTTGCGTTCGGGCCCGAGTGGGACGCGCTCGTCTGAATCGCGCGCAGGAGCTCCGCATGCAGCCCCGCTGCAGCTGCGACGGCGCTCCCGCCGTGGATGCCGGCGCGGCCGTGCCAGTCGGTGAAGACACCGCCGGCTTCCTCGAGGATCACGGGAAACGGGCCTGAATCCCACGGATTCATGACGGGGTCGAACCATGCGTCGGCCCGGCCTGTCGCGACGAGCATGCCGCCGTAGCAGTCGCTCCAGCCGCGGATCCGTCGCGCGGCGCGGGCGATGGCGACGAGCGCGTCGCTCCGGCCCGCACGCTCGAAGTACTCGAGGCCGCTCGTGCAGACGAGGGCTTCGGCGAGCGGAACGGCCGCGCGCACGCGCGCCTCTGTGCGCGAGGTCGCGCCGTTGCGGCCGTCGCGCTCCCACCACGCGCCTTGGCCGCGCGCGGCCCAGACGCTCTCGCCGAGCGCGGGCATCGCGCAGATTCCCGCGACGACCTCGCGCGCGGCGCCGTCGGTCCGCTCGAGCCCGATGAGCGTGCCGAAGAGCGGCACTCCCGCCGCAAACGAGATGGTGCCGTCGATCGGATCGATCACCCAGCGGTAGCCGCTTGTCCCCTCGTGGGCGCCGTGCTCCTCGCCGAGGAGGCCGTCGGCCGGGAAGTCCGCTCGGATCTCCTTGCGCAGGAGCGATTCGATCTCGAGGTCCGCTTCCGTGACGGGCGAGGCGTCGGGCTTCGCGTGCACCGCGAGCGTCACGGACTGGAAGTGCCGCATCGCGACCGTGCCGGCGCGGTCGGCAAGCGTGCGCATGAGCGAGACGCGCGACGCGAGCGCGTGATGGTCCCGGGCGCTGGCGGTGGTCATCGCGCGATCGTACCGCTTTCCGCCATGGCCTCGGCGCGTGCCGCGCGCAGGCTCCGGAGCGAGAGGATCGCCCCGAGGACGGCGATCGGCACGCTCAGCAGCAGGAGAAGCGCGTCGATCCGAATCGCGCTGCCTGCGCTTCGGGGCGCGATCGCGCCGAGGAATGCGTTCCGTGCAGAGATCAGTTCCGCGTCGGCGTCGGCGGGAAGCGTCGCGAACGCCGACTGGAGCAGCGCCTGCGCGTCCTCGACCGAGGGTGGCGCGACGCCCGGCGGCGCGTCGCCCCGCACGACGAGTTCCCAGCGCTTCTCGGGGACCGTCATCGGAAGTCCCGCGTCGGAGCGGCGCTTCCATGCGAGGACCGCCTCGACTCCCGCGGGGCCGCTTGAATCGCGCCGCGCTTGCAGCGTAACGCGCCACGGGATCGCCCCCGCGGCCGGATCATGGGTGAACACGCCGAGCGGCCTGACCGGCCGTACGCCACCGGCCGTCGGAAACACGGCGGTCAGCAGCATGAGTCCACACCATGCGACGCAGACCGCGAACACGGTCCTCGACATCCATGCGGGCATCCTTCGGCGTGCGTGGGTCATCGGGTGCCTTCCTTGCGTGCGCCTATCGCCCGTTCGTGGCCGCACCCGCCATGGCTGCGAACTTCTCGGCGATTCGCGCGATCTCGCCCGAGTCCACGAGCCGCTTCAGCGCGGCACCGAGCGCCTCGCGCAGCTTCGCGTCGTCGGCGCGGCAGAGGATTGCGGTGGGCTCGGCTGCGAGGCGCACGACGCGGTACGAAGGGTCGCGTGCGGCGCGCGCCGCGAGCGGGAGCGCGTCGCCTGCGAAGGCGTCGAACTCGTTCCTCGTGATCTTCGTCGCGATGGCGCCGTCCGGTTCGGTGACGACGATCGGCTTCGTGTCCGATCGCTCCGTCGCCAGGTAGAGCGCTGCGGCGGTGTTCGCGCGCACCGCGATCTTCAGCGTCGAGAGATCGGTCTCTGCGGTGATCGGCGAGTCCTTGGCGACGAGGAGCGCAGGCCCGCTCGCCTCGAGATACGCCGGATCGACCGCGGCGATCGGGCGCGAGAGCCCGGCCACTCTCGCGAGCATCGCCGACGCGCCGTTCAGCACGATGTCGACCTCTCCTGAAGCGAGCGCCGCAGCCTGCTCGTCGATCGAGACCTGCTTCTCCTCGAAGGTCCAGCCGGTTTCCTTCGCGAGCGCCGCGACCACGGCTGCGTCGAGTCCGCGATCGGGACTCCGCCGCGTCGCGGCCTGCCAGTAGGGCGCGTTCGGCAGCGTGCGGCCCACGCGGATGGCGCGCGTCGGCTTGCCATCGGCGCCGAGCACCGGCGACACGTTGAACCGCGGCGCCATCTCCTTGGCGTAGGTGCGCACCGCGAGCGCCACGAGCGTCGCCGTGCGCGCGGCGAGCCGCTCGTCCACCTTGTCGGCATGATCGCCGACCTGGTGGTAGTCCTCGTGGTCCTCGCAACTGAAGAGAACCGCGGGAATTCCCGCCCGCAGGAACGGCCCCTGGTCGCTGCGGTCGAGCCATTCGGGATGCGTGTCGACCTTCATCTCGATCGGCACCTTGGGCGCGAGCCGCACGAGAAGGTCGACGAGCACCTTGCCCTTCGGCCCGCCGTCGAGGCGGATCGCGCCGTCGGGCTGGCGCGAGATCATGTCCATGTTGAAGAGCCCGCGGATGCGCGCGGGCGGCAGCGTCTCTTCCTCGATGAACGCGCGGCTTCCGATGAGGCCGAACTCCTCGCCCGTGAAGCCCACGAACACGACGCCCACGTCGAGCGCCTCGTCGCGCAGCGCGTTCGCCACCGCGATCACGCCCGCGACACCGCTCGCGTTGTCGTCGGCGCCGTTGTAGATGCGGTCCTCGCCCGTGCGCGCGGGCGGCAGATGGTCGAAGTGCGCGGTGACGAGGATGAACTCGCCGCTCGGGTTCGGCCCCTTCGGCGCGTGCCACGCGACGACGTTCGGCGCGGCGTTCGGAAAGCGCCCGACGGGCACGAACATCGAGTCGCGCCCTTCGAGCGGCGTGGCTCCGGCGGCCGCGAGCTTGTCCGCGAGCCACTTCGCGGCGCGCTTGCCTTCCTCGCTCTGGAAGTGACGGCCGTTCATCTCGTCCGAGGCGAACTCGACGATGTCGGACTTGATCGCGGAGGGGTCGACCTTCGGAAGCGGGGCCGTCTCGTCGGCCGCGCCGACGATCGCGGAAAGTGCGAGCGCGAGCACCGACGCGCCGAGCAAGAGGATTCGCTGCATCCGAACAGCGTAGCCCAACGCAGTAGAATCGCGGCGTGCCCGAGGCAAATCCGAAGGAACCGATCCGCCGGCCGCTGACCCACTCGATCCGTCTTCCCGACCTCGTCCGCGTCGGGAGCGAGTCGGACGGAGGCTATGTCGTTCCGCGCTCGTTCGCGGCCGCGTGCGACGGCATCCTCGGGCTTGGCGTCCACGCCGACTGGTCGTTCGAACAGGAGGCGCTGGCGCTCGCCGGCGCCCGGCACGCGCATCTCTACGACGCGACGACGACGATTCCGTGGCTCGTGAGCCGCATGCCGATGGGCGTCCTGCGCCTGATCGGCGGTGCGCTGTCGGCGCAGCCGCGCCGCATGCGCGACGGAGTCAACCGTCTGACCGCGCCGTTCCGCTACGCGCGCTTCTTCCGCGGCGGCGTGCGCCACTACCCGGAGATGATCGGCCACCGCGCCGAGCCCGGATGGGTCGACCCCGCGACGGCGGTCGCGCGGCTCCGCAAGGCGGGCGCGACGCGCATTCTCCTCAAGATGGACATCGAGGGCGGCGAGTACGAGGTGCTGCCGCGCATCGACGAGTGGGGCGGGTCGGTCGACCTTCTCCTCGTCGAGTTCCACGGCATCCAGGACGACCCTGCGCGCTTCAACGCGCTCATGCGCACGATCGCGCGGCTGTTCGTGCCGGTCCATCTCCACGGCAACAACTCGCAGCCG
Organism: Phycisphaerales bacterium; assembly: GCA_044356505.1. Taxonomy (GTDB): domain Bacteria; phylum Planctomycetota; class Phycisphaerae; order Phycisphaerales; family SM1A02; genus QWPT01. The sequence continues at coordinate 10,614 of JBIKWD010000008.1, forward strand.
CTGACCCCGGACGGCTTCCCAGGAATGGTCGAGATCACGTTTCTCGCGCGGCGTCTCGCGCCCGCGGGCGTGGAACCGCAGCCGTTCTCGTACCCGATTCCCGCCCTCGACCGCCGCAGCTCCCTGCGCGGGCCTGAACTGTCGTTCACGGCGTGAGGCGCGAAAATGGCGCGTCGGACGGCTCATTCGCTTCGGTGGTTTTGTTGATCCGCGAACCGAACCTGCCGATGGACGAGTACATTCGTCCCCCTCCCGCGCGCGCGGCGCCCGCGCGAGGCTGTCCACGACCCTTCCCGGCCTCCCAGAGATCCATTCGCGATGTGCGGCATCATCGGTTACTCAGGCCGTTTCGAACACGGGTCGCTCGAGAGCGGCATCCGCGCGATCTGCCACCGCGGTCCCGATGACGCGGGCTCGTTCTTCGACGACGGCGCGGCGGTCGGCCTCGGCCACGCCAGGCTCTCGATCATCGATCTCTCGCCGCTCGGCCACCAGCCGATGCAGGCGCTCGACGGCGCGGTGCAGCTCGTCTTCAACGGCGAGATCTACAACTACCGCGAGCTTCGCAAGGAGCTCGAGGCGAAGGGCCACGCCTTCCGCGGCCACTCCGACACCGAGGTGATCCTGCACCTCTATCTCGAGGAAGGCGAGAGGATGCTGTCGCGCCTGAACGGCATCTTCACCGTCGCGTTCTTCGATGCCCGCACCGGCACGATGCTCGTCGCACGCGACGCGCTCGGCGTCAAGCCGCTCTACTACACCGAGCAGCCGCACGGCGTCGCGTTCGCAAGCGAGATCAAGGGCCTGCTGCGCCTCGTGCCCGGACTCCGCGAGCTCGACCCCGTCTCGCTCCACCGGTACCTCACCTTTCTCTGGTGCCCGGGCGAAGGCACGCCGCTCAAGGCCGTCCGCAAGCTGCTTCCGGGCGAGGCGATGGTGCTGCGGCAAGGCAAGGTCGAGCGGCGCTTCACCTGGTACCGCTTGCCCGCGTTCCGCGGCATTGCCCAGGATCTCGGCGAACGCGAGGCGGTCGAAGGCACCGTGCGTCACGTCCGCGCCGCCGTGCAGCGGCAGATGGTCGCCGACGTGCCGGTCGGGGCGTTTCTCTCGGGCGGACTCGACTCGAGCGCCGTCGTCGCGTTTGCGCGGGAGATCGCGCCCGACCTCCAGTGCTTCACGATCCGGCAGGTCGGAGGCACCGAAGCCGGCGTGACCGACGATCTTCCCTACGCCGAGCGCGTCGCGAAGCACCTCGGCGTGAAGCTCCACACCGTCGAGATCGAGGCGAGCCGCATGGCCGGCGACATCGAGCGCATGGTGTGGCAGCTCGACGAGCCGCTCGCGGACCCGGCTCCGCTCAACGTCCTCTACATCTGCGAGCTCGCGCGCCGGAGCGGCATGAAGGTGCTGCTTTCGGGCGCGGGCGGCGACGACCTCTTCACCGGCTACCGCCGCCACCACGCGCTGCTCCTGCAGCGGTACTGGGACTGGGTCCCGCGCGGCGCGCGCGGGCTCATCGAGTCGGCGGCCGCGCGGCTCGACCAGCGGCGCCCATGGCTCCGCAGGCTCGCGAAGGCGACCAACGGCGCGGGACTCGAGGGCGACGAGCGCATCGCCAACTACTTCCGCTGGGCGCGCGAGTCGGAACTCCTCGGCCTCTTCTCCGAGGAATCGCGGCGCGCGATCGGCCCGACCGCCGCGCTGGCGCCGATGCTCGAATTCATGCGCCCGCTGCCCGCGTCGCTTCCGCCGATCGAGCGGATGCTCGCGCTCGAGCAGCGCTTCTTCCTCGCCGACCACAACCTGCCGTACACCGACAAGATGTCGATGGCCGTCGGCGTCGAGGTCCGCGTGCCGCTCCTCGACCTCGAGCTCGTCGACTTCTCCGCGCGCGTTCCATCGGAGTTCAAGCAGCGCGGCAAGACCGGCAAGTGGGTCTTCAAGAAGGCGATGGAGCCGTATCTTCCGCACGACGTGATCTACCGGCCGAAGTCCGGGTTCGGCGCGCCGATCCGCCGCTGGATGCGGCATGAATTGCGCCCCTTGGTCGGCGACCTCCTCGGCGAATCGAGCCTGCGCCGTCGCGGGCTGTTCGACCCGGCTGCGGTGTCGCGTCTCATCGAGGCGAACCAGGAAGGCCGCGTCGACGCGAGCTACACGCTCCTCTCGCTCCTCGCGATCGAGATCTGGTGCAGGCGCTTCGTCGACGCCGCTGTCTGATAACGGCCGCGGCGGGACGCGGGTTTTCGCCGTGTTCACACACGATTCCCGTGGTTCCGACCGCGCGAAGTGTCGATAGTACCGCTCCCTGCCGACGCTCCAGCGACGGTCGCCCCGAGGTCCAACGTGAAACAGATCCTGCAGTCCCTCAAGAACGGCTCGACCGAGGTCGCCGAGGTTCCGTGCCCAGCCGTCAAGCGCGGCCACCTCCTCGTGCGGACGTCGCGCACGCTCGTCTCCGTCGGCACCGAGCGCATGCTCGTCGAGTTCGGCAAGGCCGGCTGGATCGAGAAGGCGCGCCAGCAGCCCGACAAGGTTCGGATGGTGCTCGACAAGATCAAGACCGACGGTCTCATGCCGACCTTGGAGGCCGTCTTCAACAAGCTCGACCAGCCGCTGCCGCTCGGCTACTGCAACGTCGGCCGCGTGATAGAGGTCGGAAGCGGACTCGTCGGCTACGCGCCGGGCGACCGCATCGTCTCGAACGGGAAGCACGCGGAAGCCGTGTGCGTTCCCGTCAACCTCACCGCGCGCGTGCCCGACGGCGTGACCGACGACGAGGCCGCGTTCACCGTGCTCGGCGCGATCGCGCTGCAGGGAATCCGCCTCGTCCAGCCGACGCTCGGCGAGACGGTGGTCGTCACCGGCCTCGGCCTCATCGGCCTCGTGACGGTGCAGCTCCTCCGCTCGCACGGATGCCGCGTGCTCGGACTCGACTTCGATCCCGCGAAGCTCGAGCTCGCGAAGAAGTTCGGCGCGGAGGTCGTGAACCTCGGCGCGGGCCAGGATCCCGTCGCCGCGGCGCAGGCGTTCTCGCGGGGCCGCGGCGTCGACGGCGTGATCATCACGGCAGCGACCAAGTCGAACGAGCCCATGCACCAGGCTGCGCTGATGTGCCGCAAGCGCGGGCGCATCGTGCTCGTCGGCGTGACCGGACTCGAGCTCTCGCGCGCGGACTTCTTCGAGAAGGAGATCACCTTCCAGGTCTCGTGCTCCTACGGCCCCGGCCGCTACGACCCGAACTACGAGGAGAAGGGCAACGACTATCCCGTCGGCTTCGTCCGCTGGACCGAGCAGCGCAACTTCGAGGCCGTGCTCGACATGATGTCGGACGGCCGCCTCGACGTGAAGCCGCTCATCTCGCACCGGTTCGCGATCGAGGACGCCGAGCAGGCCTATGAACTCGTGACCGGCGGGGCGCCGAGCCTCGGCATCCTGCTCGAGTACCAGTCGGCCGCGACGAGGCCCGACGCCGACGTGCGCCGCACGACGGTCGAGCTTCCGAAGCCGGCGACGCCGCCCGCGAAGCCGGCCGCGTCGGTCAGCATCATCGGCTCCGGCAACTACGCGACCGCCATCCTGATTCCCGCGTTCAAGGAGGCGGGCGCGCGTCTCCGCACCGTCGCGTCGAGCGGCGGCGTGAGCGGGCTCCATGCAGGCCGCAAGTTCGGCTTCGAGCGGACGACCACCGACACGGACGGCGTGTTCAACGACGGCGAAGGAAACACGATCGTCATCTCGACGCGCCACGACTCGCACGCGTCGATGGTGTGCCAGGCGATCCGTGCGGGCAAGCACGTCTTCGTCGAGAAGCCGATCGCGCTCAAGACCGAGGAACTGCGCGACATCGAGGCCGCGCGCGCCGAGGCCGTGCTGAAGGGCGCCGCTCCCATCGTGATGGTGGGCTTCAACCGCCGCTTCGCGCCGCAGGTCGCCAGGCTCAAGTCGCTGCTCAGGGGCGCGAGCGGCCCGAAGGCGTTCATCGCGACCTTCAACGCCGGCGCGATTCCCGCCGAGCACTGGACGCAGGACCGCGACGTCGGCGGCGGACGCATCGTCGGCGAAGGCTGCCACATGGTCGATCTCCTGCGGTTCCTCGCGGGCGAGCGCATCGTGCGCGTCGGCGCCCACGCCATGGAGGCGAAGTCGGGCGACACCGTCTCGATCGACCTCGGCTTCGCCGACGGCTCGATCGGCACCATCCACTACTTCGCGAACGGATCGAAGGCGTTCCCCAAGGAGCGCATCGAGGTCTTCGCGCAGGGCCGCGTGATCCAGCTCGACAACTACCGCAGGATGACCGGCTACGGCTGGCCGGGATTCTCGAAGATGAACCTGTGGCGGCAGGACAAGGGCCAGAAGGCCTGCGCGGCCGCGTTCGTCGACGCGGTCGCCACGGGCGGCGCGTCGCCGATCCCGTTCGAGGAGCTCGTCGAGGTCGCCGAGGCGACCATCGCCGCAGCCGACCTCGCGCGCACGAGCAAGTGATCCGCTGGCAGGCTGGTGACACCATGAGCACGATCCTCGTCGACATCATCGCGGGCGCACGGCCGAACTTCATGAAGATCGCGCCGATCATCCACGCGATCCAGGCGCGCGAGAAGCAGGGCGGCCCGATCCGGCACCGCCTCGTCCACACCGGGCAGCACTACGACGAGAAGATGTCGGGCGACTTCTTCAAGCAGCTCGGGATCCCCGCGCCCGACGTCAACCTCGAGGTCGGCTCGGGCTCGCACGCCGAGCAGACGGCGTCGATCATGACGCGCTACGAGAAGCTGCTTCTCGAGAAGAAGCCCGCGCTCTGCCTCGTGGTCGGCGACGTCACGAGCACGATGGCGTGCGCGATCTCGGCGCAGAAGCTCTGGGTGAAGGTCGCGCACGTCGAGGCGGGAATCCGCTCGGGCGACTGGACGATGCCCGAGGAGATCAACCGCATGGTGACCGACGCGATCACCAACTTCTTCTTCACGACGAGCGAGCACGCGAACCGCAACCTGCGCAACGCGGGAGTCTCCGACGACCGCATCTTTTTCGTCGGCAACACGATGATCGACACGCTCCTCGCCAACATGGAGCGTCTCTCGAAGCCCGCGTTCTTCGACGAGCTCGGCCTCAAGCCGAAGTCCTACTTCGTGATGACGATGCACCGCCCCGCGAACGTCGACTCGGGCAGCACCTTCACGAAGCTCCTCGACGCGATCATCGCGGGCACGCGCGGCGAGCCCGTCGTCTTCCCCGTGCATCCGCGCACAGCGAAGACGATGCGCGACATGGGCGGCCTGCCCGAGAGCCTCAGGCTCGTCGATCCGCAGCCCTACCTCGAGTTCAACTACCTCGTGAAGCACGCGAAGGCGGTCATCACCGATTCGGGCGGAATCACCGAGGAGACGACGGTGATGGGCGTGCCGTGCCTCACGATGCGCGACAACACCGAGCGGCCCGAGACGATCGAGCTCGGAACCAACGAGCTGATCGGTACGAATCCCGCCGCGCTCAAGCCGGCGCTCGACCGCCTGTTCGCCGGACAGTGGAAGAAGGGCGGCGTGCCGCCGCTCTGGGACGGCAAGACCAGCGCGCGCATCGTCGCGCATCTCGAGAAGGTGCTCGCGTAGCCGCACAGGCTGCGGAGCGTTGTCGCCATGAACCCGATCGCGAAGGCGCTGCGGCTCTGGAACACGGTGCGCTGGCTGAAGCCGGTGCAGGTGTACGGCCGCGTGCGCTACCGGCTTGCGGAGCCGCAGCCCGACCTCCGTCCTGCGCCGCGCCTCCGGCCGGCGACGGGGCCGTGGGTCGCGCCCGCGCGGCGCGAGCAGAGCCTCGTCTCGCCGACGCGGATGCGCTTTCTCAACGATGAGCGCGACCTCGACGCGCACGGCTGGGACGACAGGAAGCTCGCGAAGCTCTGGCGCTACAACCAGCACTACTTCGACGACCTCTGCGCGTTCGGCGCCGCCGATCGTGCCGAGTGGCACAGGGCGCTGATCGCGCGATGGATCCGCGAATGCCGTCCCGGCAAGGGCACCGCGTGGGAGCCGTATCCCACGTCGCTGCGCATCGTGAACTGGATCAAGTGGCTCCGCGCAGGCAACGAGCCCGTCCCCGGCATGCTCGACAGCCTCGCGGCGCAGGCGCGCTTCCTCGTGAAGCGCCTCGAGTGGCACCTGCTCGGCAACCACCTGTTCGTCAACGCGAAGGCGCTGATGTTCGCGGGCCTCTACTTCGACGGCGACGAGGCCGAGGAGTGGTTCGAGCTCGGCGAGGGAATCCTGCGCGAGCAGATTCCCGAGCAGATCCTCGCGGACGGCGGCCAGTTCGAGCGCTCGCCGATGTACCACGCCCTCGCGCTCGAGGACATGCTCGACCTCCTGAACGCATCGCGGAGCTATCCGGTCGAGTGCGACGACGACGACCTCGAGCACCTGCGCGAGCGGCTGCCGGCGATGCGCGCGTTTCTCGGCGCGGTGTGCCATCCCGACGGCGAGGTCGCGTTCTTCAACGACAGCGTGACGGGCGTGGCGCCGACGCCGGCCGAACTCGAGGCGTATGCGGTGCGGCTCGGGCTGCCGCCGATCGACGGGGGCGCGGGCGACGGGCTGCCACGCGCGCGGCTCCTGGCCTCGAACGGGTTTGCACGCCTCGAGGCGGGCGACGCGGTCGCGATCCTCGACGTCGGCGAGGTCGGACCCGACTACCTTCCCGGCCACGCGCACGCCGACACGCTTTCGTTCGAACTGTCGATCCGCGGACGCCGCGTGCTCGTGAACAGCGGCGTCTCGCAGTACGGCGTCGGGCCCGAGCGAAGTCGCCAGCGCGGGACGGCGGCGCACAACACGCTCTCGATCGGCGGCGCCGACAGCTCGGAGGTCTGGGGCGGGTTCCGCGTCGCCCGGCGGGCACGGGTCACGGAGGTGGCGGCGGAGGCGTCGGGCGGCGCCTGCCGCGCCTGCGGCACCCATGACGGCTACCTGAGGCTCCGCGGCGGGGCGCACCACACGCGGGAGTGGATCCTCGCCGCCGACGGCGGACTTTCCGTCACCGACACCGCCGAGACCACCCTTCCGGCCGAGTCACATTGGCACTTTGCCCCCGGGTTCGAGCTCTCGATCGGCGGCGATCCGGCGCTGCTGAAGGCGACCGACGGTGCATTCACCGTCGAATTGCGGGCTCAGGGTGCAGAGTGGCGCCTGAGTCAGTCGACATACTCTCCGCGGTTCGGCCTCTCCCTGCCGAACGCGAAGGCCTCGGCGCGGCTCGCCGGTCCGAAGGCCACGATCCACATCGAGTGGTCGCCGTGCACATCCTCTTCCTGACCGACAACTTCCCTCCCGAGGTCAACGCTCCCGCGAGCCGGACCTTCGAGCATTGCCGCGAGTGGGTGAAGCACGGGCACAAGGTGACCGTCGTCACCTGCGCCCCGAACTTTCCGAAGGGGAAGGTCTTCGACGGCTACCGCAACAGGCTGTGGCAGCGCGAGACGGTCGAGGGGATCGAGGTAATCCGCGTGTGGTCGTACATCACCGCGAACGAGGGCTTCCTCCGCCGCGTGCTCGACTACCAGAGCTACATGGTCGCGGCGACGATCGCGAGCCTGTTCGTCCGCAAGGTCGACGTCATCGTCGGCACGAGCCCGCAGTTCTTCACCGCCTGCGCCGCGTACGTGTCGAGCCGCCTGAAGTTCAAGCCCTACGTCTTCGAGCTCCGCGACCTCTGGCCCGAGACGATCAAGGCCGTCGGCGCGATGAAGAGCAGCTTCGCGATCGACATGCTCGAGAAGCTCGAGCTCTTCCTGTACCGGAAGGCCGCGCGCGTGATCTCGGTGACCAAGTCGTTCAAGTCGAATCTCATCGGCCGGGGCATCGACGGCGCCAAGATCGAGGTCGTCACCAACGGCGTCGACATCTCGCAGTTCACGCCGCGCCCGAAGGACGCCGCGCTCACCGCGCAGCTCGGGCTCGAGGGCAAGTTCGTCGCCGGCTACATCGGGACGCACGGCCTCTGCCACGGCCTCGAGACGCTCATCGACGCCGCCGAGCGGCTGCGCGACACGAACGTGGTGTTCCTCTTCCTCGGCGACGGGGCGCGCAAGCAGGCGCTCAAGGACATGGCCGCAGAGCGGAGGATCGGGAACGTCCGCTTCATCGACTCGGTTCCGAAGGCGGAGGTCCCGCGCTACTGGTCGATCCTCGACGTCTCGGTGATCCACCTGCAGAAGGCCGATCTCTTCACCACGGTGATCCCGTCGAAGCTCTTCGAGTCGATGGGGATGGGACTGCCTGTCCTGCACGGCGTCGCGGGCGAGAGCGCCGACATCGTCCGCGAGGAAGGCGCCGGGATTCCGTTCGAACCCGAGAACGTCGACGAACTCTGCGCGGCGATCGAGCGGCTGAGGTCGAGCCCCGCCGAGCTCGAGGCGTTCAAGTCGCGCTGCCTCGAGGGCGCCCAGAACTACGACCGCACCAACCTGGCCCTGAAGATGATGCGCGTGCTCGAGGACGTCGCCGCGCGCCGCAAGCCCGGCGCAGCGTGACGCGCGTTCAGATCGGCAGCCCGCGCCGCTTGCGCTCGAGCTCGCGCATCTTCACCACGATCATGTACTCGTACATCGACTGCAGCTTGCAGTAGGTGTATCCCGCGCGGCCGTCGAGGAACCCGCGCTTGAGGAAGTACATCCAGCAGAACTTGAGGAACGGGCGCAGCGGCATGCGGAAGCTGAGTTCCTTCAGGGCGCGGCGGCGCTCGAAGCGGTCGCTTGAGAAGAGCGATCCGAGGCCGACCGGCTTCTCGCGCAGCTTCATGCCCTCCATCGCCTCGAGCAGGCTGTACTTGTTGTGCTTGTCGAACCACTCGGTGATCCCCTTCGAGAAGTTGTAGTGCTCGAAGTAGTTCCGAAGGTAGCCGTGGGGGCCGTCGATGACGGGCACGGGGTTCACCAGCCGCTCGAAGCGGATTTTCTTCGGCTTGAAGAAGCGCATGATGAGGCTCGGCGGCATCGCGTGGCGGATCCACTTGCCGAGGAAGTAGTTCTTCCGCCCGCAGTAGAACGCGACCTCGGGCCGCGCGGAGTCGCGGGCGATTGCCAGGATCTCCTCGCGCAGTTCGGGCGTCATGCGCTCGTCGGCGTCGAGGTAGAAGACCCACGGGTGCCTGAACTCGATGTTGTCCATCGCCCAGTTCTGGTGCGACGCCCAGTTGTCGAAAGGGCGCTCGACGATCCGCGCGCCCTTCGCGCGCGCGATCTCGACGGTCCTGTCCTTGCTCAGGCTGTCGAAGACGACGATGTCGTCGAAGCCTGCGAGGGCGTCGAGGCACGCGGCGATGTTGGTCTCTTCGTTGAGCGTGAGGATGAGGATCGAGATCGCCATTCTGGGTTCCGCCGGAGAGGGCTCAGGACGCGCGCTTCATCGAGATCTCGATCACCTGAGGCTTCGGCTCGGCGTCGGGGTTCTTCGGGTCCTTCACGGGCTTCGACTCGATGCGGAGCGTGAGGCGCTCGCCGTCGTCCGACTTGACGCGCGCGTAGGTGACGCTCGCGAGGTCGCCGGCGTGCGAGCTCGTTCCTTCGCCGAACTCGCCGTCGCCGACGGGCACGAAGGTCGCCGAGTCGCCGTCGACTTTCGCAAGCTTGAGGAACATCGGCTCCTTGCGGCGGTCGTCGGTGTCGAAGCGCGAGTGGACGTGGATCTGCCGCAGGACGACGCCCTTGTCGGTGGCGACGACCTGGGTGAATTCGAAGAACGCCGGCACGCCGTCGGGCCGGGTCTGGCGGAAGCTTCCGAGCATCGACTTTCCGCGGACGGGAAGCCACGATTCTTCGCTGACCATGCCGTTCGGCAGGGTGGTCATCCAGTGGCCTTCGAGGAACGCGAGCGGCGCGAGCGCGGCGTCGGGCGCAGCGGGTGTGCGCGGCGCGGGCTTCGCGGCGGGCTGTGCGGGTGCTGCCGCCGGCGGCGTGGCGGTCGCGGCGGGCGGTTCGGAGACGAGAAGCGCGGAGATCGCGAAGGTCGCGGCGAGGAGCATGGGGGAAAGGTAGCAAAGGCCGCGTTACGCTGTGGCGATGCCGTCGAGCATGACCGCCGCCGTTCGCGCCATCGGGAGACTGTTCGCCCTCGGCGTTGCGCTCGGGATCTCGCTTCCCGCGTCCGTGTCGGTCGCGCAGATCGCGTCGCCAGCGCCTGCCGCCGTCTTCGCGAAGGCGGAACTGCAGGAGCGACGGGCCTGGGTGTTCGACGAGGAACAGGGCGAGGTGCGGCTCGACAACGAGTTCAGCGGCGCGCGGGTGAACGCCTGCGAGCGCGTGGCGCCTCTCGACTACAGGATCGTGTCGACTCCCGAGAACACGCCGATCAACCCGAGCCCGTGGTACGCGTTCCGCGTGTCGAGCGCGGTCGAACGCGAGATCACCGTGCGAATCGTGATCGCGACCAGCCGGTCGCGGCCGCGCCCGTGCGTCTCGACCGACGGCACGTCGTTCACACGCGTGGCCTCGAAGGACTACGAGGGCGGCGAGGGCGCGCGGGAGTGCGTCCTGCGGCTGCGCGTCGGCCCGAAGCCGGTGTTCGTCGCAAGCAACCACATGATCGGCGTCGCCGAGATCGAGGCGTGGACCGACGCGACTTCCGCGCGGCTCGGCGTCGCTCCGCGCGAGATCGGCCGCTCGCAGGCGGGCCGCGCCATCCGCGCGTTCGAGTTCGGCGTCGCCGACGCGCGCGAGGCGCTCGTCGTGATCGGCCGTCAGCATCCGCCCGAGGTCGCGGGAACGGTCGGTTTCTTCCGCTTTGTCGAGGCGGTCGCCGCGGACACCGAGGGCGCCCGTGCGTTCCGGGCGCGCTTTCGCGTGCTCTGCGTTCCGCTCGTGAATCCGGACGGCGTGCATGAAGGTCAGTGGCGGAGCACACTCGGCGCCGTCGACACGAACCGCGACTGGGGGCCGTTCTCGCAGGCGGAGACGCGCGCCGTGCGCGACGCGATCCTCGCCTTCACGCGCGGGGCGGGCCGCACGCCGCGGCTTCTGCTTGACTTCCACGCGACCGCGAAGGACATCTTCTACGTTCCGCCCGACGACGCGCTCCTCGATCCGCCGCACTTCGCGTCGAGATGGCTCGCGGCGATCGAGAAGCGGTTTCCCGACTACGCGGTCGAATCGAACGCGAAGAACAACGTGAACGAGTGGACGTTCAAGCGGTGGGCCTTCGAGACCTTCGGCGCGCCGGGCATCACCTACGAACTCGGCGCGGCGACGCCGCACGAGCGCATCGCACGGATCGTGCCGGGCGCTGCGGAAGAGGCCATGCGGCTGCTCCTCGCGGAGCCCGCGCCCGGGGCCGCCCCTGGGGCCGCGAAGGCGGAACCTTCCGCGGTTGGGTCGCGCTGACTTCGGAAAATGTGCAATCGGTGGGTGCGAATCGGGAACACCCTTTCGCACGCGTGCGTCAGGAAGCCACGCGTCCGACGATCATGCCCCGCACCGCATCCATCTTCACGGCAGTCGCCGGCCTCTGCGTGGCCGCGCTTGGCGCGCATGCGCTCGTCCTCGACTCGGACGAGCCGCTCCGTCGCGAGCTTTCGCAACCTTGGAAGCTGGGCGAGGCCGACGACCTGTCGGTCGCGCTCGATGCCCGCGGCGACTCGAGCCTCGCGTGGTCTGCGGAGCGTCCGCTCGGCATCGAGAGCCGGCACGAACTTGTCGACGGAGTTTCGCTGCACGTCGGCGGAGAAGCGCTGATTGGCGACTTGCCCGGCGAGACCGCTCCAAGGCTTCCCGACTGGCAGGCGGGCGCAGCGGTGCGCGCGAAGCTCGACGATCGCTGGACCGCGGGCGTCGGCGCCGGCTGGCGCTCGACGACGTCGGGGGGCCTTTCGGCTGCGCTTGATTCGGACCGCCGCAGCGGCTCGCTGGACGGCGAGGGCGAAGGCGTCGTGTGGTTCCGCCTGAGCGCGTCGTTCTGAACGGGCAGGCGGCGTGGAACGTAAGGACATGGACTCCTGCGCGGCTCGATGGCCGATGAGACTTGCCTCTCGGACTTTCGAGGGCCAAGGTTCGCCGCGCCGCGACCGGATTTTCGCGGGAGCGCGCGCGCCGCTCCATCCTGCGCCCGCAGCGGAGGCTACGTTGTCCTCATGCATCGCTTCCTCGCACTGTCCGCCGCATCGCTGTCGATCGCGGCTTCGGCGCACGCCGCCGACATCTACGCGACCAACTTGAACGACTACGCGACCGCGCCGCTCAGCGGCCAGTTCGCCTGGATCGGCGCGGGCGGCACGTGGGCGGCCAGCGGCTCGACCAACTCTCCCTTCCAGCCGGCGAGCGTCGTCGGCCCGGGCGTCAATCCCGGCATCGACCCGGTGGGAGGCCGGGGAAAGATGGTGCGCCTCTGCACCGAGAAGTTCAACGGTGGCCGCACGAAGGCGTGGCTTGACCTCGCCGGCAGCGGCAAGTGGGCGGCGGCCAGCGTTGGCGGCAACACGGTGCTCGAGACACGCGTGAAGATGTACGTGCCGGGCGGCCAGACCGTGACGTCGACGTTCGGCGTCATGATCTCGAAGAGCGCCGCGGAGACCTCCGGCGGATTCCTAGTCAGCGCGCAGACGGGCGCGATCAGCCTGCTGAACGGCGGCTACGCATCGTCGAACCGCATCGCGACGGGAGCTGCGGCGCCCCTCAACACCTGGAACGAGTACGTCTATCGCTGGAACGTCGCGACCGGCGAGGGCAAGCTGATCCTGAATGGCTCGACGATCGCCACGCATACGACGACGCTGTCGGGGTCGGTCTATGCATCGAATCTCTTCGCGACGACCGACGTGGCGCCGGGAACCGCCAACGCGTTCGGCTTCTTCGACGACCTGTCGCTCGCGGCGGTCTCGCCTTCGGTTCCCTGCACGGGCGACCTCAACGGCGATGGGCAGCGCGATGCCAGCGATCTGGCGTTCATGCTTGGCGCATGGGGGACGGCCGGTGGCGATGTGAACGGCGACGGCACGACCGATGCCTCGGACCTCGCCGTGCTGCTCGGCGGCTGGGGAGCGTGCCTGTGAGCGCAGTTCCGCCGCGCGATTGATCAGAGCGTCTGTCCCCAGCGGCCGAGCAGAATCGCGAGATCCTGCGCGTTGATCGCTCCGTCGCGGTTCACGTCGCCGAGCAGCGGTCCCTGCGTGCCCCAGTTCGAGAGGAGCGTCGCGAGGTCCTGCGCGCCGATCACGCCGTCGAGGTTGAGGTCGCCGAAGCGGAAGGCGATGCAGTCGGCGATGCCGTCCTCGTTCGAGTCGAGCTGGACGGGCCCGCAGCCGCAGTCGCCGGGCGCCGCGGGCGCGTCGCCGCAGGGCTCCTCGAACGCGGCCGCCGACCAGAAGCCCGACTCGATGCGCGAGGCAATGCCGACCGTGACCACGCCCGCGAGCTGGCCGAAATCGTCGTCGCCCCACACGCGCACGGAGCCGAACTCGTCGAGGATCATCGTGTGGCCGTAGCCCGCTGCGATCTCGACCGCGCGCCGTAGACCTGCGGGAACCTCGCACTGGCCGAGGGCGTTCCAGCCCCAGCATTCGACCGTCCCGTCTGGACGGATCGCGGCGCTGTGGAACGTGCCCGCTGCGATTCGTATCGCCTCGCGCGCACCCGCGGGCGGCGTGCACTGGCCGAGTTCGTCGCTTCCCCAGCACACGACCATCGACTGGGCGTCGATCGCCATCGAATGGCGCTCGCCCGCCGAGATCGCGACGACGGCGCCAAGCCTGCGCGGCACGTCGCACTGGCCGAAGCCGTTCCAGCCCCACGCGGTCACCAGCCCGTCGCCTCCGCGGGCCAGCGAGTGAAAGCTGCCGCAGTCGATCTCCACGACGTCGGCGAGTCCGGCGGGGACGTCGAGCTGGCCGACGCTGCCGTTGCCCCAGCAGACGACGGTCGCATCGGCGGTGATCGCGGCGCTATGCAGGGCGCCCGCGCTCACGGCGAGCGGATTCGCAAGGCCCGGTGGCGGCGACGACTGCCCGTACTGGTCGGCGCCGATGCAGCGGACCGCACCCTTCGCATCGACGAGCACGTGGTGCGCGGCGCCGACCGCGACCTTGACGGGCTGCGCGATGTCCGCGCCCTCGGTGCACTGTCCGAGGTCGTTGCGGCCGAAGGCGATGAACGATCCGTCGTCGAGATGGACGAGCGAGTGCTGCAGACCCGCATGCACGCCGGTCACGCCGAGACCGAGTGTGGGAACGGTGCATTGGCCGAGGCCGTTGTCGCCGAAGCATCCGACGGTCCCGTCGACCTTGCGCGCGATCGTGTGCAGGCCTCCCGCCTCGATGTCGGTCACGCCGCCGAAGCCGAGCGGCGTCGCGCACTGGCCGAAGTCGTTGTTGCCCCAGCACACCACGCGGTTCGAGTCATTCAGCGCCACGCTGTGGAGAAGCCCGGCGGCGACGTCGACGATGCCCGTGAGCCCCGAAGGCGGCGTCGACTGGCCGTCGAGGTCGTTCCCCCAGCAGACGACGGTGCCGTTTGCGAGCCGCGCGATCGAGTGATAGCCGCCCGCCGCGACCTGCACGACGCCCGCCAGTCCCGCGGGCGGCGACGACTGGCCGTGGCTGCTCCAGCCCCACGCGGCGACGCTCCCGTTGCTGCGCGCGACGACGTTGTGGCGAAGGCCTGCGGAGAGATCTGCGACGGCGCCGATCGAGGGCGGCACGTTGAGCTGTCCGTAGGTGCTTTCGCCCCACGCGACGAGCGTGCCGTTCGCGCGCAGCGCCACCGTGTGGCGACCGCCCGCGTCGACGCGCGTGCATGCGCCGAGACCGAACGGGACGAGGCACTGGCCATACGTGTTGTCGCCCCAGCACGCGATCGTGCCGTCGGCGAGGATGGCGGCGGTGTGGTTGTCGCCCGCCGAGACCTGCACGACCGAGGCGATCGCGTTGGCGTTCGAGTAGGCGACGAGACCCCACGAGCGGAGCTCGCCCAGTTCAACACCTTGCGAACCTCCGCCCGCGGACGCGGGCGGCGCCGGAAGCGTCACGGCGGCTGCGGAGAGGGCGGCCGCGGTCAAGACGCGGCGGTTCACGATGGAGCGCATCGGCCCATCGTCGCCATCCGCCTGCGGCAAGTCAATGCGGCGCCGCGGATCGCGGTCCTCCGAGGCCCTGCGGAAACGCACGCGCGGCCACCGCAGAGAGAGAGGCCTGACGCCCGAGAATGATCGGCGACGAAAAATCGGCGGGTTCACCCCCACGTGCGTGGGGACGAGACTGGCTGTCTCGCTCAGGATCGCGATTTCACCAGCTGGAGCCCGTCGAAGTCTACGACGAGCCGCGACGGATTGCCAAACGACTCAATCCGATAGCCTTGTTCGGTGGCTGCATGCGTGATCATCGTGCAGCCTGCGCCGTCTCCGACATCACGGCAGAGTTTCTCCCAAAGCCGCTCGCGGACCGCCGCCGTTGGCCGTCCGACGAACACTCCAGCCTTCGGCTCGACCATCCACCGGCTCAGTTCGCCCCTGATGCCGGGGCTCACCCTGTCAAGAAGCAGCACCGTCACGCGGTTCCTCCTCTCCGTGATTCCGCCCGCCGGCGACCGACCCGCCAGCGCCATCCCAGAGCTCGCCAGGCAGGGCGGGATCCTCGGCATGCCTCTCGGCTTCCTCCTCCGACGCACCGCCGATGACTCGCTGCAGGTCCGCAACGATCCGCCCGAGAAGATCGGTGTCGAAGAAGTGGTCGCGCATCGAGTGCCGCACCCGGCGCTCCAGCTCCTTCTCGCCCTCAGCTGCGGCCTTGAATGCTGCGGGGATCGAGGTCTCTGTTTTGTAGAGGTCCGCGACGTCGTAGACGAACGAGAGCATCTTCCCTGTGTGGACGAAGCCGATCGCGGGGCTGTAGCCGCAGGAGAGGATCGCCGCGTGGCACACGCCGTAGAGGCACGAGTTCGCGGCGGAAAGCGCGCGGTTGACCGGGTCGGCGCTCGACCACTGCCCTCGGTCGTAGCTGCGCCCCGTCCATTCAACACCAGTCTCGCGACTCAGGCGTTGGTAGGTTTCGCGCACTCGTATTCCCTCCTTGCCGCGAACCTGTTGAAGGGTAAGTCTCGGGTCGAGCGTCTCGGTGAACCGCTGCTCGTACATCCGCCGGACCACCGCCATGCGCCGCGCGGGATCCGCGTAGGCCGTGATTTGGGACAGCGTCCGAGCGGAACTTCGAGACTCGCCCAGACCAGCAGCGTAGAAACGCACTGCCCCCTCGCCGCACCACGCCACCAGGCATCCTGAGTCCGCCAGCGTGAGGATCGCGGCGTGCGTGATGGTCGTGCCGGGACCGAGCATCAGCAGCGCGAGGTTCGCGCACGGAACCTGCACCGTGCCGTCGGCATCCTGGATCGCGATGGCCCTCTGATCGCGGTCGACGCGGCAGTGCTCGGCATACAGGTGGCTCCACCCGTCGCGCAGCTTGGGGAGGAGATGAAGGTCCTTGATCCTCATTGGACGGCGGGCACGACCGACATCAAGCCGAACCCGTAGGCCTTCGCAGTCCCGAAGCCTGCGAGAAGCTTCCGTGAGAACACCTGCGGGTCGGCGACCGTCAGCACGCCATCGAAGCGCGCGGTGGCATACGACACCCCATCCTCTGCATCGCTCGACTTCCGTGCGCGGGCCACGCCGCACTCGAGCCGGACCGCTTGTGGGTCGAGGGTGAAGCCGCCGTCGGCCTCGAAGCGGCATAGCCACTCGATGCATGACGCCGAGGCCACGGGCACGCGCCGCCCGTGACGCCGTTGTCCATCGGAACCGGACTTGGTGTCGATCTTGCGGGTCGGGTTGGCCTCGAGCCTGAACTGGAGGCGCTGGCCGCCAGCGAAGGCGGGCACATACTCGCGGACCTGAGGATCGGCGGCAAGCACGCCGCGGAAGTTCGCGAAGGCATAGGCCCAGTTCGGCACGGTGGCCGACTGCACGATGATCTGCGCCCCGTCACGGGCAGGTGCCCCAGTTCGCGAGCAGGGTCGAGAGATCCGCGGCGTCGACGCTGCCGTCTCCGTTGAGATCCTCGGGCAGGCCCTTGCCCGACGAGAACCACGCGGCGAGGATCGAGGCGAGATCGGCCGCGTCGACCGAACCGTTGAGATCGATGTCGCCCGCGCACGGCGCCTTGAAGATCGTCACGCTGAAGTTCGCGACCTGCGTGCAGGGGTCCTGTCCGAATGCGAACAGGCTCCAGAACGACCCGTTGAAGAACGACGCGTTGTTCGTGTAGAAGCCGACAAACTGCGTGCTGCAGGTCGCGACCTGGAAGCCGAACTGGCCCTGGTAGTTGAAGTTGCGGCACTTGACCGACCAGCCGACATTGTTGAAGCCGCCCGTGGTGCGGATGTTCGGCAGCGGGATGTCGATCTCGAAGAAGGTCGCGCTCGTCGCGGACGAGGCCGGAAGCTCGACTCCGGTGATCGTCGTCGTGTAGAGCGGAGTGCCCGGTCCGAAGACGAGGCCGCTCGGGTCGCCGTTGTTGAGCGTGAACTCGATGTCGGTCGAGCCGGGAACCTTGCTTCCGAAGGTCGCGAGGCGCAGCTTGATCTTCGACAGCGTCACGCCCGGCGCGCCCGGTCCCGGGCCAAGCCAGCCGCCGTCGCCGTACTTCACCGTCGCCGCGTTCGAACTGTTGATCGGCGCGAAGAAGCCGAGGTCGTTCCCGACATCGAACACGACCGTCTGGGCCGAGGCGACGGGCGAAAGTGCGGAAAGAGCGACCGCGATCGCAGCGAGGGCGGAGCGGAGGTTGCAGCGCATGGCGGAGAGGCTACCTGCCGAGACGGCCGAAACCAATGCGTCTGCCGCGATTTCGGTGCAAGACCGCGCGCCCCGCCGCCGCCGCGTCCGCCCTCGCCGCCGCGCGGCTCGCGTCCATCGTTCTTCGACAATCTCGCGGGGTTCGCCTTGTCGATTGACGGAGTCGCGGCACATTGCATGTTCGTCCTCTCCGTCTGTCCCCTCATTCTCGGAGTCCCTCTTCAAATGTCCGATAGCACGAACTCGATGTCGCGCCCGAATTGTTCCGCGCGCACTGCCTACGCACTCGCTGCGGGCGCCGCTGCTGCGGCCGCCCTCAACGCGAGCGGCGCGATCGTTTACTCAGGTGTTCAGGATCTCGCGATCGGCCAGTTCAGCTCGCTGAACCTCAACATCGACGGCGATGCCTCCGGCGACCTCCTCCTCAAGAACTATGTCTTCGGCGGCGGCAACTACCAGGGCGCCACGGTGAACTTCTTCCCGGGCAAGCTGATGTCGTTCAACGCCAACGGCCTCTCGTATGTGTCCGCGCTCAACGCGGGCGTCACGGTCAGCTCGTCGTCGGTTGGCCCGAGCTTCTTCGGCTCGATGGCCTACGGCGGCGCGAACCCGAACGCGCAGTTCAACAACGCGGCCAACAAGTACCTTGGCCTCTCGTTCGCGAGCGGCTCGAACACCTACTACGGCTGGGTGCGCGTGAGCCTCAGCAACGCAGCGGGCAGCTTCATGGTCCATGACTGGGCCTACGAGAACTCCGGCGGCAGCATCCAGACGGGCGCCATCCCCGCGCCGGGTGCTCTTGGCATCCTCGCGGCCGGCGCGTCCGGTCTCGGGCTGCTCCGCGGCCGCAAGCGCTCGAAGTGACCACTTGAGCCACCGCGTCTAGGAAACACACAGCGCGCCCGCAATTGCGGGCGCGCTGTACTCTTGCGCCATGAGCATCGCGCAACCATCTCGAGCAACGGCTCCCGGCCTTCCGCGCCGTGTGCTTCTCGTGGGCTGGGACGCCGCCGACTGGCAAATGATCGAGCCGCTGCTTGCGCAGGGCCTGATGCCGACGCTCGCGGGCCTGCTCGAACGCGGCGCCGCGGGCAACCTCGCCACGACGCGGCCAATTCTCTCGCCGATCCTCTGGAACACCATCGCGACCGGCAAGCGCGCCGATGCGCATGGCGTGCTTGGGTTCACCGAGCCCGACCCCGACGGCGCGGGCATCCGCACGACCGCGAGCACGAGCCGCCGCGCGAAGGCGCTGTGGAACATCCTGACGCAGTGCGGGCTGCGCTCGATTGTGGTCGGGTGGTACGCATCGCACCCCGCCGAGCCGATCCTCGGCGCGATGGTCTCGAACCAGACCGAGTTCCGAAGCCCCGACGAGCCGCCGCTCTCGCCGCTTCCGGCGAACTCCGTGCACCCCGCTGAGCTCGCCGAGCAACTCGCCGAGTGCCGCATCCATCCCACCGAGCTCGACGAGACCGCCGTGCTGCCGTTCGTGCCGGACGCCGAGCGCGTGGCCGCGCAGGAGAAGCACCGCCTCGACAAGCTGCTTGGCATGCTCGCGCAGACGGCGAGCGTGCAGGCGTTCGCCACCGACCTCATGGCGCGCGACGACTGGGACTTCACCGCCGTCTACTACGAGGGCATCGACCGCTTCGGCCATGAGTTCATGGAGTTCCATCCGCCGAAGATGGACGCCGTCTCGCACGAGGATTTCGAGGCGTACCAGCACTGCATGGTGGGCATCTACCGCTTCCACGACATGATGCTCGAGTCGCTGCTTGCGCTCGCGGGCGACGACACCGCGGTCGTGATCGTGAGCGACCACGGCTACTGGAACGACCATCGCCGGCCCGATCCGAAGGCGGCGGAGTCGAACCCAGTGGCGTGGCACCGTCCGTTCGGGATGTTCGCCGCCGCTGGCCCTGGCATCCGCGCGGGCACTCGGCTTCATGGCGGTTCGATCCTCGACATCGCCCCGACCATCCTCGCGCTCCTCGGGTTGCCGGCCGGCAAGGACATGCGCGGACGCGTGCTGGCCGAGGTGCTCGACGGCGTTTCCGTCGCCGAGCGCATCGATTCGTGGGAATCCGTCGAGGGGCCGTGCGGCATGCATCCCGCGGATCTCCGCATCGACCCGGCCGAGGCGCATGCCGCGCTCGAGCAGCTTGTCGCGCTTGGGTACATCGAGCCGCTCAGCGAGGATGCCGGGAAGACGCGCCGCGACACGATCGCCTCGAACCAGATGCAGCTTGCGCAGTCCCACACCGACGCGCTCGAGTTCGAGAAGGCGATCGCCGTGATCGACGGCCTGGACGAATCGTTCCGCGCCTCGGCGCTCGTGCGGCTGCTCCGCGCGCAGTGCCTGCATGGGCTCCGCGACTTTGCGGGCGTGCGCGCCGAGCTTTCCGCGCTTGGCGGGGAAGAGGCGCTCGGCGCGCCGGCGACGCTCCTGCTCGCGGCCGCCGAGCTTGCCGAGGGCGACGCGCGTGCCGCGCTTGCGCATCTCGAGCGCGCGACCGCGGCGGGTGCGGTGCTCGACGACTTCCGCATGCTGC
>JBIKWD010000147.1:0-8295 GCA_044356505.1 Phycisphaerales bacterium
CGGTTCCTCGGTCTTCATTCATCAGTTTGAACGAAGGCCTGCCTGTGTGTGTTCCTGTCCCTGTTCCTCAACATCTAGGAGAGAGAATCATGAAGCTGATGGCTTTGGCCCTCACCGCCGCCGTTGCGAGCTCCGCGTCCGCGGCCTTCGTCGAGTACTACACGGTCAAGACCCAGACCTCGAATTCTGGCGTGAACCTCGACGTCTACGTCCTCTACGCCCGCTTCAACGGCGGCACGGACACCGTGCTCAACGCGTTCAACTTCAACCTCACCGACGGTTCGGACACGAACATCTTCTATCACAAGGACAACGCGTCCTCGAACTCGGGCGTGCTCCAGAAGGCGTTCGGCACCTGGAATCCGCAGCAGACCGGCTCGAACACGCTGAACCGTCCGTTCGACTCGTTCCTCACCATCGGTGGAAACGCGTCGGGAACCAACTCGACCAACGCCGACCCGTCGTGGGGTGGCCTCTCGTGGGCCCGCCCCGACGTTCCGAACG
The DNA here is from genome assembly GCA_044356505.1 of Phycisphaerales bacterium. GTDB lineage: Bacteria > Planctomycetota > Phycisphaerae > Phycisphaerales > SM1A02 > QWPT01. The sequence continues at coordinate 505 of JBIKWD010000147.1, forward strand.
GCGCGAACGTCGGTTGGTTCAACTCGAACCCCCCGAATCTCCAGGGTCGCGTCGGCAACCCGGGCAACCTGCTTGACTCGGTCCGCCTCGGCCAGTTCGTGATCGATCGCGACACCTACGGCGGCACCTGGAACCTGAAGATCGGCTACAACAGCGGCGTCGCTGGCTCCCCGGTCCAGTTCGCCGAGGCGACCTTCTCGCTCGGCGTCATCCCGGCTCCCGGCGCGATGGCGCTTCTCGGCCTCGCCGGCCTCGCTGGCCGTCGTCGTCGCTGATACCGCCTTCGGCGCTCAGCCAACAGCTTCCTGCACCCGCCGCGGTCAAACCGCGGCGGGTGTCTTTTTGTCTGCAACCGCGAGAACTCGCATCCACCGACCCGCACAGGACGGAGATGTCCTCTAACCGTGTCGGGCGACCCGGCTCAAGACTCCGTCGGAAATGCGCGCGTTCAGCTCGTATCCGCCGAAGTTGAATGTATCTTGAAGCGATGCGGTTCAAGAAGCCTGCGTGTGGTCGGCAGGCGGTCGGGTGCCCGTGAAGCTCTCGTGTCCCTCGGAAATTCAATGAGCAGGAGAACATCGTGAAGACATGTCTGACCCTCGGCGGCTTGCTCCTCGGCGGCGTTGCCGTCTTCCTCGGCCAGTTTGAGGCGACCGCCGTCCCGGGTGGCGGCGATGGCGGCGTTGCGAACGCCGGTCCCGACGTGATCGTGGGTGCGATTCCCGACACGGCCCGCTACACCCCCGGAACCTACAACGGCGTGCAGTACGCGTCCTATGCCTTCGGCTCGACCAGCTGCAACATCGGCACCCAGCAGCTGCAGTGGATTCCGAACCCGAATCCGAACCACCCCGTCATCCCGCAGAACATGTTCCGCATCAAGAACGGTGCGATCGAACAGATCGGCATGTCGTATGTCAAGCACGGCTTCTGCGCGCTCCAGCAGACGCTCTGCGGAAGCTGCCAGCCCGCCGGCAGTGGCTGCCCGACCGTGCTCGGCATCGGCTGCTCCGATCCGTACACCGCGAGCCTCAACGGCGACCAGGGCGACCTGAAGAGCCGTGGCCCGATCAATCCGGCGACCGGCGTCTTCAGCGGGACCTACGCGGACCCGACGCCGCCGTCCGCCCTTCCGAGCTCGCTGCGCGAGCGCGTCGCGGTCAAGCGGAGCGACCTCGATCCCGCCCAGAACCCGGGCGCGACCTACGTCGCCGAGTGTCAGTACATCCACCCCCAGGACGCCGCCGCCAACAACGACGACAACAATTCTTCGTACCGTCTCATGACGGTCGGCTCCACATGGTCGACCCAGCTTGGCTACCCGCTCACCCTCACGGGGCCGACGGTCCAGCAGCAGCCGGCGATCTACGCCTGGAAGCAGATCCACTCCGACGTCGGCATCAAGCCGCTCGACATCCAGGGCGACGGCCGCATCCTCGTCGGCTACCGCGCCATCAACAACAACGACGGCACCTGGCGCTACGAGTACGCGATCCAGAACCTGAACTCCGACCGCGCGGCCGGCAGCTTCTCGGTTCCGATTCCCGCTGGCGTCACGGTCACCAACATCGGGTTCTCTGCGCCCGCCTACATGAACGGCGAGAACGTCTCGAACGCCCCGTGGACCGCGACCGTCGCCAACGGCATGATCACGTGGACCTGCGAGCCCAACACGCAGGCGAACGCGAACGCCGTCCGCTGGTCGACCCTCTACAACTTCCGCTTCACGGCGAACGTCGCCCCCGCCGCGAACAACGCCGACGTGACCGTCGGCATCTGGAAGGCGCCGACCGCGAACAGCCCGGCGACCTCCATCACCTCGACGGCGGTCGTGCCGAGCACTCCGGTCATCGTGGGTGACCTCAACGGCGACGGCTCCGTCAACTCGAGCGACCTCGCGGTCCTGCTGAACGGCTGGGGCACCGCGGCCGGCGACCTCAACGGCGACGGCACCACCGACGCCGCCGACATGGCCGTGCTGCTCGGAAACTGGAACTGACAGAACTGATCGCCGTGGCGGGTCGTTAGTCCACCGGCGCGCTCCCCTGACACACGGGGGCGAGGACCCAACGGTCTTCGCCCCCGATTCATTTGAATGAAGCAGCGATCCCGACGCAAAGCCTCGCCCCACGGGCCAGGCGCGGAGGGCCAAGTGACGCAATCGGAAGACGTGGGCCGAACCCACGCACGCCCCGCTGCGAAGCGTCGAGACCGAAAGGATGAAGGATCCAACGATGAAGCCAACGAACCGCTCGCTCGCAAACGGCGCCCGCGCCCTCCTCGCACCCGGACTTGCCACGGGACTCGCGGTCGGACTCTCGCTCTCCCAGGGGTTCGCCTCGGTGGCCCTTGGGCATGACGGCTGCAAGGATCCTCTCGCAACGGCGAGCGTCGCTGCCGAGCCTGCGGTCGTGAAGACCGCCCTGTCGTCGCACGCGGAGACGAAGGGCGCGTCCGTCGCCTCCACCAATCCCGTGCCACGGAAGGGCGCGGCCGCGCCGAAGGGCGGGACGCAGTTCTCGATCCGCAAGGTCGAACAGGCCGCGCAGACGGGCGTCGACTTCGCTCCGGTGATCCCCGGCATGACCGCGTACACCAGCGCCGCGATCGCCGTGCCGACCGGCATCCCCGAAGAGGTCGAGATCCAGATCCCGTTCGAAGGCCGTCTCGAGACCGTCCGCCTCTTCCGGACCTCGATGCGCAGCGCCGGCTTCAAGGTCCTCGTCGACCACGGCGGAGGCGAACTCGTCGAGCAGGCCGCGCCGCCCCACCGCACCTACCGCGGCTCGGTCCTGTCGGACGGGACGCCCGTCGCGGCGAGCATCGTCGACGGCAAGCTGACCGCGATGATTCCCGCCGACGGCGACATCATCTGGGTGCAGCCGAGCTCGGACTTCTTCGCCGGGCGCCCCGCGAACGAGCACGTCGTCTACCGACGCTCGGATCTCGCTCCGATGGATGGCCGCTGCGGAATCGATGACGCCGGCCTTGCGCTTCCCGACTGGATGAACGGCATTCCGAACGATCCGGCGGAGTCGAACGGCTCCGTCTCGGGCGGCGGCTTCCCCGGCATGCCCCTCGGCGGCGGAGAGAGCGGCGCGGGCGAAGGCGACGGTGGCGTCGCGGGCGCCTCGCCGTTCCTCACCAAGATCGCCTTCGACGCGGACTTCGAGTTCTATCAGAAGAACGGGTCGAACGTGGCGGCGACCGTCAACGACATCGAGACGGTGATGAACAACGTCACGTTCGTCTACGACCGCGACGTGAACATCAGCTACGAATACACGACGATCGTGGTGCGCGCGACCTCCGCGGACCCGTACACGACGAGCGTGATGACGAACCTGCTCTGCGAGTTCCGCACCAAGTGGAACACGACGCCTGAGAACGAGATCTCGCGCGACGTCGCGCAGCTCTTCACCGGCAAGACCATCCAGGGCAGCGTCATCGGCCTCGCGTGGCTCGGCGTCGTCTGCAACCAGAACGGAAACGACTGCAGCGGTTTCGGAAACCTCGCGTACTCGTCGGTCGAGAGCCGCTTCACGACGATCGCGGACTTCCGCACCACGCTGTCGGCGCACGAGCTCGGCCACAACTGGAACGCGCAGCACTGCGACGCGACGAATCCCTGCAACATCATGTGCTCGGCGGTCAACAGCTGCCAGGGCTCGACCGGCACCAACCTGCGCTTCTCGACGAGCGAGCAGAATCAGATCGTCGCCTATCGCAACTCGGTCACCTGCGACGTCGCGCTGCCTGCGCCGATCGCGCTCCCGTTCTCGGAGACCTTCGAGGCCCTCTCCGTGAACACCAACAACTGGATCTTCAACAAGGGCGGCTCGCTCTCGACCGCCGCGCTGAACGAGCCAAGCCCGACCCGCTCGCTCAACCTCAACACCCTGACCGCGAACACGTACGGCGACGACGAGATCCGCTCGAACTTCATGCTGCTCGGCGGACAGTCGACCGCCACGGTCGGCTACTTCGTGCAGCGCACCGGCGTCGAGTCGGGCGAGCAGCTGGTCGTCGAGTACTTCAACAACCTTCTCAAGTGGCAGGCGCTGAACACGATCACCTCGGACGGCATCAACCAGACGACCTTCACGGAGTTCACCCACACGCTGCCCGCGAACGCGCTGCACAACAAGTTCCGCATCCGCTTCCGCACCCAGGGCGACCAGGTCGACGACAACTGGTACATCGACAACGTCTCGGTGGTGGCGGTCGTGCTGCCGGCGAACGACGAGTGCGCCAACGCCACCGCGATCGGCACAGGCGTCTTCGCCTTCAACAACGCGACCGCGACCAACAGCGCCACCACGCTGCCGGCCGCATGCGATGGCGGGGTCGGCACGACCATGCAGCGGGACATCTGGTACCTCTTCACCGCTCCATGCACCGGCACCGCGAAGATCACGACCTGCGGAACGACGGCGTTCAACTCGCGGCTGGCGGTCTACAGCCTTGCCTGCCCCACGACCGGCACGCTCGTCGGATGCAACAACGACGACCCCAACTGCACCAACGGCGGCGCGAGCGTGACGTTCAGCGCCTTCGCCGGCGGAAGCTACTTCGTCCGGGTCGGCGCCAACTCGACCGGCGGGGCGGGAACGCTCACCGTGACCTGCACCGAGGTGGTTCCATGCCCGCCCGACCTGAACGGCGACGGGGCGGTCACCGCGGAGGACCTCGCGTTCCTGCTCGGGGCGTGGGGCACGCCGAACGCCGACGTGAACGACGACGGCTTCACCGACGCCAACGACCTCGCGATCCTGCTCGGGGCGTGGGGCGACTGCTGAACCCTCGCCATCGCGCGGACTCCTGAAAGCACCCGAGGGTGCGGCTCCATGGGCCGCACCCTCGCGCTATAAACCGCATAGATGCAGCAGGAAGGCACGGACGCGAATTCTCCTCGGCCAGCTCCGCCCCCGATCGGCGGACGGATGAGCGCTCTTGCCCGCGCGTCCGCGATCGTCGGTGCGCTCGCGACGGTCTTCGCGTGCGTCGGCGGCGCGATCGGCGGGCCGCTCGCGCTGCTGCTCGGCATCATCTCGCTCGAGCGGATCCGCGCCTCGCAGGGCGCGCTCCGCGGCCGCTGGGCCGCATGGACCGGCATCTCGCTCGGAAGCGTCAGCATCGTGCTGACCCTCCTTCTCCAGTGGGGCATCGTGTCGATGCAGCGGTGGTGGAACGATCAGCTCGATGCGGGTGTCCGCGCCACCTTCGCCGCTGTGGATCTCGAGGGCGGGCGCGCCGCGCTGTCGAGCTGGTCGCCGTCGGCGGGGTCCGTCCTGGACGTTGGCGACGTCCGCGCCTTCGCCGACGAAGCGCGCGCGCGCTACGGCTCGCTGACCGACTTCACGATCCGCTCTGAGGTGCCGAAGCCGGACCTGATGTCGGGGGTTCACTCCCTCGAGATGGCGGTCAAGTTCGACTTCGAGACCGAACGGCTCGGCGGCGTGCTGATCGCGAAGCTGATTCCCTCGGCAGGCGGCTTCATGCCGAAGGTGAGGCTCGAGTCGATCCGGATCGACGACGAGGTGCGCGGCGCGCTCACGCTCGGATCGCTCGCGGGAGCGGCGGAGCCTGCGGCCCCCGAGGTGAGGGAACCAGCCGCCGAGGAGGCGGAAACCGCCGAGGAACCGGAAACCGCCGAGCCGGCGAAGGGCGTTGCACCATGACCGAGCGCCCAGCGAGCGGCGCCTGCCGCGTAGAGAGCCCGCAGCCCCCGCACCTCGAGGGTGCGCGCGTCACCGTCATGGGTGTCGGCCAGTTCGGAGGCGGCGTCGGGGTCACGCGCTACCTCGTCGCGAAGGGCGCGTCCGTCGTGCTCACCGACCGCGAGCCCGCGGACAAGCTCGCGCGGCCGCTCGCCGCGATCGCGGATCTCGTCGGGTCCGGCCGCGTGAGGCTTGCGCTCGGAGGGCACGTCGAGCGCGACTTCGTCGAGACCGACGCGGTCGTCGCCAATCCCGCGGTTCCGAAGCCTTGGCAGAACCCGTATCTCGCGGCTGCGCGCGCGGCCGGCGTGCCGCTCCACACCGAGATCGGGCTCGCGATCGCGGAACTCTGCGCCCGCGGCGTCACAGACTTCGTCGGCGTGACGGGAAGCGCAGGCAAGAGCACGACGAGCGCGATGCTGCACGCCGCGCTCGACGACCGTGGCGGCGCGTCTGGCCGTGGCGCGCACCTCGGCGGCAACATCGGCGGCTCGCTGCTCGGCACGCTCGACGCCGTGCGCGCCGACGACTTCGTGGTGCTCGAGCTCTCGAGCGCGATGCTGTGGTGGCTCGGCGAGACGCTCCGCTGGTCGCCTCGCGTCGCCGTGTTCACGAACCTCCTCGAGAACCACCTCGACTGGCACGGAGACTTCCCCGCGTACTCGCAGGCCAAGGCCATGCTGCGCGCGTTCGCGCCGCGCGACGCGTGGTTCGTGTCGGCGTTCGCGGGTTCCGACGAGGCCGAGCGGGCCGTCGCTCTCGGCGCTGAACCGTGGTGGGGCGCGCCGTCGCCCGACGCGTGCGCGCTTCCGGCCATCGACGAGATGCGCCCGAGCGTTCCCGGCGCGCACAACCGATCCAACGCGCGGCTCGCGCTCGCCGCCGCCGCGGCCGCCTATCGCGCGGCCGGGCTCGATCCCGCCGCGCATCTCGCGGCGCTCCGCGCCCGCATCGAACGCTTCCCAGGGCTCGCACATCGCCTCGCCTTCGTCTGCGAGACGAAGGGCGTGCGCTACTACAACGACTCGAAGTCGACGACCGTCGAGGCGACCCTGCTCGCGATCGGCGCGTTCGAGGACCCCTCGCGCATCCGTCTCATCGCGGGCGGATACGACAAGGGCGCGGACCTCTCGAAGATCCGCGCGCTCGGCGAGTCGCTCGCCGGCGTGTACGCGATCGGAAGGACCGCACCCGCGATCGCCGGCGGCGCGCGAAGCGTCGCCTGCGGCACCCTCGACGAGGCGATGCGGCGCATCGGCGGCGAGGCCCGCGAAGGCGACATCGTGCTGCTCTCACCGGGGTGCGCGAGCTGGGACCAGTTCACGAACTACGAGGAACGCGGCGAACGCTTCGCCCGCCTTGCCCGCGGCGCCGACGCCGCGGCGTCCGCTCACTCGTAGAAACGCGTCTCGGGCGGAAGTTCGCCGCCCTGCGGGGTCCACCACGCGGGGCGTCCCTTGACGCCGTCGATGCGGTAGTCGTACTCGGGCGGAGCCTCGCGGGCCTCGGGTGAGGAGCGCAGGTCGTAGACGATGCGGCGGCAGCCCTGCGGCGGGCAGGTGAGCTGGTTCGTCAGGCGCCCGGTCGAGGTGCCCGCGTCCATGATGGCGTAGACCATGCGGTCGGGGCGGAGCACGGGGTCGTCGCCCTTCCCCTCGAGGAAGTTGAGGGTGAGCTGCTTGCCGACCGGGATCTCGAGCTTGAAGAACGGCTCCTCGGTGCGGGTATCGATGAGCGTGATGGTGACGGGATTCATCTCGCTCGAGACGTAGGTGTAGCCGTTGCCCGAGTAGGGATAGATCGCGCCGCGCGGCCCGTAGCAGCCGGCGAGCGTGGAGAGGGCGACGACGAGCGAGATGGCGGTGGTCCGATTCATGGGGTGGTTCTTCGAGGAGTCGGATCGGGCGGCACGTCCGTCGGGGGACGCATCGGCCGCTTCGACGGTGTGGTATCGGCCGAGAAGCGGGCCCCGCTTCGGGATTTCGCCCCCACGAGCCCGCGGGTTTTGGTCAGAATGCGCTCCGCAGCATGCCCGACTCCGCTCCCGGCGCCCCCCTTCCCGAACTTCGAG
>JBIKWD010000009.1:0-30282 GCA_044356505.1 Phycisphaerales bacterium
CTCGCCGAATCGGTGCGCCATCTGCGACTGCTCGCGGCTGGTCGCGCCGAGTTCGAGCGCGCTCGAGTCGAGCGTGACGCCGGCGGTCTTGATGCCGGTCAGCAGCGCGTTGAGGTTCGACTGCATGCGCTGGAGGCTGCGCGTCAGCACGCCGGTCTCGTCGTCGGCGCTGCATGAAGGGATGTCGCGGCAGAGGTCGCCCTGGGCGATGCGGTTGGCGGCGTCCGCAGCCGACCGGAGGCGCCGTCCCATGCGCAGCGCCGTCCACGTCACGAGCCCGGCCGCGAGCCCCACGGCGCCGAAGAGGAACGCGCCGATCCGCCAGAGATCGGCCCGGATCGGCGCGATCACCACCTCGCGGGGCTTCGTGAACACGAGCGTCCACCCGCCCTGACCGATGCGCACGCCCGTCGCAAGGAGTTCCTCGCCGTCGAGCGGGTCTGTCGAGTTGAGCACGTGACCGTCCGCATCGGCTTCGCGCACGAACGGACCGACGAGCGACGCGAGCTGCGACTCCGCGACCGGCGTCGTCTGGAGGCGGTCCGTCGCGGTCCTCTCTCCGGCCGCGTCGGTCGTCGCCACGATGAACCTGCCGCGCGACGATATGAGATACGCGTCGGCGCCGCAGATGGCGGCCCGTTCGCGCACGATCTGCTCGATGGCCGCGAGCGAGCGATCGGCGCAGGCGATCCCCTTGAACCGCCCGTCGATCACGATCGGATGCGACTGCTCGACGATCAGCTGGCCGTCGTAGAGGTACGGCTCGGTGACGAGCGTCTCCGCCTTGCCCGTCTCGGCGAACGCGCGGCGAACGCCGTCGTAGTAGAGCCCGGTGTCGTACTCGACCAACCGCTTGACGGAGATCGCGCCGCCCTTGGTCCAGTCGCGGAAGGGATAGGGAATGAAGCGTCCGGCGTCGTCGATCCACTCGCGGGGCACCGCGGCGTCGGCGACGGCGGCGGCGTCGTTGCCGTCGGCGTTCGGCTCGTAGCACACCGACACCGCGGTCACGTTCTGGTTCGCGGCGAGCGTGCGCCTCAGGAGGTCGACCGTGAGCGCGCGCTGTCCGAACAGCCCGCCTTCCTGCTGCGCCGCGACGGTGCGCGCGATGTCCATGGCCCGCGCGTTCGACTCCTCGATCTTGGCTGCCGCGTAGATCGCCTCGCGCAGGAGCTCGTCCTCGGCCATCACCTCGAGGCTGTGGAACCTGTCCCACGCGCCCCACGCGAGAACCGCGGCCATCAGCGCCGAAGCGGGAAGGATTCCCAGCAAGAGCAGGCGGCCCGCGAGCGAGCGCGTGAACGGGATGCGGTTCTGCGTGATTTCGCCGCCGGCCATCGGGCGCGGATGGTAATCGATCGCGCACCCGCAGTACGATTGCGGCATGACCCCGAGCACCCCAACACCTGCGTCGCAGCAGAAGCCCGGCATCGTCTCGCGATTCCAGTCGATCCCCGACACCCCGGGCGAACCGAACGGGTTCATGGCCGACGGCTCGGTGATGGCGCCGTTCAACCTGCTCGACTGGGTCGCCGCCAACGGCGAGCACTTCAAGCCGCCGGTCGGCAACAAGTACCTCTATTCGGGCCGCGACTTCTTCGTGATGATCATCAAGGGCCCGAACGCGCGCAACGACTTCCACCAGGTCGACAGCGAGGAGTTCTTCATCCAGCTGAAGGGCGACGTGCATGTGAAGACGATCGAGGACGGCGTGGTGAAGGTCCACAGGATCCACGAGGGCGAGGTCTTCTTCATTCCGCCGAACGTGCCGCACTCGCCGCAGCGCGGGCCCGACACCATCGGCCTCGTCGTCGAGCGCCGCCGCCCGCAGGGCGAGCCGGAGCACCTGATCTTCTTCTGCGAGAAGTGCAACTCGCTCGTCTACGACAAGGTGTTCGACTGCAAGGACATCGTGCAGCACTTCGCCCGCGCGATGGAGGAGTTCTGGGCCGACCCGGTGCTCTCGACCTGCAAGAAGTGCGGGCACCGCATCGCGAAGCCGTGATTTGAGCGGTCGCGGCTGCGGCCGCTCCCTCTGGTGCTGCTGTCGCGCACGGATGCCCGCGCGGCTGCGGCCGCGAGGTTTGAGCGGTCGCCGCTGCGGCGGCTCCCTCTGGCGGGGATGGCGCGTGGCTTGAGTTCAGCCCGAGCGCGAAGCGCGAGCGGAATGCGCCCGGGTCGACAGCCCTTCATGGGTGCCACCACTTCCAGTGGTGGGTTCGCATGCACAGTCGCACAGCGCGCGTACCGACGCACCCAGACTCCGCACCGCTGGAAGCGGTGGCACCCATGAAGGGCTGTCGCAGTCGGTTGGTTCAGCGCTCGCGCTTCGCGCTCGGCGATGCATCCGCCACCCCGCCCTCGCTCACAGCTCGACCTGCGCGCCGAAGTCGACCACGCGGTCGGGCGGCAGGCTGAAGGAGCGCGTCGCGTCGGCGGAGTTGCGCGCAAGCATCGCGTAGAGGCGCTTGCGCCAGCCCGCCATCTTCGCGTCGCCCGTCGAGACCACAGAGGTGCGGCGCGCGAAGTAGGTCGTCTGCTCGGGGTCGAACTCGAAGCCGTACTGCCGCGCGCGGGCAAGGAGACGCGGAATGTTCGGGCTCTCCATGAAGCCGCAGAGCGCCGTGATCTTCCACACGCCGTCGGGCAGCCACTCGACGCGGACCTGCCGCGCCGCAGGCACGACAGGCAGGTTCGAGGAGACGATCGTCATGAGCACGACCTGCTGGTGCAGCACGTGTGCGTGCTCGACGAAGTGCTTGAGCGCGAGCGGCGTGTTGTAGTTGGTCGTGAGGAACACGGCCGTGCCGGGCACGCGGGGAATCGCCTCGGTCCACAGCTTCGCGAGGAAGTCGTGGATCGACTGCGTCTCTTCCGCGAGCTTGCGCCCGACGATGTAGCTCCCCTGGACCCAGGTCGACATCACCGCGAACGCCATGATCGCGATCGCAAGCGCAAACCATCCGCCCGAGAAGAACTTCAGCATGTTGGCGCCGGCGAGGAGCGCGTCGACCACGAGGAAGCTGCCTGCGACCAGGATGACCCAGCGCCGGCGCCAGCGCCAGAACTTGCGCGCCACCATCGCGAAGATGATCGTGGTGATCATCATGTCGAGGGTCACCGCGATGCCGTAGGCGGCGGCGAGCTGGGACGACGACGGGAAGAGCAGCACCGTGAACAGGCAGGAGACGAGCAGGATGCCGTTCAGCGAGGGGATGTAGATCTGGCCTTCCTGTTCGCCGCTCGTGTGGATCGTCTCGAGCCGCGGCAGCATGCTGAGGCGGATCGCCTGGCGCGCCAGCGAGAACACGCCCGAGATGAGCGCCTGGCTCGCGATGATGGTCGCGGCCGCCGCGAGCGCGATCATCGGGTAGACCAGCATGTCGGGCACCAGCTTCCAGAACGGGTGGAAGTCCTCGGGAACCGTGCCGCCGCTGCCGTCGAGCGCGTTGAGGAGCAGCGCGCCCTGCCCGAAGTAGTTGAGGACGAGCCCGGGGCCGACGAGCAGGTACCAGCCGAGGCGGATCGGCTTGATGCCGAAGTGGCCCATGTCGGCGTAGAGAGCCTCCGCGCCCGTCACGCAGAGCACGATCGAGCCGAGCAGCAGGAACACCTCGACCGGATGCTCCTGGATCAGCCAGATCGCGTACATCGGGTTGAGCGCGCGCAGCACCTCGGGGCGCTCGAGGATCGCGAACAGCCCCAGCACCCCGAGTGTGATGAACCACAGGCACATGACGGGGCCGAAGAACTTCGCGATCTTCGCCGTGCCGAACTGCTGGAAGTAGAAGAGCCCGATCAGGATGAGCAGCGTCAGCGGGATCACCGCCGGCTTGAGCGCGGCGTTCTGGTACTCGAGTCCCTCCATCGCCGAAAGCACCGAGATCGACGGCGTGATGACCCCGTCTCCGAAGAGCAGCCCAGCCCCGAAGATCGCGATCATCGAGAAGTACAGGCGGCTCCTCCGCGACTGGGCGCTCAGCCCGCGCGGAATCAGCGAGAGGAGCGCAAACGTGCCGCCCTCTCCGCGGTTCGAGGCGCGGGTGATGACGAAGATGTACTTGATGTTGACGACGAAGACGAGAAGCCAGAAGACGATCGACAGGATGCCGCGGATGTAGAGATCGTCGACCGACTGGCCGTTCTGCCGGAGATGCGCGAACGCCTCCTTCAGGGCGTAGAGCGGGCTCGTGCCGATGTCCCCGAAGACGACTCCGATGGCGCCGATGGCGAGGGCCGCGTAGGCCTTCGGTGAGAGATGCTGGGCACGGGTGTGCGACACGGCTGGAACGGAGAGTGTAACGCTCCGATTCGCACGATGCGCGTGCAGCGGCCGCGGGGGGAAGCGGATAATCTCCACACACGCGATCCATGCGCACGATCGATCTTCACACGCACATCCTGCCGCCCTCATGGCCCGACCTCGCCGCGAAGGCGGGCACGCGCGGCTGGCTCGCGATCGAGCACCTCGGGCGGGGCGCATCCGGCTGCGGCTGCGCGCGGCTGACCATCGACGGCCGCCACTTCCGCGACATCGAGGCGAACTGCTGGGACGCGGCCACGCGCATCCGCGAGTGCGACGAGCACGGCGTCGACATGCAGGTCCTCTCGACGGTGCCCGTGATGTTCTCGTATCACCAGCCCGCGCACGCGGCGCTCGAGCTTGCGAGGCATCTCAACGATCACATCGCGGGCGTGGTGCGCGCGCATCCTGCGCGCTTCGCGGGGCTTGCGACCGTGCCTCTGCAGGACGCCGATCTCGCGTGCCGCGAGCTCGACCGCGCGATCGACGAGCTCGGCATGCGCGGCGTCGAGATCGGCTCGAACGTCAACGCGCATCGCCGCGGCGCTGGCGGCGACTCGGTCGTCGAGCTGAACCTCGATTCGCCCGAGCTCTTCCCGTTCTTCGCGCATTGCGCGCGGCGGGGCGTGCCCGTCTTCATCCATCCCTGGAACATGATGGGCCAGGGCGCGATGCAGAAGTACTGGCTGCCGTGGCTCGTCGGGATGCCGGCGGAGACGGCGCGCGCGGCGTGCTCGCTGATGTTCGGCGGCGTGCTCGCGCGGCTGCCCTCGCTCAAGGTGTGCCTCGCGCACGGCGGCGGAAGCCTCGCCTTCACGATCGGCCGCATCGAGCACGGCTTCCGCGAGCGGCCCGATCTCTGCGCGGTCGACTGCACCGACAGCCCGCGCGAACAGATGCGGCGCTTCTACTTCGACACGCTGGTGCACGACCCGCAGGCGCTGCGGTTCCTCATCGACGCGGTCGGCGCGTCGCGCCTCGCGCTCGGAAGCGACTACCCGTTCCCGCTCGGCGAGCGCGTGGCGGGCGAGATGATCCGCGCGATGGACGACGTGTCCTCGGCCGACCGGGTGCGAATGCTCGGGGGGACCGCCGCGGAGTTCTTGGGACTCTGAATCGGCCGCGCATCGGAATCGCTCGCCGCGCTGCGGCCGCGCAACCGCGATTTCGGGCAAAGCGTCCGATTGCGTGCCGCGGCGCGGGCCATTCTCGCGTAATGATGCCCCTACAGGCGCGACGGAATCTCCGACGAGGCCTCCGAGCAGATCCGAATCGATCCCCGACCATGCTGCAACCCGCTCTTCCGACGACCCGGACGCCTGACCATCGCACGCGCCTCCTCCGCTTCGGAGCATCGGCGACCCTGGCGGCGGCCGTCGCGGGCGCGGCCCTCGCCCAGGGTGCTCCCGAGATTCTTCCTCTCTTCGAGCCGTTCGAACGTTCGTTCGACCAGCGCGTCTTCCTCGCCGGCGGCGAGGCGATGGCGGTCGACATCGACGCGATCAAGGCGATGCCCGCCGACCGCGCGTCGGTGATCGCCGGGTTTCCGATCGGCCGCGACGCGTCCGTCGACCTCGTCGTCGAGCGGATCGCACCGCGCACCGCCGACGCGCGCCTCGAGATCGTGACGCCGTCGAGGCGCAAGGGAGCGGCCCCGCTCGTCGAGGCGATCGAGTGGCCGGACGCGCATCTCTTCGGCGGCACGGTCGTCGGCGACGATTCGTCACGCGTCTTCATCTCGTTGACGGAGGCCGGCGTGTTCGGCTTCATCTACTCCGAGGCAGGCCGCTTCATCCTCAGCTCGGGCCCGTACGGCTCCGGACAGGCGCCCGCCGTCTTCAGCATCGACGGCGACGCGTTCGCCGCGGTCGATTGGCTCGATTTCGGTTGCTCCGCGCTGCCGCGGCCCGATGCGGGCGCGAACGGGGAGGGCGCCTCCGACGGCGGAACGGCGGACATGATCATGCCGTCCTGCCGCTCGATCGACACGGCGATCGAGACAGATCAGGAGTACCTCTCGAAGTTCTCGGGAAACGTCGCGGCGGCCGTCGGCTATGCCCAGACGCTCGTCGCAGCCGCGGACGAGATCTACCGGCGTGACGCAGGCGTCCAGATCCGCCTCACCTACACGCGCATCTGGACGACGCAGGATCCATGGAACACGGGTAACTCCTCGACGGCGCTGCCCGAGTTCCGCGAGTACTGGAACAGCTACCAGGCCGGGGTGAGCCGCGACGTCGCCCACATGCTCTCTGGCCGGGCGCTCGGCGGCGGGATCGCGTGGCTCGACGCGGTCTGTTCCGACTATGCGTACGGAGTCAACGGAAACCTCTCGGGCTTCTTCCCGACGCCGATGGTGACGAACAGCCCGCAGAACTGGGACGTGATGGTGTTCAACCACGAGCTCGGCCACAACGCCGGCTCGATCCACACCCACGACCGCTCGCCGCCGGCCGACAACTGCGGCAACGGCAACTGCTCGGGCGCCGCGAACGGCACCATCATGAGCTACTGCCACCAGTGCTCGGGCGGCATGAACAACATCGCGCTGGTGTTCCACCCGCTTTCGGCGGGCGAGATCGTCGAGTACATGTCGGGCGCGTCGTGCGCGGCCGTGGTCGAGTGCTCGTCGAACCCGGCCTGCGTCCTCGACATCGGCGCCTCGGGCGGAAGCTTCGGCCTCGCCGGCGGCACTGCGAGCATCTCGGTGACGACGATCGGGCCGCTGTGCGACTGGACGCCCGTGGCGGCGCCGTCGTGGATCACGGTCACCAATCCCGGACCCGCGAGCGGCACGGGGACGTTTGCGTTCACGGTGCAGCCGAACGCCGGACCGTCCCGGGCGGCGCTGCTGGCGTTCGGCGACCTGACCTACACGGTCACGCAGACGGGCTTCACCGACTGCGACGGCGACGGCGTCAACGACGAGGCCGAGATCGCCGCCGATCCCGCGCTTGATTGCGACTTCGACGGCGTGCTGAACGCGTGCGAGATCGCCGCGGGCGCCTCCGACTGCGATGCGAACGGCGTTCCCGACGCATGCCAGGACGTCACCGCCGCGCTTGCATGGGGCGCAGGCGAGCCCGGCGAGACCGGCGGCAACAACAACGGCCAGTCGACTCCGCCGTCCGGCCTCACGGGACAGCTGCAGATCGCGGCCGGGTACGGCCATTCGCTCGCGCGCAGGCTCGACGGCACGGTGGTCGCATGGGGACGCAACTTCGAGGGTCAGACGACGATTCCCGCCGGAATCGGGCCGTGCCTCAAGGTGGCGGCAGGAGCGTTCCACTCGCTCGCGATCCGTCAGATCGGGACCGTGGCGGCGTGGGGTCGCAACTTCGACGGGCAGTGCGACGTGCCGTCGACGCTCGGGGTCGTTGTCGACATCGCGGGAGGCAACGCGCACTCCGTCGCGCTCAAGTCCGACGGCACGGTCGTCTGCTGGGGCCAGAACAACCTCGGTCAATGCAGCGTGCCCGCTGGCCTGGCGGGCGTGACCGACGTCGAGGCCGGATACCTCCACACGCTCGCGCTGCGCGCGGACGGCACCGTCGCGGCGTGGGGCGACAACGGCTTCGGCCAGATCGCGGTTCCCGCCGGGCTTGCGAACGTGACGAGCGTCGCGTCGGCGGGCTACCACTCGCTGGCGCTGCGCGCGAACGGCACCGTGGTCGCGTGGGGCCGCAACAGCGAAGGCCAGTGCAACGTGCCGGCGGATCTCGGTGCCGCGCGTGCGGTCGGGACCGGAATGCTCCACTCGATCGCGATCCGCACCGATGGCACCGTGCGCGCATGGGGCCGCAACAGCGAAGGCCAGTGCAACGTGCCGGCGGCCGCCGCGAGCGTGCAGCAGGTCGCGGGCGGCGCGCATCACACGCTGGCGTTCGCATCGGCGCCGGGCCTCTCCGACTGCGACGGCGACGGGACGGCGGACGCGTGCGCGATCGCGGCGGGCGCGGCGGACACGAACGCGAACGGTGTTCCCGACGCATGCGAGGGCGTCATCGGCGACCTCGACGGAACCGGCACCGTCAATGCCGCCGACCTCGCGATCCTGCTCGCCAACTGGGGCGGCGGCGGCGCCGCGAACGGCGACATCGACCAGAGCGGGGTCATCGACGGCGCCGATCTCGCGGCGCTGCTCGTGAACTGGTCGGTCAACTGAGCCGACGTCTCACGCGCGCAGTACGCCGCGGACGATCTCGGCCGCGCGCCACACCTCGTCGAAGGTGTTGAAGAGCGGCGCTGGCGCGAGGCGGACGATGCCTTCGCCTCCGGCGCCACGGCCCGATTCGCGGTAGTCGCAGGCGAGTCCCGCGGCCTTGAACGCCTCGTAGCGCGCCTGCGCGTCCTTCGCGATCAGAAGCGACAGCTGCGCGCCGCGCGCGTCCGACCCGTGCGGCGTGATGATGTCGAGCCCGGCGATCCCGCGCAGGCGGAACTCGAGGAGCGCCGTCATCAGCGTGCTCTTCGCGCGAAGCCGCGCGATGCCGGCCGCGTCGAACTCGGCGAGGCTCGCGATGAGCGGCGCGACCGCGAGGATCGGCGGGTTCGACAGGCTCCACGCGTCGGCGTGCTGCGTGGGCACGAAGCGGTCCTCCATGCGGAAGCGCGTCGCGGGATCGTTGCCCCACCAGCCCGCGTGGCGCGGAAGCGTGGTGTCGCGCACATGGCGCTCGTGGATGAAGGCGCCGGCGACCGCGCCGGGGCCCGAGTTCAGGTACTTGTACGAGCACCATGCCGCGAAATCCGCGTTCGAATCGTGCAGCGAGAGCGCGAGGTTTCCCGCGGCGTGCGCAAGATCCCAGCCGCACCGAGCGCCGACGGCGTGCACGGCGCGCGTGAGGCGGGCGATGTCGAGCGCCTGTCCCGTGCGGTACTGGACACCCGGCAAGAGCGCGAGCGCGAGCGTCTCGCCGAGCGCGGCGACCGTGCGCTCGATGTCTTCCTCGCGCAGCGTCCACTCGCCCGCGCGCGGCGCGAGCTCGACGACTTCGGCGTTCGCATCGAGGCCGCGCGCGGCGACATGAGACATCACGGCATAGGTGTCGCTCGGGAATGCGCCCTTCTCGATGAGAAGCCTCGTGCGCCGACCGCTGGGGCGGTAGAAGGTCGTCATCAGGAAGTGGAGGTTCGCGGTGAGCGAGTTCATCGCGACGACCTCGTGCTCGAGCGCGCCGACGAGCCGCGCGAGCGGGCCGCGCAGCTGCTCGTGGTAGCTGTACCACGGGCGTCGCGCGCCGAGATGCCCGGCGACGCCGAGGCGCGACCAGTCGTCGAGCTCCTCGTTCACGAGCGCGCGCGCGGCGAGCGGCATGGGGCCGAGGGAGTTGCCGACGAAGTAGATGTCGTCCGCGCGCTTGAGCGGAAGCGCGAAGCGGGCGCGGAACGGCGAGAGCTCATCGTGCTGGTCGAGGGCGCGGGCGAACTCGCGGTCGTGGGAGAGGTCGGCTGCGGTGAGCGTGGCCATGCGCGAAGACTAGCGAGTTTGGCCTGCCGCGAACGAAGCCCAGGACCACCTGCCCACGGTCGCGCAGACTCCAATAGCATGACCGCGTGTCCCCGGGTCGCGTTCTCATCGTCGGTGCCGGTCTCGCCGGCAGTCTCCTCGCGGTCTACCTCGCTCGCGCCGGGTGGACCGTCGAGCTCGTCGAGCGCCGCAGCGACCCGCGCGCCAAGCGCTTCGCCGCGGGACGCTCGATCAACCTCGCGATCAGCGCCCGCGGCATCAAGGCCTTGCGACGCGCGGGCCTCGAGGCCGCTGTGATGAAGGACGCGATCCGCATGGGCGGGCGCATGGTCCACCCGGTCTCGGGCGCGGCGGGCTACCAGCCCTACTCCGCCGATCCGACGCGTGCGATCAATTCCGTCTCGCGCAGCGCGCTCAACCTCGCGCTGCTCGACGCGGCAGCCGCCGAGGCGAATGTCACCGTGCGCTTCGACGAGCGCTGCGCATCGGTCGACTTCGCGAAGGGCGAGGTCACCTTCGTGAACGACGCGACGGGCGCGTCGCGCACCGCGACCGCCGACCTCGTCGTCGGCGCCGACGGCGCGTACTCCGCCGTGCGCGGCGCCCTGCAGAAGACCGAGCGCTTCAACTACTCGCAGGACTTCCTCGGCCACGGCTACAAGGAGCTCCACATCCCGCCCGTCGCAAGCGGTCCGCACGCGCCGTTCGCCATGGAGCCGAACGCGCTCCACATCTGGCCGCGCGGCGAGAGCATGATGATCGCGCTTCCGAACCCGGACGGCTCGTTCACCTGCACGCTCTTCTGGCGCCACGACGGCGCGGGCTCGAGCTTCGCGGCCGTGAAGACCGGCCCCGACGCGCTCGCGCATTTCCGCGCGGTCTACCCCGACGCCGTGCCGCTCATGCCGACGCTTGCCGAGGATTTCGCGAAGAACCCCGTCGGCGTGATGGTGACGGTGCGCTGCAGCCCATGGACCCGCGGTCGCGTCACGCTGCTCGGCGACGCCGCGCACGCGATCGTGCCGTTCTACGGCCAGGGCGCGAACGCGAGCTTCGAGGACTGCGAGGCGCTCGTCGACGCACTCGCCTCGAGCGCGACGGTCGACGACGCGCTGAAGACCTACGAAGCCGCGCGCATCGCCAACGCCAACGCGATCGCCGACATGGCGCTGCGCAACTTCATCGAGATGCGCGATCTCACCGGCCGCGCCAGCTTCAAGTGGAAGAAGAAGATCGAGCACGCGCTCAACCGCATCATGCCCGCGACCTTCGTGCCGCTCTACGACCTCGTCAGCTTCTCGACGGTCCCGTACAGCGAGGCGAAGGCGCGCGGCGCTGCGAACGACCGCGCGATCAAGTGGATCGTGGGCGTGGCGGGCACGCTGGCCACCACCATGGCGGCGATCGCGACCATCATTCTCTTGCAACGGAGGTGACGAAGTGAACGGTCCATCCCACGCGACCGATCTCCCCAAGCCCTTCTGCGCCGCCTGCGGCCACGAACTCACCGGCGCCACCACCTCGAGCGCATGCCCCGAGTGCGGCCGGCCGCTCGTCGAAGTGCTGACGCGGTCGGCGATCGGTCCGAACGGTCGCATGATGACGCGCCCCTCGCGACGCTACGCGTCGAAGCGACGCCTCTTCGGCCTGCCGCTCGTGGCGATCGCCTACGGCCCCGACGACAAGGGCCGCCTCGGCCATGCCAAGGGCTACTTCGCGTTCGGCGACATCGCGACGGGCGTGTTCGCGTTCGGCGGATTCGCGCGGGGCCTCGTCGCGTTCGGGGGCATGTCGATCGGTGGCGTGACCTTCGGCGGACTCTCAGTCGGCACCTTCGCCTCCTTCGGCGGCCTGTCGATCGCGTGGCTCGGAAGCGCGATCGGCGGCATGGCCGTCGGACTCCTCGCGAACGGCGGCGGTGCGGTCGGCGTGATCGCGCAAGGAGGCCTCGCCGTCGGCTGGGTCGCGCGCGGCTCAGAGGCGATCGGCACGCACACGTGGGGCGCACGCACCTTGCCAACCGACGAGGCGCGCGCCCTGTTCGACCAGCTTGCGTGGCTCATCGGACCCGCGGGCTTCACGCCGACGATCCACTACGGGCTCGCGTACACCGCGGTCATCGCGCTCGCGATCGCGGTTCTCGCCGCGATCCCCGCGATCCTCGCCCGCGAACGGCCCGACCGCATCGAGGAAGAACTGCGGCGAACGCCATGACACGCATGCATTCTACCGCGCGCCCGATCATCGACATCACGCCCGCGATCACGCCCGACATCGCGGTGTGGCCCGGCGACACGCCCGTCTCGCGCGAAGTCCTCTGCGAGATCGAGAAGGGTGCGACCGTCACGCTCTCGACGCTGCGCGCGACCGTCCACCTCGGCGCGCACGCCGACGGCGCAAACCACTACGGCGCGGGCGCCGCGGCGATCCACGCGATGCCGCTCGAGCGCTACCTCGGCCCGTGCCACGTCGTGCACGCGCGCGCCGAGCGCCGCGCGGGCGGCATGCGCGTCGGCATCGCCCACCTCGACACGCCGCTCGACGCGATCCGACACCCGCGCGTCCTCATCAACACGGGCACCTTCCCAGACTTCACGCGCTGGAACAGCGACTTCGCCGCGCTCGACCCCGCGCTCGTCGACCTGCTCGCCGACCGCGGCGTCACGCTGATCGGCATCGACACCCCGAGCGTCGATGTGCAGGAGTCGAAGGATCTTGCCGCGCACACGCGCTTCCTCGCACGCGGCGTCGCGATCCTCGAGGGCCTGCGCCTTGCGCATGTCGCCGCAGGCGAGTACGAGTTGATCGCGCTGCCCCTGCCGCTCGTCGGCTTCGACGCAAGCCCCGTGCGCGCCGTGCTACGCTCCCTCGCATGAGCCAGAGCGAAGGCGACGTCGTGTCCTCGCGCGCACCCGAACCGGTCGGCGCATATCCGCACGCGAAGCGCGTGGGGAACCTGCTGTTTCTCTCGGGCGTCGGCCCGCGCAAGAAGGGATCGAAGGAGATCCCCGGCGTCACGCTGGGCGCCGACGGCCGCATCGCATCGAAGGACATCGAGGCGCAGTGCCGCTCCTGCTTCGACAACGTGAAGGCCGTGCTCGAGGACGCCGGCGTCCCGTGGTCGAACCTCGTCGACGTGACGGTGTTCCTCACCGACATGAAGAACGACTTCCCGACCTACAACAAGGTCTACGCCGAGTACTTCGCGGGCCCGGGCAACCCGAACCCGACGCGCACGACGCTCGGGATCACGAGCCTGCCGACGCCGATCGCCGTCGAGGTGAAGGCGATCGCGGTGGTCGGATAGGAAGCGGATTCCGAGCGCGCAGCGCGAGCGCGGGACCGTCGGAGTCGACGGCCTTTCATGGCTGTCGACCCGCGCACCGATCGCGCGGGATTCGCCCTCGACGAGCGCGCAGCGCGAGAGCAGGACCGCCCGAGTCGACAGCCTTTCATGGGTGCCACTGCTTCCAGCAGTGCGGAGTCGAATGGGCGTGGTTTGCAAGCACCTTCCGATACGCACACGAAACCACTACTGGAAGTAGTGGCACCCATCAGGGCTGTCGACTCGTGCACCGATCGCTCGGGCTCTGCCCTCGACGAGCGAAGAACCGCCGGAGTCGACAGCCTTTCATGGGTGTCGACCCGCGCACCGATCGCTCGGGATTCGCCCTCGACGCCTTCGGCTTACCGCGCCCAGCCCAGGATCACCACGCTCCGCCGCACGCCGTCCATCACGCAGGCGTCGGGAAACGCGCCCCACTCGGTGAAGCCGCGCGAGCGAAAGAGCCGCAGGCTCGGCTCGTTGTGCGCGAAGCAGATCGCGAGCACGCGGTCGACGCCGCACCCGGGCGCACGCGAAAGCAGCGCATCGAGCATCGTGCGTCCGACGCCGCGACCCGCCGCGCGGTCGGCGACATACACCGAGATCTCCGCGGTCGGCGCATACGCCGCGCGGTCCTTGAAGTTCGTGAACGCGCCCCACGCACAGACGCCCTGCGCGTCGACCGCGACGAGCACGGGCCGCGTCGCGCGGTCGCGGTTCACGAACCACGCGCGGCGCGCATCGATCCCCTGCGGCTCGAGGTCCGCCGTCGCGAGGCGCTTCGGGATCGACTCGTTGTAGATCGCGCGGATCGCCTCGAGGTCCGCCTCGCCCGCGTCGCGGATCTCGATCACGGCGCCTCTCCCGTCGCGATGCAGACGTTCGACACGTCGCTGAAGAACTTCAGCGCCTCGTGACCGCCCTCGCGGCCGATGCCCGAGTCCTTCACGCCGCCGAACGGCACGCGCAGGTCGCGCAGCATCCAGCAGTTCACCCACACGGTGCCCGCATCAAGCCGCGCGGCGATCCGGTGCGCCCGCGACAGGTCGCGCGTCCACACGCTCGCAGCCAGGCCGTAGCGCGTCGCATTCGCCATCTCGACCGCGTCGCGGTGGCGGTCGAATCCGTGCACGGTGACGACCGGGCCGAACGTCTCCTCCTGCACGCACGCGCTCGTCGGCGGCACGCCGAGCAAGACCGTCGGCTCGAGGAACGCGCCGTTCGCGACGCGTGCGGGCAGCTTCCGCGGAATCGCTCCACCGCACGCGACCACGCCGCCGTCGGCGACGCCGCGCTCGATCGCGGCGATCACCTTCTCGCGGTGCGCCTTCGAGATGAGCGAGCCGAGGTCGGTCTCGGGCGAAAGCGGGTCGCCCACGTTCATCGCGCGCACCGCGTCGACGAAGCGGTCGGTGAACTCCTTCATGCGCGTGCGGTGGACGAGGATGCGCGACGAGCAGAGGCAGATCTCGCCTTGGTTCAGGAACGAACTGCGCGCGATCTCGGGCACGGCGACCGCAAGGTCCGCGTCCTCGCACACGATCGCCGCGTTCTTGCCACCGAGCTCGAGCGATGCCGGAATCAACCGCTCGCCGCATCGCGCCGCGAGGCGCCGCCCCGTCACGGTGCCGCCCGTGAAGCTCACGGCGCGCACCGCCGCGCAATCGACGATCCCCTGCCCCGCCTCGGGCCCGAGGCCGTGCACGATGTTGAGCACACCCGCCGGAAGCCCCGCGTCGCGCGCGATCTCGCCGAGCACCGCTGCGGTCGTCGGCGTCAGCTCGCTCGGCTTCGCGATCACGCAGTTGCCCGCGGCGAGCGCGGGCGCGATCTTCCACGTGAAGAGGTAGAGCGGCAGGTTCCACGGCGAGATGCAGCCGACGACGCCGAGCGGCTTGCTCAAGACATAGTTGATCGCGCGCGCGGGCCGCTCGGTCACGAAGCTCTCGCTCGACTCGTGCAGGATCGCCGTCGCGAAGAAGCGGAAGTTCGCGGCCGCGCGCGGGATGTCGAGCGACCGCGCGAGCGCGAGAGGCTTGCCCGTATCCTCGCACTCGAGCATCGCAAGTTCGTCGAGCCGCGCGTCGATCCCCGCCGCGATCCCAAGCAGGACGCGCGAGCGCTCGGCCGCCGGCATGCGCCCCCACACCGCGAAGGCGCGCGTCGCGCAGTCCGCCGCACGCGCGACGTCGGCCGCATCGCCGCGCGCGATTCTCCGCAGCGGCTCGCCCGTCGCCGGATTCTCGCGTGCAAGGCGAGCGCCCGACAGCGCGGGAACGAAAGAACCTCCGATGAAATGGTCGACCTCGCGTGTCGGCATGCGTCGTCACTGCGCCGCGAGGCGCCCTCCATCGACAGGCAGGTTGACGCCGTTCACATAGCTCGCGGCGGGCGACGCAAGGAACAGGATCGCAAGCGCGAGTTCACGCGCATCGCCGAGGCGTCCGGCGGGAATCGTGGCGATCGCGCCTTCCTCGACCTCGTCGACCGTCATGCCGCCGCGCGCGGCCTTGCCCTTGAACAGTGCCTCGAGCCGCGCGGTCTTCGTAAACCCGGGCATCACGTTGTTCACCGTGATCCCGAAGCGCCCGAGTTCGCTCGCGAGCGTCTTCGTCCAGTTCGCCATCGCCGCACGGACCGTGTTCGAGACGCCGAGGCCCTTGATCGGCGTGAACACCGAGGTGCTCGTGATGTTGATGATGCGGCCGTAGCCCGCCTCGCGCATCGATGGCGCGCACGCCTGCGTCCACGCCTGCGCGCAGCCGAGGTGCATCGACATCGCGGCGAGATAGTCCTGCGGCTTCGCCTCGATCGCGGTGCCGGCGGCGGGTCCGCCCGTGTTGTTGACGAGGATGTGCACGGCGCCGAGGCGTCGCGCGGTCTCATGCGCGACCTTCTCGGTGCCCGCCAGATCGCTGAAGTCGGCCTTCACGGCCTCGTGCGCGGCGCCCGAGATCGCCTTCAGTTCGTCAAGCACCTTCGCAAGGCCATCCTCGTTGCGTCCCACGATCACCACGCGCGCTCCCGCACGGGCGAACTCGACCGCGGTCGCGCGCCCGATGCCCTGCGTCGCACCGCAGACAACCGCCGTCCTGCCTTCAAGCGAAAATGGAGAAGTCGTCACGCGGCGCAGGATAGCGGCGGGTTGTTGAGACCGCCAAAGCGAGCCGCCACAAGCGGTGAGCGCTCAACCAAAGTTGTTCAGCAGCACCGCCATGTCCTGCGCGTCGACCGTGCCGTCGCCGTTGATGTCGGCCGGGCCGCCCTGGCCCCACGCGTTCAGCAGCGTCGCAAGGTCCCCGCCATCGACATCGCCGTCGCCGTCGAGGTCGCCGGGAATGCCGCACGAGCCGCCGGTCACGAACGACTTCACCGGGCTGTTGGCCACGTTGTTCGAAGCGTCGAACGCGCGGACGAAGTACTCGACCGTCGCGCACGCCGGCTGGACGGGAATCACGCCGCGCCAGAGGTTGTTGCCCGACCACGCCATCGCCAGCGTCTGAGGCTTGCCGCCGTCGACGGTGTAGATCAGGAACACGCCCTTGTCGTCGTAGCCACGGTCGCTCGTGGTCCCGTCGAAGACCTCGGTGCGCACGACGAACGGCCCTGCGCCCTTCGAAGGCACCTGCTCGACGAGCTTGATGTTGGGCGCGATGGTGTCGGCCGGGCCGTTGTTGATGTAGATGCGGTTCTGGAACTGGCCCGACTCGCCCTGCGCCGTCACGATGTCCGGCTTGCCGTCGCCCGTGAGATCGCCGACCTTCACGTCGAGCGAGCTGTCGGACAGCGTCGGCAGCACGCCGGTGACCTGCGAGAAGGTGCCGGTGCCGTTGTTCCGGTACATGCGGTCGGGCCCGCCGAGCGCGGCGATCAGGAGATCGAGGTCGCCGTCGTTGTCGTAGTCGATGAAGCGCGAGTCGTTGTCGTCGACGGTCGGATTCGGCGAGATCTGCGTCGACACGTTGGTCCACGTCGTTCCGAGGTTGGTGTTGCGCAGCAGAAGCTCCGTGTTCGACGGACCCGCGTTGACGCCGATCAGGTCGAGGTCCCCGTCGCCGTCCATGTCGCCGAAGTCGTACGAATAGCACGACGCGTCGGTGACGAACGGGGTGAGCTTCGCGAAGGTGCCCGAGCCGTTGTTGATCCACAGCTGGCTCGAGTTCGCGCCGCTCGCGCGGGTGCCGATGTGCAGGTCGAGATCGAGGTCGTTGTCGACGTCGCCGAACACGCAGTCCATCTGCTCCGCGAGCGCCGTCGTCGGAAACTGCGTCGTCGGCGCATCCGTGTACACGCCCAGGCCGTTGTTGATGAAGAGCCGAGGGCGGCCTGTCGTCGAGAACCGGTTCGGGCCCGAGTTGCACAGCACGATGTCGAGGTCGCCGTCGTTGTCGACGTCGCCGAACTGACCGCGCGCGGATCCCATCGCGATGTTGGGCATGCGCGTGGCCGTCTGGTCGGCGAACACGCCCGAGCCATTGTTGATGAGAAGCAGCGGCCGGCGGTTGTAGTCCTGCGCCAGCAGCAGGTCCCAGTCGCCGTCGCGGTCGACGTCGCCGGCCTCGACGCCGCGGAAGCAGCCGGTGATGCCCGCGGCGCGCGCGTCGGTCTCGTCGGCGAAGACGCCGGTGCCGTTGTTGACGTAGATGCGCGGCTTGAGCAGCGCACCGAGGCTCGAGTACCCCTGGCCGTTGGCGAAGACGATGTCCTTGTCGCCGTCGCCGTCGATGTCAACGAAGGTGCACTGGTTGGAATACTCGGTCTGGACCGGAAAGCGCGTCGAAGTCTGGTCGACGAACTGCTGGCCGAAGGTCGAGGCGCAGACGGCGAAGGCGGCGGCGGCCGCGAGGTTCTCGGTCTTCAGGTGCATGGCTGCCATCGATCCTCGTTTGGCGGTTCGGTGCGAACAGGGGTCGGGTCAATCTACCCCACGAAACGCGGTCGCAGAAACTCGATGCGCCCGATTCGGGTATTCGGACGTCGGGTTCGGTCTGTAGGGGCATCGATCCGCGCAGCCGCGTACATTCCGAGCGCTCGCCTTGCAGAGGCCGTCGCCGACTCCGACTCTTGAGAGAGGCCGGTCCCCGAACTCGCGCGACCCGGCGGACGGAACCACGAATGAAGAGTCGGACCCGAGCAAATCTCGTCGCCTTGATGATCGCCGTCGGCCTCGCGCCGGTTGCGGACGGTCGCGCGTGGGGACAGGAGGAGGCGTTCGACGTTCAGGTCAGCACCGGCAACCGGCGACCGGCGCCATCCACGGCGGAGGCGATCTACGACTCGGTCGGCGAGCGTCTCCGCGCGCTCGACAAGACGCTGTTCGACGGCCTTCCGAGCGGCGCGGACGACCCGCAGGCGGTCTACTTCGCGACGGGCGTCGCCGACGAGCGAATGACGCGCTGGCTCGTCGGAGCGCGTCCGCTCGGCGAGGACCTCGTCCGCGCGTCCGGGCTGCCCTACGAACGCCTCATCAACCCGCAGGACGGGTTCACGCTCGGGCCCGCGCATCTTGCGCCGCTCCGCGCCACCAACCAGTCGCTCGCGGTGCTTGTCCACGATGCGGCGGTCCGCGGAGACCGCACCGGGCTCGTCGAGCTGCTGCGCGCGCAGGTCGTCATCGCGGCGCGGACCGCTTCCGACGGCACGCTGCCCTCGTCGATCTCCGCGATCAACGCCATCCAGACGCACATGTACTCGGTCGAGAAGCTTCTCGACAACGGCTTCATCGACGAAGAGTGCGCAAGGCAGATCGTCGACATGCGCGCGACGCTCGCCCAACGCGGCGACTTCGGCGTCGTGACCGCGATCCGCGCCGAACTCGAGGCGATGCGGGCGGAACTCGAGCGGATCATCCTCACTCCGTTCGAGGAGCGCCCGGCGGCCGTCGCAGGACTCCGCGTGACCGCGGCGATCACGCTTGACGACGACTCGATCCACGCCGCACGCCAGGGCGCCGAGGCGTATCTCCTCGAAGTCGCCGCGGCGATCGCCTCGGAGGATCTCGCCGCAGCCCGCAACCGCATCGCGTTCGCCGAGCGGCGGCTTCACGACGGGGCCTACGGCGAGCTCCTCAAGCTGCTCGCACCCCAGCTCCTTCCCGTCGCAGATCTCCTCATCCAGCTGCAGGCCGGCCTCGAGGCCCAGCGAACCACGCTTGACAGCATCGTGCGCGGCACGACCTCGTCGGTGGCGCACGCGGATGCGGGCTGGTTCTACCAGCTGGCCGCACGCGACGCGTGGAGCATTCCACTCGACGCACAGGCCGCGATCGACTCGCTGCGCGCTCCCACGAGCGCGCCCACCGTCGGCGTGGTGCGTACCGCGCGAAGCGCGATCGATGCCCGCCGCGCGACGATCATCGAACCGCTCTTGGCCGCAAGCCGCGCGCCGCGCTGCTCGCTTCCGACGCATCCGCCGAGCGCCGCGGGAGCCGGCTTCGCGCGGGCCTGCTCGGGCGGCATGAACGCAGCGGTGCGGGTGCTGCTTGCCGATGCCTTCGGTCCGGGCACGCGCCCGACCGGCGCGCCGACGCGCGCGGAGTCGGTCGCCGCGGCCATGCGGATCGCGCTGCACTTCTCGAAGCTCGGCAGCTACGCGCACGCGCTGGTGGCGCAGCAGATCCTGCGCGATCTCGTGGATCCCGTCGCCGAGCTCGATGCCCGCGGCGAACTCACGGTGCAGCTGCGTGAGGAGCTCGGCGCGATCGCAGAGCGGCTGTCGTCCGACGATCCAGCCGGATTCCTGCCCGCGGTCGATGCCGAGCGTGCGTGGCTCGGCAGCCGCAGCATCGCCGACGGCGGTCTGACGGTCGCCACGTTCGACCGCGCCCAGCTCGAGAACCTCACGCCGAATGAAATCGGATTCCTGCTCGCCATGTTCACCCCGGCGAAGGACGCGCCCTTCGATGCGCCCCGCGGCGGTCCGCTCGATGGCGCCCTCGTCGACACGCGCGCGTGGTTCGACCTCGCTGCGTTCAAGCGCGCCTTCGAGCAGCGCTCGACCCTCGAGCGGCGCGCGATCCGCAGCGCACGCGGCGAGCGCGATGCCGCGCTGGCCACAGATCCGTCGCGCAACGCCGTTCTCGCGTGGCTCGACGTCGCCTACCCAATCGACGTCGAGGCCACGATGCGCGATGCGAAGTCCGCGTTCGAGCGGCTCGGAAAGCTGATCGCCCCGAAGGCCGCCGCGACGGGCGACGACGTGTCGGTCAACGAATGAAGCGAAGCTGGCCGAAGTCCGGCATCAGAGCGGGCAGGCCGTCGGTCGGCGGCACGGGCGCGGGGAAGTAGACGCACCAGGCCTTTCCGAGCAGGAGCGGCCGCGGCACGATGAACGGGGCGGTCTCGCCGTGGATCTCGGTGACCAGCGGGCTCGGCCGTCCCCAGAGCCGCGAGTCCTTGCTGAAGGCGCTGTTGTCTCCGCACATCATGAACTGGTCGGCCTTCAACTGCGCGGGGTTGAGGAAGTCGAGGCCGAACGCAGGCCCTTCGACCGCGGGACCGTTCTCCGCAGCCTGCTGCCGCGCCTCGAGCTGCTCGGGCCGGTAGTAGATGTCGCGGTCGACGCGCACGCGGTGAAGGTCGAGCGCGGAGCCGCGCACCGTGAACGACAGCTGCGGCGGCGTCGGCTGCTCGAACCACGGACGGCGCGCGTAGTCCTCGACCGTGCGGCCGAAGTACGACGACAGCACGCGATCCTCGAGCGACTCGAACACGTCGTCGAGCCGAACGATCTCGACGTCGTTGATCCAGAGCGAGAGCCGCTGGTCGACGTGCCAGCACTCGAGCGCGAGCGGCTTTCCGGCCGTCGGCGGCGTGAACGGCACCGACGCCTCGCCGAGCACCTTCGCGGCCTCGCCCGCGTCCTCGGGCTGCGTCTCGATGCGGAGGGTCGCCTTCCCCTCGCCGAGCATGAAGCGCATCACGCGCCGGCGGGTGGTGAGCGTGTATTCGGCGACGAGCGCCTCGGGCGACCGCGCGTCGATCGCGGCGCCGAAGCGGATGTCGCTGACGGCGTACGGGCTCTTCCCTGCGCCAGGAACCGGCCGGCCGCTGGGCATCCGCGAACGGAGCACGTTGTAGGTGACCCAGTCGGTGATCGGCAGCCGGTCCCAGCGCCAGGCGAGCGAGGCGGTGCCGTCGCCGTCGTGCGTCCAGACACGTCGGTTGTCGAGCTCGCCGAAGTCGAATCCAGTCTCCGCGAACGGCGGGCCGGCCCACGGCATCCCGAGCCGACGCGACAGTTCCGACGGATCGAGCGGCTCGTAGTCCGAGTCGTAGACCTTCTGCCACACCGCGCGCTGGATGTGCTCGGGCTTGCGCGCGACGGTGAACTGCGAACGGTCGGCGCCGAGAGGAGCGGTGAAGATGTCGCCGTCGATCATCAGCAGCTGCTCGTTCGGAAGCCCGACGAGGCGCTTGATGAAGTTCGCGGCGTCGCCGATCGGATCGGTGGGGTTCTTGAAGACCACGACGTCCCAGCGGTCGGGCTCGCGCAGCGAGTAGAGAAACTTGAGGACGAGCACGCGGTCGCCCATGCGGGTGCGCGCGCGCACGGCGGGACTCTGGATCGTCGCGATGCCGCCAGGGACGGGATCGACCGACACCATCGGATCGACGAGGGCGAAGGTCATGTTCCCCTCGAACGCCGGCTGCGCGTCGTACGGATACGAGTAGCCCGTGACGTCGCTCGTGTAGCGCGCGTGCTGGCCCATGAGCGTGGGCGCCATCGAACCCGTCGGGATCACGAAGCCCTCGGTCACGAAGCTCCGCACCGCCATCGCGAGCGCGAACGCGACGATGAGCGACTGGAGCGTCTCGGGGATGCTCGTCTCCTGCTGCTGCGGATCCTGGCTGTCGCTCGTCATCTGGTTCCCTGCGGGCGTGGCGTTCACTGACTGGCTGTCACGGCGTTGCCGGTGGCTGTGCGCCGCCGCCGTCGCCGCCACCCTTCCGCCTGCGCCGACGGCGACGACGCTTGCGGCGCTCGCCTTCGCCGGGCTGGCCAGACGTGGCAGACGCGCCGTCGGACGCGGCCGAATCGGTCATCTCCATCCCGACGTCGTCCACCCCGTCATCCTCGCCGTCCGCGTCGTCCGCGTCGCGCGCGTCCTCGCGGCCGGCTCCACCCGACGCGGCGACGCCCGGCGCGGCGCTCGATGGGTTCGGCTCGCCCTGATCTCCTCCGCCCTTCTTCTTGCGGCGACGGCGGCGCTTCTTCTTTCCCGTCCCCTCGGCAGGCGTCGCCGAGCCATCGCCCGCGGCCGCGGGCGCAGGAGACGTCGACGCAGCGGCCGCACCCGCGGGCGCGGACGGTCCGCCCGCCTTCTCGCGGTAGCGGTCCTGCTTCGCGAGCTTCTCGCCGCGCTCGGCCGCGAGCTTCTGCTTCACGCTGCGCGCGCTCATGCCGCGCAGCGGATCGCTCGCGGCGACCTCGCCGGGCTTCGGGCACTCGTTCGGATCCATCAGATCCTCGACGGGCACCGCGATCTCGCGGCCAAAGCCGCCGTCGGGCGAATCAAGCTGGACGAGCACGAGCTGCACGAGGATCTTGGAGTCGACGACGATGCCGGGGCCCTCGGGCGTGCCGACGCGCGTCTTGTTCTTCGGAAGCCGCTTGCGCAGCTCCTCGTAGGTCGCGTCCTCGTACCTGAGGCAGCACATCAGGCGCCCGCAGCGTCCCGAGATCTTCAGCGGGTCGAGCGTCGCCTTCTGGATCTTCGCCGACTTCATCGAGATCGGCTTGAGCACCTTGAGGAAGTTCTTGCAGCAGCAGTGCTGGCCGCAGCGCTCGTAGTCGGCCACGAGCCGCGCCTCGTCGCGCGCGCCGACCTGGCGCATCTCGATGCGGCAGCCGTACTCGCGCGCGAGCGCCTGCGCCACGTCGCGGAAATCGATGCGCTCGTCGGACAGGTAGTAGACGAGGAGGAGCGACTCGTCGAGCGTCAGCTCGAGGTCGACGATCTTGGCGGGAAACCTGTGCGACGCGGCGATCTCGCGCACGCGGCCGAGCGCGTCGCGCGCCTTGTCCGCGCAGGCGGTGGCGCGGTTGAGGTCCTCGACCGTCGCCACGCGCAGCACCTCGCCGTTCGTCTGGAACGGATACTCGCGGCCGCCCGAGTTCTCGATGTAGTCGAGCATCTCCGAGCGCGACACGCTCTTGCCGCAGCCGGAGTTCGAGCAGGTCGTCGTGAGCATCTCCGCGATCTCGATCGCGCGGAACGAGCGCACGACGAGCTTCGAGCCGCAGCCCGGCTTCGCGTCGCCGCGGTACGGGTACTCGCCGACGAGCTTCATGCGCCCGAACTTGACGACGATCGAGGTCGGCGGCTTGAGCCGCGCGTAGATCTCCTCGTCGGTCAGCCCGTCGCGGTACTTCGGGTCCGCGTCGCGCTCAAAGATTGGCAGAGGCACAATCGACATCGGCGCAGAGTGTAGCGGCGAACCGCGGCGGCGAACCGTGCGCCCGGCCGCTCAGCGGATGAAGCGCAGCTTGCCGAAGTCGGGCATCACCGCCGGCAGCGCGTCCATCGGCGGCACCGTCGCGGGGAAGTACACGCACCACGCCTTGCCAAGCAGCAGCGGCCGTGTCACGACGAACGGCGCGGAGTCGCCGAACAGCTCGGTCGTGAGCCGGCTCGGATGACCGAGAAGCCGCGAGTCGCGGCTGAACCCGCTGTTGTCGCCGCACATCACGAAGTGGTCCGCCTGCAGCTGCGCGGGGTTGAGGAAGTCGGTGCCGAACCCCGGACCCGAGAGCGCCGGGCCGTTCTGCGGCGGCTGGAAGAGCGGGTTGGTCTCGAGGTCGACCTGCCGGTAGTAGAGGTCGCGGTCGACGCGCACGCGGTGGAGTTCGAGCGCGGATCCACCCACCGCGAACGAGAGGTGCGGAGGCGTCGGCTGCGACGTCAGGCGCGCCGCGACGTAGTCCTCGACCGAGCGGCCCTGGAACGAGGCGCGCAGGCGATCCTCGAGCGAGGCGAACGCGTCGTCAAGCTGCACGAGCTCGACGCCGTTCACCCAGAGCGACAGCCGCTGGTCGACGTGCCAGCACTCGATGGCGAAGGGCTTGCCGGCGGCGGGCGGAGAAAATGGCACCGACGCCTCGCCGAGCACCTTCGCGGGCTCGCCCGCCGCTCCGGGCTGCGACTCGATGCGCAGCGACGCCTTTCCGTCGCCGAGCGCGAACTTCATCGCGCGGCCGCGCGTCGTGAGCGTGTACTCGGCGACGAGCGCCTCTGGCGCATCCGCGTCGATCGCGGCGCTGAAGCGCACGTCGCTCACCGCGTATCGCCGCGCCGGCGGCTGCGGCCGCAGCACGTTGTAGCTGCCCCAGTCCGTGATCGGCAGACGTTCCCAGCGCCACTCGAGCGACGCGGGGCCGTCGCCGTCGTGCGTCCAGACGCGGCGGCTGTCCGTCGCGCCGAGGTCGAAGCCCTTCGCCTCGAACGGCGGGCCGGGCCACGGCGCGTTGATGCGGCGCGAGAGCTCGGTCACGTCGATCGGCTCGTAGTCCGAGTCGTAGACGCTCTGCCAGATGGCGCGCTGCACGTGCTCGGGCTTGCGCGCGACCGCGAACTGCGTGCGGTCCGCGCCGAGCGGCGCCGTGAAGACGTCGCCGTCGAGGATCAGGAACTGCTCGTTCGGCAGGCCGACGAGACGCTTGATGTAGTTCGCAGCCTCGCCGGTCGGGTCGGTCGGATTCTTGAAGACGACCACGTCCCAGCGCTGCGGCTCCTGCAGCAGGTAGAGGTACTTGAGCACCATCACGCGGTCGCCCGCGCGCGAACGCTGCTGCAGCGCGCCGCTCGCGGCGGTGCTCACGGCGGAGTCGACCGACACCATCGGGTCGGCGAAGCCCCACGCGCCGCGCGCCGCGGCCGGGTCAAACGCCGGCTGGACGTCGAACGGATACGAGTGTCCGGTCACCGGGCTCGTGAAGACGGCGTGCTGGCCCATCAGCGTGGGCGCCATCGAGCCCGTGGGAATCGAAAAAGTCTCGGTCACGAAGCCGCGCACGGCCATCGCGATCCCGAAGTACAGGATGCAGTCCTGGAGTCCTTCGGTCCAGCCGGGCTTCTGCTTCTCTGGTGCCGGGGTCTTGCCGTGCATCGGTCCTCCGATTCGCGCGTCGCTCAGTCTCCGTACGCGTCCTCGCCGTCGCCATCATCCCCGACTTCCTTGCCTGCGCGCTTGCGCGACGCGAGTTCGGCGGGCGTCAGGCGCTTGCGCGCCGAGAACACGAGCTTGATCGGGACTTCCGAGAACGGCAGCTGCTCGTGCAGCTGGTTCATCAGGTACTTCTCGTAGGCGCCCTCGAAGAGCTCGGGCTTGTTCACCACGATCGCGATCGTCGGCGGGTTGGTCGCGATCTGCGAGACATAGTAGATCTTCGCCTTGGTGCCGAGCTTCGAGCTCGGGCCGCGGTCGGAGAGGATGCCCTTGATGACCGCGTTGAGCCGGCCGGTCGTCTCGCGGTGATGCGCCTGCCCGAAGAGGTTGCGGCACACCTTCACGACCGCGTCGACGCCCTCGCCCTTGGCGGCCGAGAGGAAGACGAGCGGCGCGAACTCGAGCGCGAAGAGCTCCTGCGTCAGGTAGTCGATGTAGTCGCTCGTCTTGAGCTTCGACTCGACGAGGTCCCACTTGTTGACGGCGATGACGGTGGGCTTGTGCTGGTTGATGAGCTCGAGCGCGAGGCGCTTCTCGACCTGCGTGACCGGCTCGCGTGCGTCGAGGAGGAGCACGCACACGTCGGCGCGCTCGATCGCGGCCTTCGCGCGCTGGTGCGAGTAGTACTCGATGTCGTCGACCCAGCTCTTGCGCTTGCGGACGCCCGCGGTGTCGATCGCGACGAACGCGTGGCCGTCCATCTCGAAGCGCACGTCGATCGAGTCGCGCGTGGTGCCGGCGATCTCGCTCACGATCACGCGCGGTTCGCCCGCGAGCGCGTTGATGAGCGTCGACTTGCCCGCGTTGCGGCGGCCGACGATCGCGATCTTCATCTCGGGCGGCGCGACCGGCTCGACCCACTCGGGCAGGCGGTTCCAGATCGCCTCGAGGAACGACCGCTTGCCGAACGCGCTCGACGCGCTCGTCATCGCGGGTTCGCCGAAGCCGAGGCGCGACGCGTCCTGCGCGGCGGCGATCCAGCTGTCGTCGTCGACCTTGTTCGCGACGAGAAGCACGCGGTCGGCGCGGCCGGTCTCGCGGACGAGCCGCGCGATGCGCTCGTCGAGGCCCGTGACGCCCGTCTGCGCGTCGATCACGAAGAGGATGAGCGTGGCGCGCTCGATGCCCGCCTTGATCTGCGCCTCGATCTCGGGCGTGAGGCGGGTGAGGTCCTCCCCCGCGTCGTCGAATCGGCCGCCCTCGGCCATGTAGACGCCGTAGCCGCCGGTGTCGACGAGTTCGGCGAGCTTCGGGGCCGCGTCGCGGGCGCGGTCGTACGGAAGGTCGGTCGGCGGAAGGATCTCGACCAGCTGCGACACGCGGTCGCGCGTCGTGCCCGGGGTCGGGTCGACGATCGACACGCGGCGTCCGACGAGCCGGTTGAAGAGGCTCGACTTGCCGACGTTCGGCCGTCCAACGATCGCGATCTGCGGAAGCGACATAAGCCGCGCAGTCTACGCGAGAAGCGATTTCCCCGTCATTTCCGCGGGCTTCGCGAGGCCGATCATGTCGAGAAGCGTGGGGGCGAGGTCGCCGAGGCGGCCGTCGGCGCGCAGCGACCGTCCGCGGAATTCCGCGCCCACGACCGAGCAGGGCACGGTGTAGTTGGTGTGCGCGGTGTGCGGGCAGTTTGCGCGTGTGTCCCACATTTCCTCGGCGTTGCCGTGGTCGGCGGTCACGATCGCGCTGCCGCCGCGGGCGAGCGCGGCGTCGAGGATCGCGCCGACGCACTGGTCGACGACCTCGACCGCCTTGGTCGCGGCCTCGAGCTTGCCCGTGTGGCCGACCATGTCGCCGTTTGCGAAGTTCACGATGAGGACGGGCTCGCAGTCGGCGGCCGCAAGCCGCGCAAGCACCGCGTCGCGCACGCCGTGGGCGCTCATCTCGGGCTTGAGGTCGTAGGTCGCGACCTCCTTCGGGCTCGGCACGATGGTGCGCGATTCGCCCGGGAACGGCTCCTCGCGGTAGTCGTTGAAGAAGAAGGTCACATGCGGGAACTTCTCGGTTTCCGCGCAGCGGAACTGCCGCACGCCGTGCGCCGACAGCCAGTCGCCGAGGATGTTCTTCATCTTGGGCGGCCGGCGGAAGACGACCTCGACGGGGAGGCCCTTCTCGTACTCGGCGAGGGTCGCGAAGAAGAGGTCGGCGAGGCGGGTGCCGCGGTCGAATCCGCCGATCTTCCGCCCGTCGGGGCCCGCCTTGGCACCCTCGACCGCCTGCCACGCCGCGTCGTCAAGGACGAAGGCCTTCGTGATCTCGCGCGGCCGGTCGCCGCGGAAGTTGAAGAAGAGGACGGCGTCGCCCGGCCTGATGCGGCTCGCCGCGATCGCGGCGGCGTCGCGGCCGACCGCCGTCGGCAGGATGAACTCGTCGCCCCCGCGCGAGGCGTCGGACGGTGCCTTGTAATAAGAGTCGACGGCGTCGAGGGCCGTGGGCGCCGTGCGGGCGATGGGCGTGGTCAGGGCGCGATAGGCGGCCTCGACCCGCTCCCAGCGGTGGTCGCGGTCCATGGCGTAGAAGCGACCCACCACCGTTGCGACCGAACCGAGGCCTGTCGCTGCAAGATGCGCCTCGAGCGAACGGATATAGCCGGGGGCGGAGGTCGGCGCGGTGTCGCGGCCGTCGGTGATCGCATGGATGAAGAGCCGCCCCGGCGCGACCCCCGCGCCGCGCGCGAAATCGACCAGCGCGAGGACATGCGCGAGGTCGCTGTGCACCTGCCCGTCCGACACGAGGCCGAGGTAGTGGAGGTTGCCACCCGTGCGCTTCATGTGCGCGACCGCCGCCAGGAGCGTCGGGTGCGTGGCGAGCTCGCCGCGGCGGATCGCGTTCGTGATCCGCATGAGCTCCTGGTCGACGATGCGCCCGGCGCCGATGTTCTGGTGGCCGACCTCGGAATTGCCCATGACGGGGCCATCGGGGCCGACGGGAAGGCCGACATCCTCGCCGCTCGTCCGGATGAGCGTGCGCGGGTGGTCGCGGGCGAGCGCATCGTCGACGGGAGTCTTCGCGCGCTTGACCGCGTTGGTCGCATCGCGCTCCGGGTAGGGCGACTGCCCCCAGCCGTCGCGAACGATCAGGACGCACGGCGTGTTTCGAAGTGTCGGCGCGGAGCTCATGCGCGAAGCCTATGCGCTCCTCCTCTTGTGCGCATCGGGGAGCGTGGCTACTCTCCCTGCATCTCGATGCCGGGCGCCTCCAAAGCCATGTCGACGAAGATGAAGGCCGCAGTTCCTGCGGCGGGAGTTGCCATGCCCGACACGCGCACGCTGCGCGAGCGCTACGACGACGTGAAGGCACGCGTCGCGCGCGCCGCCGAGAAGAGCGGCCGACGCCCGAGCGACGTCATGCTCGTCGCCGTCACGAAGTACGCGTCGATCGAGGACATCCGCGAGCTCGTTTCCTTCGGCCACACCGACCTCGGCGAGAACCGCGTGCAGCAGATGGTGCAGCGCGCGGCGATCATCGACGAGTTCAACGCGCGTCGCGCCGAGCGGGGTGGAACGGCGACGCCCGTGCGCTGGCACATGATCGGCACGCTCCAGCGCAACAAGGTCAAGCAGGCGATCCAGGTCGCGCGGCTGATCCACTCGGTCGACTCGCTGCGTCTGGCCGAGGAGCTGCAGGAGCACGCGGAGGCCGCGGCCGCAGCGCCCGGCGGCGAGAAGTTCGGCCCTGTCGACGTGCTCGTCGAGGTGA
This sequence comes from Phycisphaerales bacterium, assembly GCA_044356505.1. Taxonomy (GTDB): domain Bacteria; phylum Planctomycetota; class Phycisphaerae; order Phycisphaerales; family SM1A02; genus QWPT01. Next base: position 28,965 of record JBIKWD010000009.1, read on the forward strand.
ATGTCTCGGGCGAGGCGTCGAAGCACGGCGTGGCGCCCGCTGCGGCGCGGCATCTCGTCGACATGATCGACACGATGGTGGCGCTGCGCCCGCGCGGCCTGATGTGCATGGCGCCGAACACGGGCAGCCTCGAGGACGCGCGCCGCACCTTCACGCGCTGCAAGGAGCTCTTCGACGAGATCCGCGCGCTGGGCGTCGGCGGCGAGCGATTCGACATCCTCTCGATGGGCATGAGCGGCGACTACGAGGTCGCGATCGAGTGCGGCTCGAACCTCGTGCGCGTCGGCAGCGCGATCTTCGGCGAGTCGAAGGACGCGGACGAGGATCCGAACGAATCAAGCGAAGAATCCGGCGGCTAGCAGGCCGTCGACACGATTTCTCTCTCCCCCCGACTGCGCGCACTCACTCCGACAGTGCGCGCGGTCGTGTTTTTAGCGGTCGCCGCTGCGGCGGCTCCCTCTGGCGTGCATGGCGTCGGTCGCTCAGGCTCGCTTCTCGACGGCGAAGCCGGGCTCTCTTGTCGACGGCGAAGCCGGGCTCTCTTGTCGACGGCGAAGCCGGAGTCGGTTGCGTGCGGGTCGACAGCCCTTCATGGGTGCCACTGCTTCTAGCAGTGCCGGTCACGACAGCACACGAACCCGCACGAGGCACTACTGGAAGTAGTGGCACCCGTTCTGGCTGTCGACTCTGACGCCGTCCACTCAGGCTTCGCTGCGCTCCGCCTTCGACCAACTCCTTCGACTACGCCTTCGCCCACGCCGCCTTCAGACGCGACTGTGCCTCTTCGCCCGCGATGATGCGCGCGCTGATCTCGGCCGCTTCGTCGGCGATCGCGTCGTCGAGCGAGCCGTCGAGTTCGTTGAGCCAGTGCTTCGTGGCCGCGAGCGCCTTCGGCCCGCCCTTCGCGAGCCGCTCGGCGAGCGACTGCGCGGTCGCGGCGAGTTCGCCTTCCGCGACCAAGTGCGTCGCGAGCCCGCGGCGGAAGCCCTCCTCGCCGCCCATCGTGCCGCCCGCAAGCAGCATCGCACGCGCGGCGCCCGCGCCGATCTTCTTCATGAGCCACGGCGCGACGACCGCCGGGCAGATGCCGAGATCGACCTCGGGATAGCCGAGCTTCGCCTCGGGGTGCGTGACCGCGAAGTCGCACACGACCATCAGCCCGCAGCCGCCTCCGATCGCAGCGCCCTGGACGCGCGCGATCGTCGGGATCGAGAGCCTGCGGATCGCGCGCGAGGTGCGCGACAGCGCGCGCAGCATGTCGCCCATCGCGACGGGGTCGTCGGCGACGGCCTTCAAGTCCATGCCGGCGCAGAAACTC
>JBIKWD010000148.1:0-8175 GCA_044356505.1 Phycisphaerales bacterium
AGGCCGCGCGGGCGCTTCTCGGCGCGATCGGCAAGCACACGCTGTTGATCCATCCGGCGCGCGGGAGCTTCTTCCTGCTCGGCGAGATCGTGACCGACGCCGACATCGCGGCGAGCGACGAAAGCCCGCGCGCACGCGCCATTCCCGAAGGCGACCTCTGCGGCGGCTGCACGCGCTGCATCGACGCGTGCCCGACCGAGGCGATCACGCCGTGGTCGGTCGACGCGCGGCGCTGCATCGCGTATCTCACGATCGAGCACCGCGGCGAGATCCCGCAGGAGTTCTTCGGCAAGACCGGCGACTGGTGGTTCGGCTGCGACGTGTGCCAGGAGGTCTGCCCCCACAGCCAGCCGACGCGCGCGTCGCGCCGCGCGGGCGCGAACCCCGCGTACGCACCACGGCTCGACTCGGTCGACCTCCTCGAGGTCCTCGGATGGACCGAGGAAGACCGCGCGCGCCTCGTCGTCTCGAGCGCGCTCAAGCGCGCGAGCCTCGCCATGATGAAGCGGAACGCGCTGCTGGCGCTGGCGAGCGCCCTCCCGCACGCGTCGGCGGCGGCGGCGGAGCCGATCCGCGCACGCGCGAGATCGATCGCAACCGACCCGCTGGAGGATGCGGTCGTGCGCGCGGCGGCGGATGCGCTGCTCGCGTGCGGATGACTCAGCGCTTCGCGTCGCCGCCCGAGGCCGCACCGCCCCCGTCTCGAACGAGAACCGCCCGAGTTCGGTGGCGCGTTTCACGCCGAGCTTCTTGAAGAGCTGCTTGCAGTGCGACGAGACGGTGTCGAGCGAGACGGAAAGGCGCTCGGCGACTTGGGCGCGCGAGAGTCCCCGCTGCAGGAGCAGCGCGATCTCGCGCTCGCGGCGGGTGAGCGACTTCGGGGCATCGTCGCGGCCCGCGCGCGCGATGGCGCGGGCGGAGCTGGTGTGGATCTTCACGATCGGACCGACCTTCATCGCTCCCCGGATCGGCGCGACCTTGAGGAAGAGCGCATGGGCCCCGAAGGCGCGGTCGGCTGGGTACGCGGGATCCCTCATCCGCTCGATGATCTCGTCGAGACAGCGGATCGCCGAGATGACGCGGCGCATGAGTTCGTCGAAGCCCGCCTTCGACGTCCTGAACTCGGTCGCGAAGTTGTAGTAGCGGTCATGCTGCGGATCCCGCCTGTTCACGGGAAGCATGCGCTGGAGGATCGCCTCCTGATGCCGCATCCCCGCGGCGAGCCAGGCGTCGGTGCAGAGACGCACCTCGTCGGCCGTGCCCTCCGGCAGTTCGACGTCCATCTGCTCCTTCGCGCACCTGTAGGTGATGGCACGGCGCCCCTTGCCTGCGGGGAGCTTCTGCACGAGTTCAGCCGCCTCGGCAAGTTCGAGCGCGGCCTGCGCGGCCTGCAGCGAAAGCCCGAGCCTCTGCGCGACCTCCGCAACCGGACACGGCTCCTACGACTGGCGGAGCAACTCCCATGCGTCCATCGCCGCAAAGCTCTCGTGGGCCCTCAACTGACGCGTGTTCAGATCCTCGGACACGGCGGACTTCATTCGCGCTCCTCTCGGACGAACAGGGACCCGAAGCGGTGCCTGCATCACGGAGGCGGAGTCTAGCCGCTGCCGTCACGCAACTCGCACGTCGATCCACACGGCGGCGGCCGCCGCCCGAGGCGAGCGTCTCGCGACGGATGCACCGCCGAGGATCGATCCAGCCCCCTACCAGAGTCGCGTGATGGCGATGTCGACCACATGGCCGAGTTCGCGGGCCTTCTCGGTCGCAAGCGCGCTGGCGCGGGCGCGGGCATCGTGGTGGTTCATCGCGCAGAAGAGCCCGCGGACGATGCGTATCTCGGCGCGGTGTCCGCCGCGCAGGACCACTCGGACCTCCGCGAGGTAGGCCCAGAGGCCGGTGCGGCCGTCGCACGGGGCGGCGTGCGCCGCGACCTCGGCGGCGTGGGACTGCGAGTCGGAGCGGACATGCGGGGTATCGCGATCGTTCATGGCGGCGTTCCTTCGTCGAAGCGGTGCTCGGATTTCGAAGGCGGGTCGGCGACCAGGTGCAGTCCCGCCGAGGGTGAAGCGCACGAACATCCGAGGATGTGACGTGCCCGCCAGCGAGTTCCGCAGCGTCTTGAGGTAGGCTCTCGGACGCGGACCACCGTGTCCCGCAGGAGTACGACCGATGGACGCTTCCGAACAGCCGCGGATCCTAGAGGAACTCAGGTCCGGCGACCCTGCGCGAGAGAGCGCCGCCTTGCGAACGCTGATGAACCTGCTGCTCTCGCATGCGGCGGGCGAACTCGGGGCGCGCAGGCGGTTCGTCAACGCGCAGGACGAGAGCGTCATCGCGAGCGCCGTCGCCCGCGAGCTCGGCGCGGGACGCGAGGCGTACGCCAAGTTCGAGAACGACGCGCACCTCTACGGCCGCCTGCACCTCGCCGTCACCCACGCGATCCGGAGCCGCCTGCGCAGGAAGGGCGCGAAGGTCTCGCTCGACGCGGGCGAGGCCGCCGCCCCCCCTGAGCCCGCAGCGCCCGAGGCCGGGCCGCGCACGGTGATCGCACAGCGCGACGAGCGTCGCGCAGGAGAAGAGAAGAACGAGGAGAGCCGCGCGCGCCTCCTCGGCGCCACGCCCGAGGCGGACCGCGAGCTCGTGCGGCTCGTCGTCTTCGAAGGAAGGCGCTCGGAGGAAGCGGGAAGGGAGCTCGGAGTCTCGGCGGACGTCGTGCGCCAGCGGATGAGCCGCCTCCGCAGGCGGCTGCGCGAGAGCCTGCTCGGCCCTGTCCTCGCGTCGCTCGCCGAAGCCGACCGCGAGATCTTCGAGGCGCTCCTCGTCGAGCGCGTCGACCTCGAGGTGCTCACCGACACCGACAAGGACGCGCGCGGCCACGCCGCAGGCTTCCTCGCCCATAGGATGCAGGAACTCCTCGCCACCGACGCGGTCGCCGTGCTCGGCGACCAGGGCGTCGTCTACCTGCTGAGGCTTCTCGGGAAGGCGAAGCGCGGGTAGGCGGGCCGAACGCCGCGAGCATCCGAGTCGGGAATCGACCCGACGCGCGCCGAAGCACGACGCCGCGCCGAAGCGCGACGCCGCGCCGAAGCGCGACGCCGCGCCGAAGCGCTACGACTGCCCATCACCCCAGTTCGCCAGCAGCAGTGAAAGGTCGTCTGCGCTCACGGTTCCGTCGTCGTTCAGATCGGCGGCGGGATCCGCGGTTCCCCATGCGGCAAGCAGCATCCCGAGATCGTTCGCATCGACCACGCCGTCGCAGTTGACATCGCCCGCGCCACACGGCTTCTTGCGTCCCGACGACGAGCGCACCGATGCGTTCGCGACGAGTCCGCCGAACTGCGTCTCGCCATCGCCGCCGAGCGCGACCGTCACGAGATCGACGCCAGGCGCCGCATCCATCTCGTCCGCCAGCACGATGCGCGGCGATCCCGGCACGGGCTGGTCGGCGGCGGGCGCGAAGACGAGGACGCCGTTCTGGCGGTCGTTTCGAAGGATCTTGACCACCCGAGGGGCGTCCGCCGCCGTCGTCGCGCGCGCCGTGAAGGCGATGTCGAGGTCAGGCGCCTCACCGGGGACTGAGTCGAGATCGAAGTCGCCCGCGACCACCGAAACGGGATCTCCGCCTGTCGGCAGACTCACCGCGGGCGCGAAGTTCACCGCGCCCCCGGGCAGCGTCCGGTTGACCAGCACGCTCACCGAGTTGCTCGCCGCGTTCACGGTCGTGACGTCGAGGAGCCCGTCACCGTCGAGATCGGCGACCTCCATCGACACAGGATCCTCTCCCGTGAGGAACTCGATGCCGTCGCTGAAGAGCTGCGACTTCGCATCGAACGAATAGGCCGTCACCGTCGACGAGCCGCGGGCGGTCAGGAGCATCATGTCGAAGGTGCGGTTGTTGTCGATGTCGACGCCGTCGATGTCGGTCGGATCGACGGGGGTCGGCAGGATGATCGGTGGGAACCACGGCAGCCCGAAGCCGAGGTTGCGGAACACGCTGATCTGGTTGCTTCCGCTCTTCGCCACGATGATGTCGCGCGCTGCACCGACGAGGCCGGGATCGCTGTAGATCGGCGCGGCGGCGAGAGCGACGGGAGCGCTTCCCGCCCCGAGCTGCACGACGAACTCGCTGGTGTTCGCCGTCTGGAAGGTGCCGTCCTGATTCAAGACGAGCTGGAGCGTGCCGCTGACCTTGTTGACGACCGCGAGATCGGTCGCCGTCGACGTGTTTCGGAGAGGCGCCGCGACGATGTCGACGGGCTCGACGCCGAGCTCGAGCTGCTGCACCTCGAGCAGGCCGCCCGCACCGTCGTTCATGAGGACGAACAGGCTGCCGTTCGCAGTCGGCGTGGGTCCTCGGGTCGTGACCGCGAGATCGGGGCCGTTCTTGCCATCGAAGTCCGCCGTGACCGCGGCGAGCGGCACGAGCGGCACGCCGCTCGTCGACGCATCGCCGAAGCCGAGGAGTTCGGACAGGTTCGCCAACGAGATGGTGATTCCCGCGCCTCCGCCCTTGAGCGACTGCGTCGGGTCGACCCTGACGAAGCGACCGTCGGGCAAGCCGGGCATGACCGCCACGTCGAAGTTGGGGCGCTGCGCATCGACGACCGAGGCGCGCACGATCTCGAGCGGAGAGAACTCTCCGGGATCACCTTCGGGGAAGTCGACGAAGAGGCCACCGCCGAAGCTCGCCGATCCGTTCACGACCAGCTTGTCGTGCCGCACGCCGTCGGGACCGGGTACGACCTCGACGAGGAGCGACCCGCTGTTGGTGCCGAGCAGCGGGTTCGAAGCGATCTGCTGGTAGACGCCGTTCACGGTCAGCGTGCCGATCGTGGTGCCGCCTTGCGCCGAACTTCCCGCAGCGCTCGCTCCCCCGGGCATCAGGCCGCCACGTCGATGGGCGATCGGTTCGCCGTTGAAACCCGCTGCGCCGCAGTTGCCCGCCGCCGCGCCGAAGTTCGTCACCGTGCCGTTGATCTGGCCCGAACCCTCGAGAACGCCTCCCGAGAAGAGGACGACGCCGACCGCAGGCGAGTTGATCACGCCCTGCGGACCGACCGTGAGCGTGCCGTTGCGCACATCGATGCCGAGCGTCGAGTCCCACGCCGAAATCACGGGCGGAATCGGCGGATTCGCGTCGGGATTGCCTGGCGACCCCTCGACGAGCACGGTGCCCGGCGCGGTCGGCACCCGACCGATGACGCCCTTCTGCGACACCGCGCGGCCACCATTGAGGACGCGCATCTCGCCCTCGCCCTCGCAGCCGACGCAGAGTTCCTGGGCGCTGACAGAGACGCCACCCGGACCGAGGAGCAACAGCCCTTCTGCGCCCGGATCGGAGCCCACTTCGGTGAACTGCGCGGACACGGTTCCGCCGAGAAGGCCGAGGGTCGCGGGCTGGTCCGAAAGCGACCCCAGGTGGAGATAGGCTTGCGTGGGCTGGCTCGTCGACGAAAGCGTCAGCGTCCGCCCCCCGAGGTTCAGCGTCGGGAACCCGTCCGATACGGTCATGTTCCTGACCGTGCGGTTCACGCTGAAGTACACGTTGTATGCGGGGCTGTACGGGAAGACGACGGAACTGCTGTTGGTCGGCGCGTAGAAGCACCAGCTCGATGAATCCTGGAAGTTGCCGCCGGTGACGGCGGTCCACTTGATGGGGGCGGTCAGACTGCCGGCATCGCTGCAGCTGCCTACGTCGACCACGCTGTTGTCATTGCAGTCGATCCATGGCGCCCTCGCAATATCCACGGAGTCGTCGATGCCATTGCCATTGCAGTCCACGCCAACGAGTCCCCCAAAATTGTCATGCGCCGAGCTGATCCCCGTGAACGCTCCCTCGGGCGGCGGGACCGCGGCGTCGGCCCCGAAGGGAATCACACGCCCGTCTTGAAGCAGAATCAGGCTCCTGAAACTGCCTGCCGCGATGTCCTTGACGCTGCCCTCAAACGGCGGAACGACCGTCTCAGCCGAGCCCTTGTCGGGGTAGGCTCGAACCGTACCATTCACCTGAAGGACCAGCAGGTGATAGGACCCCGCCGCGATCTTCGCCGCCGGCAGCGAGCCCGAAGGTGGCTCGTGATTGCCGCCGAAGGTGTAACCCCATGTCCGCACGATGCCTGTTGAGGCGAGGATCACGGCGTTCCAATTGTCACCAGCATCGACGGCCGAGACGGTTCCAAGGCCGGCTGGAATCGTTGCGGCACCGTACTGCTGTCGCCCCCAGGCGAAGACGGTGCCATCTGAACGCAGCGCGATTCCGTGGTTCCATCCGAGCGCGAACTTGGCCACCTCCCCGTGGACGGGGACATCACATTGCGTCCAATCATTGAGGCCCCACAGTCGAATCTGTCCGGAACTGGAGAGCGCTCCTGAGAAGTGCTGTCCCGCCTCCACTGCAACCACAGTGCCTAGATTGGGTGGAACCGTAGCCTCGCCAAAGGTGTTTGAACCCCAGGCACGCGCGATTCCATCCTCGCCGAGACCGATCGCATGATTCCCGCCGAACGAAAGAGTTTCAAGCCGCGGCAGATCGGCCGGAGGATTGCTCGCATCCGTCAAGGTCCCCCACGCGCGGAAGTTTGTGGATTGGCCCCTAGCCTCATCGGCGATGCCGAACGCGACCGGAAGACCCAGCAAAGCCGCGCAAAGGCCGGATGCTGTGAAACACGGTTGGCCATTGTGATGCATCTGAGAACTCGCCCTCGTTACACAGGTGTTCGCGATTGGAACCGCACAAGCACTCGCTGCCGGTTCACTCCTGATTTTCATGGTTGATCTCGATCCTTCCGAGAGGATTCCGATGCAGCAACAGCCGCGTCCGTCGTTCCCGCCATCCCGCTGCTCGTGCGCAGGTCCGCCAGCTGCGGCAGTTCGCTCTCACGAATGACGCTCGGCGCCTCGCGTGCGAGCGAATCGATGCTCCGCGTGCAGATCTGCCCTTCGAGGGGGTCTTCGGTCCGCGCGAGTGCGGCGCGCACGGCGAACGCCGCCCATGAACGCGCCTCTGCGATCCTGCCTTCCTCGAGCGCGGCGCGGCTGAACACGAGGCCGATGACCCAGATCGGCCGACTCTTCGCGGCACTGAGGAGCGTTCCTTGGTCGCTGCCCGACAACCCAAGCGCTGCGATCGCCATGCTGGCCTCCCGCACGCTGGCGCCGATGGAGAGCGCCTGCGCACGAAGCAGTTGAATGGCCTCGATGCGCACGACGACCCTGGGCTTTGAACGCAGCACCGACTTTGGGTTGGCCTGGTGCGCGGTCTCGAGCTTCGCGAGGATCTCGGCGCCGAAGTCCGCGGCGGCCGCTGCGGACTCCGCAGTCCCACCAAGCAGCCTGATCTGCATCTGCCGCTCGAGGACTTCAAGCACCTGCACGAGTTCCGTCTCGCCCCAGACGCTTCGGACCGCGGCGGACATCGCATGCCGTGCCGATTGCTCGGAGAGATCCGCGATCTCACCCGCGCTCCCTTCGCGAAGCGCCACCGTCAGGCACTCGTTCGTCGCACGCGCGAGGTCGATCGCGGGCTCAGGGTCATCGCCGTCCGCCCGCGCCAACCGCTCCGCCATCATCGCGCGGGACAGCTCCGCGGCCGCCCGGGCGCGCGGCAGATCGTTCGCGACGATCGCGGCGCGGTAGATCCAGTAGTGCGCGAGCGCGACATCGCGCTCACGGCGGTCGATCACCTTGGCATCGCCCGTGCGGCGGACTTCCGCAAGGATGTCGCTGCGCAGGCGGAGCATCTCCTCGGCGTGGCGCATCGCCGCGGCATCATCATTTGCAGCGATCGCTGCGTCACAAAAGCTGACGAGCAGCTTCGCGTAGTCATAGCGAGACTGGGTGTCCGATCCCCGCAGCTCGATCAGCTTCTGGCGAAGCGCGAGGGCTTCAGCGTTCACCTGCTTGCCCTCGGGCGTCCGTGCGCCGAGGAGTTCGCCGCGCGCCTCGAGGATCCGTGCCTTGAGCCCGAGCGATTCCCGCTGGGTCATCGCGTCGCCGCGAACGCCGCCGATGCGCGCCTCGAGCGCGTCAAGCGCCTTGAGTGCTTCCGAAGCCTGACCCGATCGGCGTCTCAAATCGGCCAGCTTCAGTTCGGGAGCCACGAGCGCGAGAATCTGCGCGAACCGCACCTCCCGGTCGGGGAGCGCGTCCTGCATCTCGAGCAGGAGATCGAACGCA
>JBIKWD010000149.1:0-8114 GCA_044356505.1 Phycisphaerales bacterium
TCGACGAGGTCCACTTCTTCGCGTCGGATGCGGTCGCGCCGATCGACACGCTGCTTGCCCGCGGGATCACCGTGGTGGTCGCGGGATGCGACATCGATCACTTCGGTGACACGTTCGCGCCGTTCGATGCGCTGCTCCCGCGCGCAAACGAGCGCGTTCACAGGACGGGCATCTGCGCGCGATGCGGCGGCACCAGCACGCACAGCGAGCGGCTCGTCGCGGCGACCGACCGGATCATCGTCGGCGGCGCGGCGGAGTTCATCGCGACATGCGCGAAGTGCTTCCGCCCGAGTGTGCGGGAAATGTGACATTCCTTCTCCCGCGGCGGTTTCGTGATGTGTGATCTAGACATACATCATGCGTGGACCACCGCTCACGGCTTTGCAACTCCGAAACGCCCTCGCGGCGCTCGCCCGTCGTCTTCCCTCCAACAAACCGGCGGACATGACGCCGATCGGCGAGTTCGGCCCGCTGCGGGTACGGGAGATCGCGCGGATCGACTTGATCTCGCTGAAGGCGATCGCATCGCGGCAAAGGGACATGGAGGATCTGCTCAGCCTCGCGGTTACCCACGCGGAAGCGGCGTTCGTGATCGCGTCGCTGCCGCAGATCCTCGAGCAAGGAACGAATCCCGACCTAGGCTCTGCCTGACGGATCCCCTGGACGTCGATCCACGCGGCATCCCGGCTGGCGGCGTCGGCTTCAACTCGCTGTATCGCTGCGGATACAGCTTCGTTTCACCTCCTTGCCATCCGGGCGCCGCGCGGATCTTTGGTCCCGGGGATCCGTCAGACAGAGCCTAGTCGAGAACGCGATTGAGACCATGCGCCTCTTCCTCCGGCCTGAAGGAGGTGGCGATGAACCACGCTGAGCGCGATGCGGTGGTCGAACGATGGAGGGAGGCAGGCGTCGCGTACGACGGCGGAGACTTACCGCGCAGGGGGCCACGCGTCGATCTCGAACGGCTCATGCTCGACACGGCGCGCGCGATGCCGTTCCTCGCGCGGCTCTACAACACGACAGCGACCTGGCTGCACGCGTACGGCGATCTTGTTGCGAAGCACAGGCTTCGGAGGCTCATCGCGAACGAACTCGGGCACGAACATCACGCCCCGCTCGGCGCGGTGCTTGACTGCGCCCAAGCGGGCCAGAACCCGCGGGAGTTCGCCTCGATCGTTGTAGTGTTGAAGCCTGCAGATGAACCGATGCCGCTTGTCGCGTCATTGCGCTCGCGCCCTGCGATGGTCCAGTGGGCGAAGGATCGCACGGGCGAGATCGGCCGCCGATGGAGGGTCTACATCGACGACGAACCTTTCCGCCCGAAAATCCTCCGCCCCGCGAATTGGATCATGCAGCGCCACCCCGACTTCGTCCTGCGCGCCGACTTCAAGGGCGACCTGCGCGCGTCGGTCATGGCATCGCTCGCGTTCGACGAGGGCGCGGGCGAGAGCGAACTCGTGCTGGCCCGCGCCGCAGGCGGGTCGCGCGCACAGATCCGAAACGCGCTCGACAACCTCGAGATGACCGGCCGCGTGCGGCGGCATCGCTCGGAGGCGGGCACGCGCATCGAGCTGCTCGAGTTCAGGCCGGCCGGGCCGCGGGGCCGGCGGCAGGGTCAGCGCCGGGCGTTGGGTTCCGGACGACGAAATGCGCCGACGCGCGGTAGGTGTCGGCGTGCCGCGCGTAGGTCGGCTCCGCGACCGTGTGGAAGAAATGCTCGAGATACTCGAGCGGCCACGGGCGGTCGCCCGCGCGCTCGCGGGCGGCGGCACGCTCCCAGCGCACCGCTCTCGGGGCGTCGATGTACACGGCGAGATCGACGAACGCGCGCGGCAGCGCGTGGAGGGCATGGAGCCCCTCGACGACGATCACGGACGCCGGTTCGACGTGCTGCTCCCCGACGCGAGAGTGGGTGTCGAAACTCCACCTCGGAATGCAGGTGGCCCTGCCCGCGCGCAGTTCCGCGAGGTCCGCGGCGAGGCGCGAGAGGTCCGAAGACTCCGGGAGATCGCGCAGATGCTCGGGCGTCGCGTCGTAGTCGGGCAGGTAGTGGTCGGTCGAGACGATGCACGGCGAAAGCGCGCGCGCCAGGGTCGATTTGCCAGATGCGACCGCTCCTGTCACGCCGATGACGACGCGCGGGCCGTGCGCTGCAACAGCCGCGAGAATCTCGTCGCGTGCCGCATGGATCCCATCGATGGTCCGCTGGCCTTCGTGCACGGCCGCAGCATACGCGCCGCGGGCGCTATCCTGCGCGCCTCGGAGGCAACATGAACCCGACCGGGCTCCTCGGCGTGGCCGTCATCCTCGCGCTCGGCTACGCGCTCTCCCGCAACCGCCGCGCGATCCGCGCGCGTCCGATCGTCGCCGGCCTTGCGCTTCAGTTCACGCTTGCGTTCCTGCTTCTTCGCTTCGAGCCGGTCGTCGCCGTCTTCGACGGACTCGCGGCCGCGGTCGCGAAGGTCATCTCCTTTGCGGACGAGGGCACCCGCTTCATCTTCGGGAACGCGTCGGACGCGGGCGGCGCGTGGGGGTTCATCTTCGCCGTCAAGGTGCTTCCCATCATCATCTTCTTCGCGGCGCTGATGTCGGTGCTGTACCACTACGGCGTCATGCAGCGCCTGATCGCGCTGCTCGCGACGGTGCTGCGCCGGGCGCTCGGAATCACGGGCGTCGAGGCGATGTCGGCGTCCGCGAACATCTTCGTCGGACAGACCGAGGCGCCTCTCACGGTGCGCCCTTTCATCGGACGCATGACCGAGTCGCAGCTGATGTGCGTGATGACGGGTGGATTCGCCACGATCGCGGGCAGCGTGATGGCCGCGTACATCTCGATGCTCGGCGGCGCAGACGACGCCACGCGCATCGCGGTGGCCAAGCACTTCATGACCGCAGCCGTGATGAGCGCGCCCGCGGCGATCGTGATGGCGAAGCTCCTGCTTCCCGAGACCGAGCGCCCGCCCGACGAGTCGATCGCTGCACTGCGCGCGATGCCGCGCACCACCGTGAACGGCCTCGACGCAGCGGCCGCGGGTGCGACCGACGGCCTGAAGCTCGCGCTCAACGTCGCAGCGATGCTCGTCGCGTTCGTCTCGCTCATCGCGCTCCTCAACTGGCCGCTCGCGGCGCTGAGCGACGTCGACCATGCATGGCTTCCGATCGCCTCGTGGCGCGCGGAACTCGGGATTCCCGTCCTCACCTTCCAGAACATTCTCGGGTTCGCGCTGCAGCCGATCGCGTGGACGATGGGCGCCGGCGCCGACGCTCACGCGCTCGGTTCGCTCATGGGGCAGGCGGTCGTCGCCACCGAGTTCGTCGCCTATCTCGACCTTGCGGCGATGCAGGCCAACGGCGCGATCTCGGAGCGCGGCGCCACGCTCGCGATCTACGCCCTCTGCGGCTTCGCGAACCTTCCCTCGATCGCCATCCAGATCGGTGGCCTCGGCGCGATGGCGCCCGAACGCCGCGGAGACCTCGCGAGGCTCGGCCTGCGGGCGATGACCGCGGGGGCGCTGGCCTGCTGGATGACCGCGGCGATCGCCGGGATCGTGGGCGGCTGAGGTCGTCGGAAAATCCAGACTTTCCCGTCACACGGCCTTCAGGCCGCGCGCTTGGCGTGCAAGGAGGCCACAAGCCATGCAGACCAAGAACGCACGCGAAACCACCTCGAACCCGATCGCAACCCTTCTGTTCGGACTCGGCACCGCCGCCGCCCTGGCACTGGTCCAGCCGGTGCTCGCAGAGACCAAGAACTCGCTGCCACCTGCAGGAAAGCCGAAGGACCGTCAACCCGTCGTCGTTGCGGCGAGCACGTTCCTTCCGCCCGACCTGTGCGCCGTCGGTCCCGAGGAGTACGACTGCAACCTCAACGGGATCAACGACATGTGCGACATCGTCGAGGGCTGGGCCGACGCCGACGAGAACGGCGTCCTCGACAGCTGCCAGTTCGCCTCGGGCGACCTCGACCTCGACGGCGTGGTCGGAGCGATGGATCTCGTCGCCATCCTCAACGGCTGGGGCTCGGAAGGGCGCGACACCAACGACGACGGCTTCATCGACGCCTTCGACCTCGCCGTGATTCTCTCGAACTGGAGCCAGTAAGCGACACGACCTCTCTCACTCGGTGATGCGTCGCACGGGGGGCCGACCGGCGCGCACCGAACACTCCTTCCCCGCCCGTGCCCGATGGCACGGGCGGGGTTGTCGTTCGGTCGGCTTCGGCCGCCAGAGACGGCGCAATCGCACGGTCCACCCAGCTTCGGCGAGCCCTTCGCCGAAGCGGTCAGATCCTCCACAGCTTCGGCGAGTCCTTCGCCGAAGCGGTCAGATCCTCCACAGCTTCGGCGAGTCCTTCGCCGAAGCGGTCAGATCCTCGTGAGCTTCGTCACCCGCCCGATCGGCACCCACTCGACCACCAGGATCGAGCCGTCCGCGAGGAAGGTCGCCGAGTGCGGGTGGACGAACTTGCCGGGGATGAAGTCCTTGCGGGCAGCGCCGCGCAGGTTCGTCGGGTGCCCGTCGCCAAGCACCGCGACCGCCTTGTTGTCCTTGCCGAGCAATTCGACCGCGCTCGAGAGGTCCGGCACCAAGAGCAGGTCGCCGCGCGTCTTGAAGTGGCACGGCTGGCGCATCGCGTCCTTCACGAACGAAACGTGCTTCCAAGGCTGTCCAGTGCCGGCCTCCGCGAAGTACTGGATGCGGTTGTTCGACCGGTCCGCGACAGCAAGCGTGCCGATGCGGTCGTCCCACCAGAGGCCGTGCGGCCCCGAGACCTGTCCCTCGCCCGACCCCGGCCCGCAGATCGTCGACTTGTACGCGCCATCCTTCGAGAAGACGTGCACGAAGCTCCTGCCGTAGCCATCGCCGACGAACACATCTCCGTTCGGATGGAACGCGACGTTCGTCGGGTTCCAGTCGTTCTCGTTTCCGTAGACCTTCGCCCCGGCGAACTCCGCCTCGACGGGCGCCCCCTTCTCCCACACGACCGTGCCGTCGAGCTTCGTCTTTAGGACGCGCCGACGGTTCACATCGCAGTGATAGAGGTACTCGACGCCCGCCTCCTCGCGGACGTCGAGCCCGTGGCCGCCGCCCTTCAGCTGCGGCATCATTGAGCGCGCGAACTTGCCGTCCTTGGTGAAGACGTAGACGGCATCGTCCTTCTTCGCCTCGCCGCCGACGGTGTGCGAGATGTAGATGTCTCCGGCCTTGTCCTGCGCGACGCCGTGTGTGTCGCCCCACGCGAGGCCTTCGGGCGGCGTGAGCCAGTCGTGCTCCACGCGATACCGGAAGTCTCCTGCGCCCGTGACGATGTCGCCCGCGAGGAGCGCGGACGCGAAGGCGTTCGAGAACGGCGCGAGCGCCGCGATTCCCGCAGCGGTGCGGACGAATGCGCGGCGGGACTCAAGGGTCGGATTGTTCTGCGTCATGCGCGGAGGGTACCGCACCGCAACGGCGGCATGTCGACCCCGCTCGCCGCGGCTCACCCGGCGGGCGGTTGATCGGCGCCGGACGCACCGGGTGCCGTCGTCTCCTCGGGCATCGGCGGTGTCTTCGGCTGCGCAAGCGGAAGATCCGCTCCGATCGCCTCGATTCTGCCGCCTTCCCCGAGCTTCGCGATGGCTTCTGCGTTGTCGAGACCGGTTTGCCAGACGTATACCCGACGCAGCGCCGGCTGCCCCCGCAGCCACGCGATGCTCGCCGGCGTCACCTTGCTGCCGACGAGGTTGACCGATTCAAGCCTCGGAAGCGTGCCGAGCGCGGCGAGCCCAGCGTCGCCGATCGCGGTCTGGTCGACGCGAAGGCGCTCGAGATTGGTCATCGGACCGACCTTCGCGAGTCCGGCGTCGGTCAGCGCCGACTTCGAGAGGTTGAGGTTCGCGACCACCGGCGCGAGGTCGGCGAGCATGGCCGCATCGTCGTCGCCGATCGGCGGCTCCGCGCGGCTCGCGTTCACGTCGACGAGCACGCTCTCCATCGCGACAGGCTGCACCAGCGCGCCTCGCGACGCGAGTGCGCGCGCCGCCGAGTCGGCGCGGACCCTGAGCGGTGCGGGAATCTCGACCGTCGAACCACCCGCGATCGCCATGGTTCCGACGGCGGTCAGCGCGGCGGCGGCCGAACTCGAACCCGGAATCCCCGACCCGCCCGACTGCATGTTCGGATAGTCGGCTCCGTCGTCGATCCACTTCTTGAGGACATCCATCTCTTCCTGCGTCAGGCCCGGGCCCTCGGGCGGCATGGCGTCGGGATCGGCGCGCTCGAGGACCACCCGCGCGTGGAGCTCGCTCTCGGCGCTGTTGCCGGGGATGACCGTCCACTCCGACTCGTCGCCGTTGAACAGCCACGACTTCGAGTCCATCCGCAGACCGCCCTTCTGCTTGCGGGCGCCGTGGCACTCGAAGCAGTGCGCCTCGAGGATCGGATAGACCTTCTCGACGAAGAACGTCTCGTTCGGCGACAGCGCCGCCGGCTGCACCGGAGACGCCTCGCTCGGCGCAAGCTCCTCGCGCTCGTCCGCGGCCGGGGGAAACAGCACCTTGGTGAGATATCCCGACCCGTGCACGAGTTCGCCGCCGAGGTGACCGGTGATCGCGACCGCGGTCGCCCCGACGAGCGCCACCCATCGGAACGAGCCGAGCTGCGCCATCGCCTCGGCGCTCGAGCGACCGAGCATCGCGGAGATCGCCTGGCACCACCACGCGACGCCGACGAGCGCCACGGTGGTGCCGGTGCCGATCCACCGGTGAAGATCGAGCGTCTGCGAGGAATCGCCGTCGTACTCGTGCGCGGCGTTCACCCAACCGGACGCCGTCGCGAAGACGGCGGACACCGCCGCGATCCAGAGCAGGGGGCGCGTGAGCGGGGAGAGCCCCTGCTGCCGCGTCAGGCTGCGCCACCACTCGGCGGCGACCGCGACGAGCGCCAAGGCGACCGGGAAGTGAACGATCAGCGGATGAAGCCGACCGGCCGCGCGGCTGAGATCAGGCCCCCCGTCGCCGAGCACCTGCACGGCTCCGAAGGCAAGCGGGCCTAGGAGCATTCCGAAGTCGGCGGTCGGTTCCATCAACGAGGAATCTACTTGAAGGCCGCTCCTCGAGAAAGCGCCCCGCGCCGAGGTGATGGAAGGAACGAAAAATGAAACGGCGGGCCGTCAGGAGCTTTCCGCGGCTTCCGACGGCCCGCCACGCAGGGTGACCCCCGCGCCCCCTTTTCACGCTGAGAGCCGGCCGAAGTCCAAAAAGCGAAACAGGGCCCGTCCTCAGCGGCGCCTCCGTTGGAGGCAACCACATCGACGATGCCCGTTTCACTCGGCCTTCGGCCGCCGCGGGACGGGTCGTTGGCGCGATGCGCCGCGTGACCCGCTCTCTCTCCCGCAAACTCCGCCCCGTAAGGCCCGATGAACGGGCCAAGGACCCGGAAACCATGCCATCGACTCGTTCGCGGTCAAGCGGGAGTCCCGAACAGAATGCGCAATTCCTGTCCCGAGCATGATTTGCGGCGGCAGCGGAGCCCCGCCGCGCCGATCAGGGGCGATATCTCGTGGCTCAGCGAACCCCCACAGCCTCCGCGTCGCGGTCGGACAGCATGCCGCCGTCCGACCTCTGGCGGACCGTGCCGTCGCGCTTCCAGCTTCGGTCGCAACGAGGCTCGCCGCGGAGGTCGATCACCTCGATCGAGCTCTGGTCCTGCGCCATCACGACCCGCGAGACCCCGAAGAGGTCGGGCAGGTCGGCGGCGAACTCGGCGAGGTGGTGATGCGCGACCGGCAGCGCGATTCCCGCATCGAGCGGGTTCTCGATGCCGCGCTCCTTCGCCTTCTCGAGCGCCGCGTGCGCGAGTTCGCGCAGCGCGAGCACCTCGCTCCACCGCTTGTCGCACACATGCGCGAGCGTGCGGTAGTGCTCCATGTGGACGCACGCGCTCTCGTCGCGCAGAAGCGCGCGGAACGCCTCGTCGGCGGTGTGCGGCAGGATCGGCGCAAGCATGCGGCAGAGCGTGTCGGCGGCGCGGTACATCGCCGCCTGCGCGGCGCGGCGGCGCGAGCTCCTCGGCGAATCGCAGTAAAGGCGGTCCTTCGTCGCCGCGCAGTAGACGGCCGACAGCGTCTCGTTGCA
>JBIKWD010000150.1:0-8076 GCA_044356505.1 Phycisphaerales bacterium
CCGGCGACTGGGTGAAGGCCGCAGCCCAAGCCTGCGGCGGCGCCGGCGGAGGCCGCCCCGACACCGCGCAAGCAGGCGGCAAGGACCCGTCGAAGACCCGCGAGGCGCTCGAAGCGGCGCAAGCGTTTGCGGCCGGCAAGGCGTAAGACTTCGCCGCCCCGCTCCACGAGCGGATTTCGCGCCGCGCGGCACGAGCTTCCCGCTAAGCTGAAGCGATGCCGCGCGGGGGTCACATTCGTTTCTCAACGTATCCGCGCACGGAAGTACCGCCGACCTTCGTCAAGGACCTAGTCGGAGTCTTCCGCTCGCACGAGTCGAAGATTTCGACCGTGGCGCTTGCGAAGGGGCTGACGAGCGATCAAGTGCTGGCTGTCGTCGCGGGCGATCTCGCGAGCCTTGGGTTTGCGGTCGAGACAGGCAAGGCCGCCTCGCAGCGCATCGAGCGCCCTGTCTTCTTCGGCGAGGACGGCGAGGCCGAACTCAACTACCAGATCGACGGATTCCACGCGGACTGGCGCTGCGGCATCGAGATCGAGGCGGGCCGAGCGTTCACGAGCAACGCGATCTATCGCGACCTCATCCAGGCTTCGCTCATGGTCGATCTCGAGCATCTCTGCCTGGCCGTACCGATGGCGTACAAGTTCCAATCGGGCGGCAAGACGAGTATCAGCCGAGACTACGAAAGCGCAAAGGCCGTCGCGGGCGCGGTCTACAGCCACAGTCGCATCAAGATGCCCTACCGGCTTCTTGTCATCGGTTACTGACGGCGCGCGCTCATCTCGGGCCCGAAAGGCCAGGCGCCGCCACCTCGCGCCATTCGAATCGGCGCTCCGGCCGCGTGTGATTCTGTGGCGCATCCTGCGACTCCTCCGCGAGCGCCGTGTCGACCACCGCCTTCACGAGTCGTGCGTTGCCGAGCGTGATCGGGGACGCATCGCGCTCGAACTCGTCGAACCACCAGGCGAGCGCGAGGCGCGCGAGGTCGCGGAACATTGCGCCGTCGGCAGCATCGCGGCGCGCGACGAGAAACTCGTGATCGACGCCGATTCCGTCGAGCGCGGCGCCGGATGCGAGTTCTGCGCAGGCCTCGCCATCGCTCGGCTCAGAGGCCCGGAACATCGCGATCAGCGACGCATGGTCGACATACATGACGACGGTGCGCGCGCGCACCTCGACGGAATTCACCCGAAAAACCGCGAGATACTCGCACTCTTCCTGTCGAGCGCGGAAGGTGATGTCGACAGCTCGAACTGAGGCGAGATCGTTCATGGTGGCGGAACTCCGATCCATGGTGCGACCGACCGTACCAAGCTGTCGGCGCCGAGTCAGCTGGGGACTGCGCGGATTCACGCCCCCGCCTACAGTCCGCCCCGCTTGCGCCCACCCTCCCCCGCCTCCCCCGACCTCCCCGAGCGCGCGCTCATCGCGGTCGCCGTCGCGCATCTGCGCGAGCGGCGCATGCACGCGTGGGGCATGCACGGGCTCGCGCACTGGTGGCGCGTGCGGCACAACGGGCTGCTCGTCGCGGGGTCGATGGGCGCGAGCCGGCGCGTGGTCACGCTCTTCGCGATCTTCCACGACTCGCATCGAGACAACGACGGCGCGGACCGCCAGCATGGGCCGCGCGCGGCGGCGTGGCTCGCGGGCGTGCGCGACGGCCGCGCCGACTGCGCGTGCGCGACCACGCTTGCGACGCTGCGCGCGCTGACCGACGCAGAGTTCGGCTCGCTCTACACCGCGTGCGACCTCCACACCGGCACGCCGCACCACGACGACCCCACCGTCGCCGCGTGCTTCGTCGCCGACCGCCTCGACCTCTCGCGCGTCGGGTTCCGGCCCGACCCGCGGCGGATGCCCGCGCCCGCGGCGTTCGTCGACGACGCGTTCATCGAGGCCGCGATGGAGCGCGAACGCAAGCGCCTCGCGTGGCCGGGCGGAGCGGAGATCGAGACGGTGTGGGGCGTGCGGCCGGCGTGATCTCGCGGGCGTCGATCGCGCGCCTCGTTCTCGGACTAACTATTCAACCGAGCGTGATTTTCTCCGCTGCAAGCGTCATAGACTCAGAGGTCGTCAGAAAAGTGCGATATATTTCTGACGCGTGTCCGCGCTCCCGACCCAACTCCTCGCCCGCGCCAAGTCCGCGCCTTCGCAGCGCGTCTGGACGACCGCCGACTTCCTCGACCTCGGAAGCCGCGCAGCGGTCGACCAAGCGCTCTCGCGTCTGGTTCGCCAGGGAGCCCTCGCCCGACCCGCGCGCGGGCTCTTCGCGGTGCGCCGAAAGTCCGAGCGGCTCGGGATCGACCTGCCCGCGAAGCTCGACGAGGTGGTCGACGCGCTGGGCCGCCGCACGGGCGCCACGGTCGTACCCTCGGGAGCGACCTTCGCCAACCAACTCGGCCTTTCGACCCAAGTGCCGATGCGTGCGACCTTCCAGACCTCGGGCCACACCCGGCGCTATCAGATCGGTGGTGTCTCCGTCGAACTTCGCCATGTCCCGCCGCGACGATTGGCGGCATCGTCGCAACACAACCTCGCGGTGCTCTCCGCGATCGCCTATCTCGGCAAGTCGAACATCGACGACGAGGCGATCGCGCGTCTGTGCAGCGCCACCGATGTGACGAACGACGCCGCGCTGTTGTCTGATGCGCGCAACCACCCTGCGTGGGTGATGGAGGTCGTGCGCCGGATGATCGAGCGGCGAACGGACTGCCCCGCGACGCAGCCGTCGTCGCCACCGAAGACCAGTCGATCGAGCCACGATGGATGAAGTCGCGCGACTCAACACGGAAGAGCGGGAAGAGGTGTTCGCGATCGCAGCGGACTCGCTCGGTGTTCCGAGCATCGTCGTCGAGAAGGACTTCTGGGTCTGCTGGACGCTCGGACGGCTGTTTTCTTCGCGGCTGATCGCAGCGATCGGGGCAGGCGCGGACGGGGCCGCCCTCACCGACCGCCTTCTCTTCAAGGGCGGCACCTCGCTTTCGAAGGTCTATGGCGCCATCGATCGCTTCTCGGAAGACATCGATATCACGGTTGATCGCGCCTTCCTTGGCATCGAAGGTCCGCGCGCGGCTGACTCGCGCAATGAGCGGGATCGTCTGCGGGAAGAGGTCGAGCGCGCTTGCCACGGCTTCGTGAACAATCAACTGCGCGCAGCGCTTCTCGGGATACTCCGCATCGAACTGGCGGCCGACGACGACTGGCGCCTCGACAGCGACCCAAACGCCCGCGAACCGACTCTCGTCTTCCGCTTTCCGACGACCTCTTCGACGACCGATCGGTATCTCATGCCGGCCATCCGTATCGAAGTCGGCGCAAGAGGCGCGCACGAGCCCGCCGAGAACGCGCAGGTCACCCCGATGGCGGCGCGCGCCGTTCCGCAGGTATTCTCCGAACCGGGCGCCCCGGTGCGAGTGATGTCTGCCGCCCGCACCTTCTGGGAGAAGGCAACGCTGCTCCACATGCTGCACCACCGAGGTGCGCCGATCGGGCAGCGGCACGCGCGCCACTACTTTGACATGCATCAACTTGCGGACCATCCGCTCGGCCGCGCCGCGTGTGCCGACCGAGCGCTTCTTCGGCGCGTGATCGACCATCGCGAGCTCATGGATCCGACCCCCACCGCGCGATGCGGAGAGGCGGCCAAGGGCCTGATCCGACTCGCCCCGAGGCCCGAGCAGTTGCCGTCGCTCGAACAGGACTACCGCGCGATGCGCGACATGTTCCTCACCGAGCCGCCGGCGCTGGCCGAGATCGTTGCCCGGCTTCGGAGGCTCGAGGAGGAGATCAACGGCTGACTTAGCACTGGCGGCTTCGACGGCGATCGGCGACGCGGACATCGAGCGCGTTTGGGGCGTGCGGGAGGAGCAAGGCTCGCCTGCGGTGAATCGGGCGTCTAATCGCCGCAAACTTGCGGTGAATAGACGAGTCTGCGGTGATTGCGGCACCTATTCACCGCAAGTTTGCGGTGAATAGCCGCTGTCGGCGCGTGCTCAGGCGGCTTGCACCGCCCGCCCCCGCTGGCTTGGCCCCCCGCGCCCCTCGCGTACATTCCCCGCATGGCCGACCCGACCACCGCTTCGAACGCGAACTCCAATGTCGAATCGCTCCTGAAGGAAGACCGCGTGTTCGCGCCGAGCGCCGCGCATGCGGCCGCGCTTGGCGGGGCGTGGTGCGCGTCGATGGACGAGTACCGCGCGCGCCACGCGCGGTCGATCGCCGACCCCGAAGGGTTCTGGGGCGAGGTCGCCGCCGACTTCGAGTGGTTCACGCCGTGGACGCGCGTGCTCGAGTGGAACGCGCCCGACGCGAAGTGGTTCGTGGGCGCGACGACCAACATCTGTCATAACGCGCTTGACCGCCATGTGCTCGACGGGCACGGGCATGAGGTCGGGATCATCTGGGAGGGCGAGCCGAAGGGCGCGAACGGCGCGCCCGAGGTGAAGCATCTTTCGTACGGCGAACTGCTTGAGGAAGTCTCGCGGTGCGCGAACGCGCTGAAGTCGCTCGGCGTGAAGAAGGGCGAGGTCGTGACGCTCTACATGGGCATGGTGCCCGAGCTTGCGATCGCGATGCTCGCGTGCGCACGGATCGGCGCGGCGCACAGCGTGATCTTCGGCGGTTTCCCCGCGCCTTCGATCGTCGACCGCGTGCTCGACGCGTCGTCGCGCGTGATCGTTACCTGCGACGGCGCATGGCGGCGCGGGCAGGTCGTGCCGCTCAAGAAGAACGTCGACGAGGCGATCGCGCTGCTCGCCGCGCAGAACCACGCGGTCGAGCACTGCGTCGTGCTGCATCGGACGAAGAACGAGATCGCGTGGACCAAGGGCCGCGACCACGCGTGGCACGAGCTCGTCGGCGCGCAGAGCACCGAGTGCGCGTGCGAGCCGATGGATTCGGAGGATCTCCTCTTCCTCCTCTACACCTCGGGTTCGACGGGAAAACCCAAGGGAATCCGCCACACGACGGGCGGCTACATGGTCTACACGGCGTACACCGCGCAGCAGACCTTCAACCTGCGCGCGGGCGCAGGACACGTCTACTGGTGCACCGCCGACATCGGCTGGGTGACGGGACACTCGTACATCGTCTACGGCATCATGCCGAACCGCGTGCCGACCCTCATGTACGAAGGTGCCCCGAACTGGCCCGCAGACGACCGCTTCTGGGAGATGGTCGCACGCCACCGCGTGACGCACTTCTACACGGCGCCGACCGCGATCCGCGCGTTCATGAAGTGGGGCGACGAACACCCCGCGAAGCACGATCTCTCGAGCCTGAAGGTGCTCGGCACGGTCGGCGAACCGATCAATCCAGAGGCGTGGATCTGGTACCACGAGAACATCGGCCGCGAGAAGTGCCCGATCGTCGACACCTTCTGGCAGACGGAGACCGGCGGCCATGTGATCACGCCGCTTGCGTGCGCGACGCCGACGGTGCCTGGCTCGTGCACGCTGCCGTTCTTCGGGATCGACGCGGCCGTCGTCGACGAGAACGGACATGAATTGCCTGCGAACACGGGCGGTTTGCTCGTGATCCGCAAGCCGTGGCCGAGCATGCTGCGCGGGATCCACGGCGACCGCCAGCGCTTCATCGACACCTACTGGTCGCGCGTGAAGGGCATGTACCTCGCGGGCGACGGCGCGCGGCGCGACGACCGCGGCTACTTCTGGATCATGGGCCGCATCGACGATGTCATCAATGTCTCGGGCCACCGCCTCGGCACGATGGAGGTCGAGAGCGCGCTCGTGTCGCACGACGCGGTCGTCGAGGCCGCGGTCGTCGGAATGCCGCATGACATCAAGGGAACGGGCATCGCTGCGTTCGTATCGCTTGGGCCCGGCCACGCGCCGAGCGAGGCGCTGAAGGCGTCGCTGCGCGAGCATGTGTCGGGCTTCCTCGGCCCGATCGCGAAGCCCGACATGATCCGCTTCACGCAGTCGCTCCCGAAGACGCGCTCGGGGAAGATCATGCGCCGGCTCCTGCGCGACGTCGCCGCAGGGCGCGACTCGAAGCAGGACACGACGACGCTCGAGGACTTCAATGTGCTCGCGGCGCTGCGGGGGAACGACGAGTGAAGCCGCGCGCGAAGTCGCGCGTCGTCGCTGCGAAGAGGGCGAAGTCGACCTCGAGCGCCGAGCATCACCGCGTGCTCCGAAAGCAGCACGAATCGGAAGCCGCACAGGACTACTGCGAGGTCATCGCCGAACTACTCGACTCGGGCGTCGAGGCTCGCGTCGGCCGCATCGCCGAACGCTTCGGCCTCTCGCATGTGACGGTGAGCCGCGTGGTGCGACGCCTCGCAAGCGAGGGATACATCGTGGCCCGCGCGCGTGCGCCGCTCGGCCTGACGCCGCGCGGCCGCGCGCTCGCTGCCGAGGCCCGCGCGCGGCACGAGGTCGTGGTCGCGTTCCTGCGCGCGATCGGCGTTGACGAACGCACGGCGCAGGCGGACGCGGAAGGCATCGAGCACCATGTGTCGCCGGCGACCTTGCGCGCGATGGCGCGGGTGGCGCGGAGAGGGTGAGGCGCGGCGGGCTGCCGATCGACCGCTGCGTTGCGGAATGCGTCATGACTCCAGGAACGCGCGGGCACCGGCTGTAGGCTCCGTTGCATGCAGAAGCCAAATCGGAAAAGACTTCGGCGACGCGGTGGCGTCGGGCAGGTTCGCTTTCTCACTTTCTCGTGCGAGCATCGGCGACGGCTGCTGTCGCTCCCGCGCCACAGGGATCTCTTCGCGAAGCACCTTGGTGCGTGGATCGGCGCCCATGACATCGCGCTGCATGCATGGGTCGTGATGTCGAATCACGTGCATCTGCTGCTGACACCGCGATCGGGGTGCATCGCGCAGAGCCTTTCGGTACTGAAGCAGGAGCTTGCAACTGAGTTGCTGCGGGAACTCGAGGGCGAGCGAGCGCTTTGGCAAGCCGGTGGCGGATACGACAGGCTGATCTGGTCGCATCAGCACTTCTGGAAGTCGTTTGACTACATCCATCGGAATCCCTGCACGACGGGGTTGGCGAAACTGCCGGAGGACTGGCGTTGGAGTTCAGCGCGAGAGTGGTACGGCAAGCCGCGCGTCGATGCGCCTCAGGTCGAGCCGTCGCCCGATAACTTGATCGACCTGGTCGGGACAAGCTGAAGGGACGTGAGTGCAGGTCGGGCTGCGCCCTCGACGGCGAATCGGGGCTCTCTGCTCGACGGCGAAGCCGGAGCGGGTTGCGTGCGGGTCGACAGCCCTTCACGGGTGCCACTGCTTCCAGCAGTGCGGAGTCCGACGGCTCACGAAGCCCCACGCGGCACTACTGAAAGTAGTGGCACCCATGTGGGCTGTCGACTCGGGCGTCATCAGCTCGGGCTCTGCCCTCGACGGCGAAGCCGGAGCGGGTTGCGTGCGGGTCGACAGCCCTTCACGGGTGCCACTGCTTCCAGCAGTGCGGAGTCCGACGGCTCACGAAGCCCCACGCGGCACTACTGAAAGTCGTGGCACCCATGTGGGCTGTCGACTCGGGCACCGTGTGCTCGGGCTGCGCCCTCGACGGCGAAGCCGGGCTCTCTTCCCGACGGCGAAGCATCCGCAAGCCTCGTAGCGTATGCTACGAACCATGCGCATCCGACTTCTCGCTGGACTTCTCGCTGGTCTCGCCCTCGCCGCGTGCGGGGGCGGCGGCACCGCGTCGACCACCGCCGCGGGCGACCCGCGGCCGGCGCGCGCGAAGCCGCTCGTGGTCGCGACCACGCCGATGGTCGGCGACCTCGTGCGCGCGATCGGCGGCGACCGCATCGACCTCGTCGTCCTCATCGCGCCCGGAACCGATCCGCACCTCTGGACTCCGACGCGCAGCGAGGTGCTGCAGGTCCTCGAGGCGGACGCCGTCTTCATGAACGGCCTCATGCTCGAAGGTCGCGCGGGCGACTCGTTCGCGCGCGTCGAGCTCAGCGGACGCCCCGTCGTGCGCGTCGCCGAGACGCTCGCGAAATCCGACCTCCTCACCGACGCCGCGAATCCCTCGACGTTCGACCCGCACGCGTGGATGGATCCCTTGCTCTGGGCGAAGACCGCCCCCGCGGTCCGCGACG
>JBIKWD010000151.1:0-8060 GCA_044356505.1 Phycisphaerales bacterium
CGCGCGAACGCCCGCAAGGTCGAGGAACTGTCGGGCGGCCGGCTCGGCTACATCCACATCGCCGGCATGGACCAGGCGTCGCTCGACCGCTTCGAGCGCGATCTCTACGCTGCGGCGAGCGGGCGCGGCGGGCTCGTCGTCGACGTCCGCAACAACGGCGGAGGTTCGACCGCGGACCGCCTGCTTGCATCGATCGACGTGCGCCCGCATGCGTACGTCGTGCCGCGCGAGGGCGATCCCCAGCGCACGCGCAGCTATCCGCAGGACCGCCTCTTCATCCAGCGCTACACCATGCCGATGGCGATGCTCTGCAACGAGAAGAGCTTCTCGAACGCGGAGATCATCTCCCACGCCTTCAAGACGCTCGGACGCGGTCCGCTCGTCGGCCAGCAGACGGCCGGCGGCGTGATCTCGACCGGATCCGAGGAGCTCGTCGACGGGACGTCGGTGCGGCTTCCGTTCCGCGGCTGGTACCTCTTCGACGGCACCGACATGGAGGAGAACGGCGCGATGCCCGACTTCGTGGTGGCGCAGACGCCCGAGGACGAGGTGAAGGGCGCCGACCTGCAGCTTGAGAAGGCGGTCGAGGAACTGATGCGCACGCTGCCGGCGAAGAAGTCGGAGAGGCCGTGAGCATGGCGCACGGCAAGCTCCAGTTCAGCGCATGGCGCCCGCACCCGTGGCACGGCCTTTCGGTCGGGCCGAAGCCGCCCGACGTCGTGCACGCGTTCATCGAGATCACGCCGTTCGACGTCGTGAAGTACGAGATCGACAAGCAGTCGGGCTACATGCGCGTCGACCGGCCGCAGCGCTCGAGCTCGGTGCCGCCGGCGCTCTACGGTTTCATCCCGCGCACCTACTGCGGCGCGCGGGTGGCCGCGCTGTCGCCGACGAGCGGGCGCGGCGACGGCGACCCGCTCGACATCTGCGTCGTCACCGAGAGGCCGGTCGACCGCGCGGAGATCATCATGGACGCGCGCGTCCTCGGCGGCATCCAGATGATCGATGGCGGCGAGGCCGACGACAAGATCATCGCGGTGCTGCCGAGCGATCCCGTCTACGGACGCGCGGCCGACCTCGAGGACCTGCCGCGCGCGCTCATCGACCGCCTCGTCCACTACTTCGCGTCGTACAAGACGATGCCGGGCGAGGAGAACAAGGTCGCGATCCGCGGCACCTACAGCGTCACGCACGCGTGGCAGGTGGTGCGGGCGTCGATCGAGGACTACGAAGAACTCATCGCGACGCGCACTTGAGCGGTCGCCGCTGTGGCATCACCTCCGGTGATGGCGGCCATGAACGCACCATGTGCGCTACGACTGCAGTCTGAAGGCCTTGCCTGCGTCCGCGGCCGCCACGACCCCCGCTTCGCGGGGGTCGTGCCACACGATACGCCTTGCGACCTCCCGCGCCCTCCGCCCAGGCTTCGGTCCGCTCCGCCTTCGTGGGCGCACACGCCGCCCCTGCGCCCACGAGCGCGGAGCGAAGCGAAGCGCGAGCGGGTTGGCGACGACTTCGCCACACGTATCGTGTGGCATCACCTCCGGTGATGGCGGCCATGAACGCACCATGTGCGCTACGACTGCAGTCTGAAGGCCTTGCCTGCGTCCGCGGCCGCCACGACCCCCGCTTCGCAGGGGTCGTGCCACACGATACGCATGCGACCTCCCGCGGCCTTCGGCGACGGCTCTCTGTGCCCGCCGTGTCTCCGTGAGAAAGCTCCGACGGCCGACATCGCTCGTTCCCCGGACTTCGCCCAAGCGCAACCGTCGATCACTTCGCGTCGTCGTCGCGTGGCTCGCCCGCGGCGGCTTCCGCCTCGCGTTCGCGCAGCTCGCGGCCGCGCGCCGCCATCGAGTCGTAGATCGACGCAAGAAGCCCGACGAGCGGGAACTTGCCTTGGAGCGGCGACTGTCCGAGGCGTCGCAGCAGCGCGTGCGGCGCGAACGGTTCCGTCTCCGCGGGCATCTCGTCGATCTGCCGGCCCGGTCGCCAGAAGTTCGCAAGCGCGCGGTCGAGCGACGGCGCCTCGGGCGCGACCTCGACCACCGGCGGCGTCGAGTGGGCGCGCGCGAGTCCGCGGGTCGCGATCGCACGCGCCTCCTGCAGGCGCTCGAGCAGGCGCTGGCCGTCGAGGCCGCGCAGCGTGAACGCAAGCAGCGGGTCGCCCGCAAGGCGTTCGAGGACAAGCGCCGCGACACAGCCGATGTGCTTGCACGGGCTCGGCAGGCCGCAGGTGCAGGTCCGCTTCAGCGCCGCGGGGTCGGTCGGAATCAGCTGCCTCCCGATCGAGATGAACGGCTGCTCGACGAGCGGCGGCATCTCGCCTGCAAGGAGCTTGGCCGAGTAGACCGCCTCGCGCGCCATGATCGCGACCACGCGGTCCCAGTCGGCCGCCGAGATCGTCTCCGCCTCGATGCGCACGTCGTACGGCCGCGCCGCCCGCCCCTGCACGGTCGCCTCGATGCCGGCTGCCGTGATCTGCAGCGTCGCCGCCTGCCCGGCACGCGCGTAGTCGAGCGCCTCGAGCTTGACGGTGTCCTCGACCCCTTCGAGGAGGAGCGCGCTCCACGGCTCGGCAGGCCAGGCGAGGAGCTCGATCCCTTCGCGGCGTCGGAGGCGGATGCCGTTCTTCAGCCGCCGCGGCGTATCGGGGCGGCGCATCGGCCGCACGCCGGGACCGGTGTTGAACGACGTGTTCCGTGCGAACGGCGACGGCGTCGCCGGCGTCGTCGGCGTCGTCGGCTGCGTGTTCGGAGGAACGTCTTCCGTGCTCATTCCTCATCCTCCAGGGTCTCGCGGCGCAGCGTGAGGAGGTCGCGCAGCTGACCCGTCGACAGTTCGGTGAGCCACGTCTCGCCCGCGCCGATGATCTGCTGCGCGAGTTCGGTCTTCTGCTCGATCATCTGGTCGATGCGCTCCTCGAGCGTGCCTTCCGAGATCATCTTGTGGACGTTGACGGTGCGGTGCTGCCCGATGCGGAACGCGCGGTCGGTCGCCTGGTTCTCGACGGCGGGGTTCCACCAGCGGTCGAAGTGGAACACGTGGTTCGCCGCCGTGAGGTTGAGGCCGACGCCGCCTGCCTTGAGCGACAGGACGAAGATCGGGCACGCGGGGTCGTTCGACTGGAAGCGCTCGATGAGCATCTCGCGCTTGGCCTGCGGCGTGCCGCCGTGGAGGAAGAGCGCCTCGGTGTCGAGCTCTTGGCGCAGCATCGCGACGAGGAGATGGCCCATCTGGCGGTACTGCGTGAAGATGAGCGCGCGGTCGCCCGCCGCGATCAGCTCCTCGACCATCTCCATGAGGCGCATCGCCTTGCCCGAGCGCGCAGAGAGCTTCTCGCCCGGCTTGAGCACGGGCATCGGCTGCGAGTCCTCGTCGTCCGAGCCTTGCCGCAGGAAGTGCGCCGGGTGGTTGCATACCTGCTTGAGCTTGACGAGCGCCGAGAGCACGAGGCCGCGGCGCTTCATGCCTTCCGCGTTGTCGACGCGGTTGAGCATGTCGTTGACGACCGAGTCGTAGAGCTGCGCCTGCTCCGCGGTGAGCGGCACGTTCTGGCGCGTCTCGACGAGCGGCGGGAGGTCGCTGATGACGGTCGGATCGGTCTTGAGGCGCCGCAGCACGAACGGACGCACGAGGTTCTTGAGCCGGTCGGCCTGGCGGCGGTCCTTGTGGCGCTCGATCGGGGCCGCGAAGCGCTTGCGGAAGTCGCCTTGCGTCCCGAGGTAGCCCGGCGTGCAGAACTCGAGGATCGACCAGAGCTCGCTCAGGCGGTTCTCGACGGGCGTACCCGTGAGCGCGATGCGGTGGCTCGTCCGCAGCGAACGGATCGACGCCGTCTGCTTGGTCGGCGGGTTCTTGATGTGCTGCGCCTCGTCGAGCACCACGCGGCGCCAGTGGATCCGCTCGAGGCTGTCCTTGTCGCGCACCACGAGCGCATAGGTCGTCACGACGACGTCTGACGACAGCGCCGTCTCGACGAACTTCTCGCCGGTCGGGCGCTCGAGGCCGTGGTGGACATGCACCACGAGCTCCGGCGCGAAGCGGTGGAGCTCGCGGTTCCAGTTGCCGACGACCGACATCGGGCAGACGAGGAGCGTCGGCCCGACCACGCGGCCCTGCGCGCGCTCGCGCTCATGCTGGAGGAGCGCGATCAGCTGCACGGTCTTGCCGAGGCCCATGTCGTCGGCGAGGCAGCCGCCGAGGCCGAAGCGGTCGAGGAACGCAAGCCACGAGAGGCCCTGCTGCTGGTACGGACGCAGCGTGCCTTGGAAGCGCTCGGGCTGGTCGACGATCGTGAAGCGCTCGTCGCCCTTGAAGCCGAGGAGCTCGCTCACCCAGCCCTGCGCGTCGAGGCCGAGGATCGGGAGTCCCGTCTCGGGGCCGTCGAGGCCGTTCCCGAGCCGGATCGCCTGCATCACGGTCATCTGCCCGCCGGGGTGCTCCTTGAGGAAGCGCACGGCGCCGTGCAGGTCGTCGGGGCGGATCTCGACCCACTGGCCGTTCACGCGCAGGAGCGGCGAACCTTGCGACGCGAGCCGCTGGAACGCGTCGATCGAGAGCGACTGGTCTCCAAGCGCGATCTGCCACGAGTAGTTGACGAGGCTATGGAGGCCGAGATGGCTTCCCTCGCCGTCCGGGCCCGAGCCGCCGCCGGTCGGCATCGAGCCGTTGCCGGAATCGATCAGGAGCCGTGCGCCGAGGCGGCTCGCGGGCTGGCCCCACCAGCCGGGCGAGAGCACGACGAATCCCGACTCCATGAGGATCGGGCGGAAGTCGCGCAGGAACGCGTACGCCTCGGTCGTCGAGAGCGTGAGTTCGGTCGGCGCCGACTGCTCGAGCGCGCGCTCGACGCGCGGCCAGATGCGCGCGGCGCGCGCGAGCTCCGCAAGCAGCACGTCTCCGGCCGGCTCGCCTTCTCCGCCGAAGCGCGCAAGGAGTCCCTTGAGGCCGTCCTTGCCCTGCGCCCAGATCTGCTCGGCGTCGATGACGACCGGCGGATCGTCGTTGGTGATGAGCTTGAACTGCACCGTCCACTGCGCGTTTCGGCCGAGTTCGTCGCCCGAGTCGAAGCCCGTCGGGTCCGGCTCGTTGAGCTCGAACGCAAGCTTCACGAAGCGCGATTCGCTCGCGGCGTCGAGCGTGGAGAGCCACTGCCGCGCGCCGCGCATCAGATGGGTGTCGGAGCTCTTGACGCCCTGCACCGTGTCGTTGCGGCCGAGCAGTCCGCTCAGCCACGCGACGTGCGGATCGACCGCCGGATCGCGGTCCTCGATCGCGTCGCCGAAGCTCTCGCCCTCGAGCACCCGCCGCGCCTCGCTGTCGACGAACCCGAGGAGCGCCGCCTCGACGATGGCCCACGGGCTCGAGCGGAACTCGTCGTCGACGCAGCGCGCACTCGCCGGGATCGCCGCGAGCAAGGCCGAAAGCCGCTGCGCGGGCGCGCCGTCTGCGAGCCATGGCTGCCACACCGCGCGGAAGCGGCCCGTCTTCTCCTGGATCAGCGACGGAACGATGCGCTGGTCCGCGATGAGGTCGGCGGCGAGCGCGGCGACCTCGCGCCAGAAGCGAAGGTCGTGGCCGGCGAAGACTCCCTCGCCGAGCGGCCGTTCGTCGTCTCCGCCTGCGAGCAGGAAGCGGAGCGCCGCGGGCGACTCGACCGCGAGCGTCGGGACATCGAGCGAGGCGAGATGCGCGATCGGCTCGTCCGTCACGCCGAGGGCGTTCGCGAGACGGTCGCTCGGCAGCGGCAGCACGCCGGACTCGGTCGTCGTCGCCGGAAGCGACATGCGGAGGGCGGGAGCCTGCGCGTCGACGTCGTCGCCGGCGAGGAGCCCGGCGGAGACGAGAAGTCCGCGCAGCCGTGCTGCGTCGATCGCGAAGGGATGCCGGCCCGAGCCCGGCCCCGTGCTTGCCGGACCAGCCTTCGCCGCATCCGCTGCGGAGGTGGTCGCGGCACCCTCGAGGATGGCGAGGGAGGTGGCCGCGAGGCCCGCATCCTCCGCCCAGAGATGAAGCCGTTCACGGGTCCAGACTGCGTGGAGAACGATCATGTTGCGGAACTTCGGAATGACTGCCGCGCGGCAGGCTGGGGTCTGGGAAAGGCGCGTCCCGCGGGAACGGGGGGTCCGACAGGGTTCGCCCGGCGACGTGCGCCAGTGATTGCGCTGGGATTCGAACCCAGGACCTACGGCTTAAAAGGCCGCTGCTCTACCGACTGAGCTACGCAATCGCGAAGGAAAACAGTGTAGCCGAACCCGCGGCACTTTCCGCCTTCCGCCCTCAAGGACGGAACAAACGGCCCATCCCCGTTCAACCGCACAGTCGGAATCGCCGATAGGGACCGAAGCGGGAAGTCCCTCTCAGGAGCCCAACATGGTCGGAAGCGTCCTCACAGCCATCGTCCGTCCCTCCCTCGCGACCCCGTCGGGCCGTCGGGCGGTCGCCGCATCGGCGACCTTCGCGATCGCATCGGCGGCGCTGCTTGGCCCGCTCGCCGGCTGCGAGACCGTGCGCTCGATCACCTCGGGAGAGGCGTTCGAGCCGAAGCCCGAGGTTCCTGCGCGCCGCGAGGTGGGAACGAGCTCGACCCCCGTGCAGACTGCCTCCGCGCCCCGCGCCAGGACCGAGGCGCTTGGGAACTCCGCCCCGGCCGCAGCCCCGGACGCAGCGTCCCCCGGCGGCCTCGCCAACCGCAATTCCGTCAACGCGCCGCTCGCCGTGTCGGGCATGGGCGCGGCTGCGCGTCCTCGCCGCTCGAGCATCGCGCTTCCCGGCGTCTACGCCCCGGCGAAGTCGGGCGACGACGTTGCGCCGAGCGAAGGCGTCGCGAACCTCGCGCAGGTGAGCTTCGCAAGCGAGGGCGGCGACTTCTCTCCCGACATCGACCGCGGCGGCACCTTCATGGTCTACGCCTCGACGCAGCACCGTCCCACCTTCGACCTCTACAGGAAGGCAGTCGACGGGCGCACGGTGACGCAGCTCACGAACGACCCGTCCGACGACCTGATGCCTGCGATCTCGCCGGACGGCACCATGGTCGCGTTCGCGTCGAACCGCTCGGGAAACTGGGACATCTTCACCATGCCGATCACCGGCGGCGCGCCGACCCAGGTCACCTTCGACGCCGACGAGGAAGTCCAGCCGACCTGGGCCCCCGACGGCAAGCGCCTTGCGTTCAGCCGTCAGAACGGCCGCACGGGCGCATGGGAGATCTGGATCGTCGACACCTCGATGTCGGGCGTCCGCAGCTTCGTCTGCGAGGGCTTCATGCCGCGCTGGGCGCCGGTCGAGGCGTCGGACAAGCTGCTGTTCCAGCGCGCACGCCAGCGCGGTTCGCGCCTCTACGGCATCTGGACGGTCGACATCGTGCAGGGCGAAGGCCGCAACCCGACCGAAGTGCTGAGCGCGCGGAACGCCGCGATCCTGCAGCCGAGCTGGTCGCCCGACGGCACGCGCATCGTCTTCACGACGGTGAACAATCCCGAGGACGGCGTCGACTGGCCCGAGCGCGCGGACATCTGGCTCATCAACGCGGACGGCACCGGCCGCGTCGGCCTGACCCGCGACCAGTTCCGCAACATGCAGCCGGTCTGGAGCACCGACGGTCGGATCTACTTCGTGTCGAACCGCAGCGGTCTCGAGAACATCTGGTCCTTGTCGGTCGATCCGCCGCAGGCCGCAGGTGCCAAGCAGGCCTCCGCGGCCGCACGACCGATGCGAAGCGGCTCGGCGTCGCGTCCGGCGGCGTCATCGGACGCAGATGATGCGGCCGGCTACGCGACACCCGATTTCCTGAAGGCGGACCAGGTCGTCGGCGGCCTCGGGGACTGAGCTCGCGGGCGGCTGCGTCGCGTCGGTCAGTTCCCGCGCAGGATCGGCACAACTGCGGTGGCACGGCGATTGCCGCCGATATCCCGACCATGGGATCGCCCTCCGCACTCCTCCGTCGCTTCAGCGCCCGCCCGGCGCGCGCGCTCTTGACGCTCCTCGCCCTTTCCGCCGCTGCGACGGCCATGGCCGGTTGCGCCACGAAGCCGGTGCAGCCGATCTCGCTCAAG
>JBIKWD010000152.1:0-8038 GCA_044356505.1 Phycisphaerales bacterium
AAGCTCCGGCGGCTCGAACGACAGCCCCGAGGATCCGTGGAACGCACTGACCGGCGGCGACCTCAACGGCGACGGCGTGATCGACGCCGTGGACCTCGCGATCAAGCTGAACGACGCGGCGGGCGCAGGATCCGGCGGCTCGAACGATGGCCCCGGCGACGGCCCCGGCGACGAATGGGGCGCACTGACCGGCGGAGACCACAACGGCGACGGCAACATCGACGCTGCGGACCTCACCCAGTCGCTCAACGCCATCTCCAACGCGGCCAGCACCGAGCAGATGATCCAGGGCCTCACGGACCTCATCTTCCAGACCTTCGACACCGATGGCGACGGGGTCCTGACCGAGTCCAACTTCCCCGACACCACGAAGGCCTTCGGCTACTTCGACCGCGACAACAACGGCGTCCTCGAGCGCAACGAGCTCCTCAAGGGCCTGACGGAGGAGTACGAGCGTGCCATGCAGAACACCGACGCCGCCATGCCCGGGCCGTTCGCGAAGCGCTGGCTCGAGACCTTCAGCGGCCTGATGCCGATCCCGGCATACACGTCGCCGATGCGGCTGCAGGACATGTTCGGCGCACCGAAGCCGGGCAACCTCTCGCCGCTCAACGCAAGCATCCTGTCCGCGCAGGCGTGAATTGAGCCTCACTCCGCGCGCGCGAACATGCCCGTGGCAGGACGCCGCGGGCTGTTCGGCTTTTATGGTCCGAAGTCAAGACAGGCGGGTGGGGCGGCCGCCCCGTTCGCGGTCGCAGCGGAAATCGCTTTGAAAACCATCTGAAAGCGTGAACCGCGCCGCGCGTTCTCCGTATATCTCTCCGCAGGGCCGACCGATCCTGCTTACGGCGAAAGGGACTCCGCCGTGAGGCACGACAGGATCAGGACTTGTCTGGCCGCTCTCAGCCGGCGCATCTCGAACACGGAAACCGAGTTGCGCCGCGGGGCGAGGACCGTTGGTCCGTCGCGCCCTGCTCATTCTCCTCTCTTGCCGCACGCCGACCGACCGGTCGGCGTGCGGCGTTTTTCGACTCGGACGGAACCGAGCGATCAGATCGCGCCGAGCCGCCTCACCACTTCCTCGACGTTGGCGCGCGAGTTGAACGCGCTGATGCGGAAGTAGCCCTCGCCGCAGCGGCCGAAGCCGGCGCCGGGCGTCGTCACCACGCGCGCGCTGCGCAGAAGCCGGTCGAAGAACGACCAGCTGTCGGAGCCGCCGGGCACCTTGCACCAGACGTAGGGAGCGTGCTCGCCGCCCCAGGTCTTCCAGCCGAGCCTCGTGCAGCCTTCGCGGAGGATGCGCGCGTTCTCCATGTAGAAGTCGACGAGCGCGAGGACCTCCGCCCGCCCCTCGGGCGTGTAGAGCGCCTCCGCGCCGCGCTGGACCGCGTAGCTGACGCCGTTCGAGCGCGTGTTCCAGCGGCGCGTCCAGAGCGGATGGAGCGCCGTCGCCTCGCCCGCGCGCGTGTAGGCCATCACCGGCTTCGGAAGCACGGTGTATCCGCATCGGACGCCGGTGAAACCGCCGGACTTCGAGAAGCTGCGGAACTCGATCGCGCACTCTCGCGCGCCGGGAATCTCGTAGATCGACTTCGGCGCGTCGCCGCGGTTGTACGCCTCGTAGGCGGCGTCCCAGAAGATGATCGAGCGGTGCTTCCTCGCGTAGGCGACCCACGCGGCGGCCCGTGCGCGGTCCATCACCGTGCCGGTCGGGTTGTTCGGCGAGCAAAGGTAGATGACGTCGGGCGCGGCGACGCCTTCGGCCGGGACCTCGGCGAGGAATCCGTTCGCCTCGGTGCAGGGGAGGTAGAGGATTCCCTCGTAGCCGCCGCCGGCGAGCGCCGCGCCCGTGTTTCCGAACATCACGTTGGCGTCGACGTAGGCCGGATACACCGGGTCGGTGACTGCGATGCGGTTTCCGGTGCCGAGGATCTCGAGGATGTTGCCGCAGTCGCCCTTCGAGCCGTCGGAAAGGAAGATCTCGTCGTCGGCGACGTCGATGCCGCGCGAACGGAAGTCGCCGTCCGCGATCGCGGCGCGCACAGAGTCGTATCCCGTTCCCGGGCCGTAGCCCTTGAAGCTCGCGCGGTTTGCGAGTTCGTCGGTCGCGGCGTGCATGGCGCGGATCGCCGACGGCGGCAGCGGCTCGGTGACGTCGCCGATCCCGCAGCGGATGACTTCGCCGGCGAGCTCCGGGTGCTCCTTGGAGAAGACCGAGACGCGGCGGGCGATCTCGGGGAAGAGGTAGCCGGCGGCGAGCTTGAGATAGTGTTCGTTGACGAGGGCCATGGATGTGTTCGCTGGTCGTGGGTGCGGGGCGGTGAATGTACGGTGAAATCGACCCGAGGCGGCGGCGCGCGCGCTCGCGGCGGGGGTGGCTCGGGTACTATCAAACGAGGTGTTCGAATTCCTGACCCAGGCTCTTCGCGACTTCCGTCACACGGGTTCGGTGTGGCCCTCGTCTCCGATCCTCGCCCGCGCCATGACCAAGTCGATCGCGCGGATCCAGGGCCCGCGGCGCGTCCTCGAGGTCGGTCCGGGCACGGGGCCGTTCACGAAGGCGATCCTCAAGAAGCTGCGGACGGGCGACCAGTTCGACCTCGTCGAGATCAACGAGCTCTTCTGCCGGAAACTCGAGCGGGAGGTGCTCTCGAAGTACCGCGCCGCCCATCCCGCGGTCGACGTGCGCCTGCACTGCGCGCCGATCGAGGACGCGGAGCTCAGCGGGCCCTACGACGTCATCGTCTGCGGACTTCCCTTCAACAACTTCCCGCCGAAGCTGATGCGCCAGATCTTCCGCCGCATGTTCTCCCTGCTCAAGGAAGACGGCGAGCTCGTCTACTTCGAGTACGTCGGGGTCCGCGCGGTCAAGCGTCCCGTGGTCGATGGCGCGGCCCGCGCGCGGCTGCGGCGGATCGACATGATCGGGAAGTCGCTTCGGCGCAAGCACGACGGGCGCACCGAGCTCGTGCTCGGCAACTTCCCTCCCGCGCTCGCCTACAGCCTCAAGGCTGCGAAGCCGAAGGCGCGGCGCGCCACCTCCGCGCGTGCTCGAACCCCTCGGGCGCGCGGCTGACGCGTGTCGGCCGATGGGCCGCCGCGGACGCGAGGGCAGAGGTCCGGTACGACAGGATCGGGACTACAGGGTGGGGGCGAACCGTTCGCCCGGCTGCATGGCGAGCGCGAAGCCCGCGAAGAGGTGCGCGATGCGGTTGAGGTCGCGCAGGCTCGTCATCTCGACCGTGGTGTGCATGTAGCGGATGGGAAGCGACACGAGCCCGCACGGGATGCCGCCCGCGACGAACAGCGCGTCGGTGTCGGTGCCCGAGCCGCCCGGCGTCGCGGCGCGCTGCAGCGGGATCGAGAGCGACGCCGCCGTCTCCGCGAGGCGTGCCACGACCTCGGGCTGCATCGCGCCGCCGATGGCGATCTTCGGGCCACCCGCAAGCTTGAAGTGCCCGTGCTGCGCATGGCTGATGCCCGGGCTGTCGGTCGCATGGCCGACGTCGGTCACGAGCGCCACGTCGGGCGCCAGCGACCGCGCGACCATCTGCGCGCCCTTGAGGCCGACTTCCTCCTGCACGGTCGAAACCGCGACGACGCGCACGCGCAGCGCCTGCCCGCGCTGGGCGACGAGTCGGAGCGCCTCGGCCGCGATCCAGGTGCCGATGCGGTTGTCGAGGGCGCGCGCCACCACGATGTCGTCGTTCAGCTGCATGAAGCCGTCGAGGAAGACGCCCGGGTCGCCGATCGCGAGCTTCGCCTTCGCGTCGTCGGCGCTGGTGGCGCCGATGTCGATGAAGAGCTCGTGGATCTTGCGGACCTTGCCTTCCTGCGACTTGTCCTGCAGGTGGATCGCGGTCGCGCCGATCAGGCCGATCACGGGCGCGGTGACGCCCGCGACCGACGACTTGAACCGCACGCGCTTTCCGACGATCGAGCCGGCATCGATGCCGCCGATCGCCTTGCAGTAGATGAAGCCCTTGTCGTCGAAGTGGTTGACCATCAGGCCGATCTCGTCGGCGTGGCCGCAGATCGCGAGGGTCGGAATGCCCGCGCCCTCGGGGCCGAACGACGCGAAGCAGTTGTTGTAGGCGTCGTTCCAGGTCTTCTTTGCGAACGGCCGAACGTAGTCGAGCCAGACCTTCTGCCCCTCGCGCTCGAAGCCGGACGGGCTCGGGGTGTCGAGCAGTTCCTTGAGGAAGGCGAGGCTTTCGGGACGGACGGCGTCGACGGGATTCAACTGCGTGGCCATCGCGGCAGGATAGCGACCGACGCTCTTCCAAAGACAACGACGCGCCCGATGAGGACGCGTCGGGTGGTCGAGGTCGGGGGGATGTCGCTCAGCTGGCGCGCTTGGGCCGCGCCTTGAGCCTCGGCGCGGCGCCGTCGAACATCTCGTTCGCCGCACGCACCGGAGGTGCCGCGGATGGCGTGGCCCCGGGGTTGCCGGTGCCGCCGGCGTTCGATCCGTTGGCGCTGCGGCCGTTGGCAGCGGGGCTGCCATGCGCGCCGGGGCGCTGACCGTCGTTCCCGCGCGCCATGTTCATGTTCGCGGGCGCGGAATGCTCGCCCCGGATCTCGTTCCGCGTGTCGTTCCGGGCGGCGGGAGCCGGCTGGGCCGGCGTGTCGGGTCCGAGCCGCCGCGATCGGGCTTCGTCGATCGACCGACCCATGTTCTGGATCAGCGCTCGCAGCTGCTGCGGATTGCGGATGTTGCGGTTGCTGCTCATGGCAAGTCTCCTCGGCGCGTTGCTCGCGCGGGCGCTTGTCGCGCGGCGCGTGTCCCGCGGCGCTCGACCGAACCCATGTGGTCGATACGCCGTGGAAACGCGGTGGTTCCTCCGACCTATCTGCCATCGGCGCATAAAGACGATGGCTTTTGGGAACGTCGGGCGTTTCTTCGGACGCGCCCGCACGCGCCCTACAGGCCCTGCGAACGGCACGGCGGGGTGCGCGTAAACTGCGGATTCTCCTCCCGTGCGGCAACCATCCATGCAACGAATCACGAACCCCGTCCCGTCCCGAGCCGGAAGCCGCCGCGCCTGCGCTGCGCTCCCCGCACGTCCGTTTCTCGCACTCCCGTGTCTCGCGCTTCCGTTTCTCGTCGCCGTCGCCGCGGCCGAGGCTGCCACGGTCGAACTGCCGCGATTCCCCGCGCTGTCGCCGGACGGCTCCGTGGTCGTCTTCTCGTGGCGCGGCGATCTCTGGCGCGCGCCCTCGACCGGAGGCGAGGCGGTGCGGTTGACGGCGAATCCGTCGAGCGAGACCCGCAGCGGCTTCACGGCGGACGGTTCGCGCATCGTGTTCGAGAGCGACCGCGAGGGCATGCGCAACCTGTGGTCGATCAGGCCCGACGGCTCCGACCTCAGGCGCCTGACCGACATCGACGCGCAGTTCGCGCTCGGTTCGGTCGGAGTCTTCGCCGGCAAGCCCGTCGCGTTCCTCGAGTCGACGCTTGAAGGCGACCTCTACCGCTCGCCGCGGCCGTTCATGCTGCCGCTCGACCTGCCCGAAGGCTCGGCCGGGACGCCCGAGCGCGTCCATGGCGCGTTCGGCGGCGCCGCGAGCGCCTCGCCCGACGGCTCGCGCCTGCTCTTCGAACGCGGCGGCTCGCCGTGGTCGCGTCGCGGCTACACGGGGCCCGACAACCGCGACGTGTGGCTCTACAGCGTCGCCGATGGCGCGTTCACCCAGCTGACGCGGCATGTCGGAAACGACGGACTGCCGCGCTTCATCGGTGCGGACGAGTTCGTCTACATCTCCGACCGCGGACTCGGCGCGCAGAACCTTCACCGTGCCACGCTCTCCGGCGCGCCTGACGGCGGTAGCCGGCTGACCGAGTTCGAGGACGCGGACATCCATGGTCTCGCCGTGTCGGCCGACGGCCGCACCGCCGTCTTCGGCGTGCTTGGCGATCTCTGGCGGATCGATCTCTCGAAGCCGGGCGCGGAGGCCGTGAAGCTTGCGTTCACCGCGGCGCAGGATGGTCTCCTCGACCGCGAGTTCAAGCAGGTCGGACGGGAGGTGACCGCAGCGGCGCTTTCGCCCGACGGGAAGACGATGGCCTTCATTGCGCTCGGCGACGTCTTCGTGCGCGCGGTCGAGGACAAGAGCCCGACGCGACGCGTGACCGAAGGCGAGGCGCGTGAGCGCGATCTCGCGTGGAGCGCCGACGGCATGACGCTCTACTTCGTGAGCGACCAGGACGGCAGCGACTCGATCTACGCGGCGACGGTGGTCGAGACGCGCAGCGAGGCGCGCGAACGCGGCAAGGCGAAGCCCGCCGAGGTCAAGCCCGCCGAGGTCAAGCCGCCGGAGAGCACGCCTGTCCAGCCGACGCCCGCGGCGGAGGGTGTGAAGGACGAGAAGGACGACGAGAAGGAAGACAAGAAGGAAGACACGAAGGAAGACGGCGACAAGAGCGAGAAGAAGGACGAGAAGGCGAAGGATCCGAAGCTCGATCCCGCGCGCTGGGCCGACGCCGTGCGCTTCGAGATCACGGCCGTGACCAGCGGTCCCGACGACGACCGCCACCCGTCCGCGTCGCCCGACGGACGCGCGCTCGTCTTCATGCGCAACCTCGGCGACCTTGCGCACCTCGATCTCGCGACCGGCGCGATCCGCATCCTGCGCGAGGGGTGGACCTCCGACCTCAACCACGTCTGGTCGCCCGACTCGTCGCTGATCGCGTTCGCGGAGTACGACCAGGACTTCAACGCCGACATCTGGATCGTGCCGGCCGATGGATCGAAGCCCGCCGTGAACATCACCCGGCATCCCGACAACGACGTCGCGCCGCGCTTCTCCGCCGACGGCAAGATCCTCGCGTTCCTCTCCGAGCGCACCAACGAGGAGTACGACGCGTGGATGGTCATGCTCGACCGCGATCTCGAGGGACTTTCGCCACGCGATCTCGACCAGTACTTCAAGGACGCCGCGGAAGCGGTGAAGAAGCGCAAGCCGCCGCAGCCGAAGGCGGCGAAGCAGGACGGGCCGAAGGCCGAGGGCGCGGCCGACGCCGCTCCGGCACGCGATCCCTTCGACGGCCTCGAGCTCGACGACGCGTACCTCCGGGTGCGCCGCGTCACCACCATGCTCGGCAACGAGATGGCGCTCGAACTCGCGCCGACCGGCGACCGCCTCTACTTCACCGGCAGCGACGGCAAGGAACGCGCGCTCTTCAGCATCAAGTTCGACGGAAGCGAGCAGAAGAAGCTCGGCGGCGCGGTCGAGCTGAACGGCCTCTCGTTCGCGGGCGACAAGCTCGTCGCCGTGTCGAACGGCCAGGCGCAGACCATCACGCCGACGGGCGAGGCGAAGACGATCGACATCGCCGCCGAGAGCGAGATCGACGTCGCGAGGCGCAACGAGCAGAAGCTGCGCGACGTCTCGCGCATCCTCGGCCGGCGCTTCTACCTCGATCCCGAGGCGAAGGGCCTCGACTGGGCCGCGCTCACCGAGCGCTTCGCGCAGCTCGCGCGCGTCGCGCGCACCAACGAGGAGTTCGACTTCGTCGCCAACACCTTCATCGGGTACCTCGACTCCTCGCACCTCGGCGTGCGCTCCCCGGGCGCCGACGGACCGACGCGCCGCGCACATGGGCGGCTCGGCGTCGCAACGGTCGCCGCCGAGGGCGGCCGTCGCGTCACGGCGATCCTGCCCGATTCACCCGCCGCGCTCGCCAGTCCGCCGCTCGCGGTCGGCGACGTGGTGACCGCGCTCGACTTCGATCCGATCGATCCGGCCAAGCCGCTCGAGCCGGCGCTCGCCGGCAAGGTCGGCCAGGAAGTCTTCGTCGGATTCACGCGCGCCGGCACCGATCCCGACGGCAAGCCGCTTGAACTCGGCACGATCGTCGTGCCCGTCTCGAGCGCGGCCGAGCGCACCCTCCGCTACAACGCCGAGACCCGCGCGAACGCCCGCAAGGTCGAGGAACTGTCGGGCGGCCGGCTCGGCTACATCCACATCGCCGGCATGGACCAGGCGTCGCTCGACCGCTTCGAGCGCGATCTCTACGCTGCGGCGAGCGGGCGCG
>JBIKWD010000010.1:0-29356 GCA_044356505.1 Phycisphaerales bacterium
CTCGACAGAAGCCGCCTCGAGGTGGGCGAGCACGGCGCGCTGACGATCGTCGCGCCCGATGGCCTGCTTCTCGAGCAGTCCTACATCGGTCCTGCGCTTGCCGCGGGATCCGTCGGGTGGGATTGGCTCGGCAACCACCCCTACGGGACAGGCGGAGCATCACGCGTCCTCGTTCTCGAGGGCGGAAACCCCCACGGTTTCAGATTGATCGACACGGCGAAGAATCCGGGGGACGGTCCGGGCAACTGGGTGAGACGGCCAGACACCCCTGGCGGCAGCAGCCCGACGATCACCAAGAATGGCACCCAGATCACCGATAACAGCGTACTCGTCGGCGAGATCTATGCGCCGGACAGCAGCCTCGCGATCCATAGCCCGGGCGCGCTCTATGGCCGCGCCCTTGCGCGAGAGATCACGATCGGGATTGGCGGACGGTTCTTCTACGACCCCCAGCTCGGCACAGGCGCAGGCTGGCTGAACCCGCAGAGCGGGATCTGGGTCGGTGCGGCCACCGCGCGCCCCGAAGTGCGGTCGATCGCGCTGCTGAACGACGAATCGCTCGGCGCCTTCTCGAACTCGACCGGACTCGCCGTCGGTCCTGTCGGCTGCGGAATGCTGATGACGGCGAGCCTTCATGACCGCGGATTCGTCAAGAATCCCGCGGCCTCCCTCGGGCTGGGCCAGGCGAGCGCCACCTCCGCCGCGTTGAGTCCGCTTCGTCCGACCGGTGTCCCCGGTGGCTTCGTCGCCGCCTCCGATTCGCCGAGCAACCCGCCTCGCTACCCCGACCGATTCGTGCTGCGGGGAACGTTGCGCGACCTCCGCCTCGCGATCGAACTTGGTGGTCATCAGGACTTCCCCTTCGGCACCACGACGGCCGCGCCTCTCGTCGGCCTCGTCGCCTCGGAACTCGACGCCGACGGCAAGCCCGCGCTCGCGCCCGCAAGCCAGAGATCGGCGCGGACGCTCGCGACCCAGTTCCGCGACGCCTCGAACCGACCGATCCCACCGATCCTCTTCGATCCCTCGCGCGGCGACATCGCCGGCGCGTATGGCGCGACCCGCGCGTCCGAGATCCGGTCCGACGCGACCTTCGCCGGCTGGTTCCGCGACCAGGTTGGCGCGAATCTGCCGATGCCTTTCGGCATCTGGTTCGCACGCTGCGAGTCGAGCGACAGCACTCCCGCGAACCCGCGGTGGTGGTACCAGTTCCACGCGAACGACTTCGGACCCAGCCACCAGCAGCTGTTCGGGGACGCGCTCATCCTATTGCCGCCGAACCAGCCGCTGAACCGCGGCTTCACGCTCGAGCTCGAGGGGAACTTCGTCTACCGCTCGGGCAAGCCGCAGTGGCTCCACGTGCGCTCGGCGGACGACCTCTGGATCTTCATCAACGGCAAGCTCGTGGTCGACCTCGGCGGGCGCCGCGGGGTCGCGGAGCAGTTCGTGGAGCTGAGCCGCGTGGCGAAGGTCTTCGGGCTGTCCGATCTCGAGAACTGCACGATCAAGATCTTCTTCGCGAACCGCCAGACGACTTTGGCGCCTCTCCAGATCTGGACGAACTTCGCGCTCGAGGAGACGGCCCCTCCAGCGGGCGATTCCCCGCGCTTCCGATCGCTGAACGCGGTGAAAGCCGCGCGCGACGCCGTCACCGCCAACCTGCGCGCGGACTTCTACCCGCCCCTCGTCGATCCGACCGCGCCATCGCGGCCGAGGATCCTTGGATTCAGCACGGCGACGGCCGCCGGCGCGACGCCAAACCGAGAGTGAGCGCAAGGGTTCCCGGCCATGCCGTCGCGATTCGTCCAACCGCTCCGATCGAACCCAGCAGGTCGTCCGAGCTGTTCTGGCGATGCGCGCCGTGCGTGCGCCCGATTCTGT
Source organism: Phycisphaerales bacterium (assembly GCA_044356505.1). Taxonomy (GTDB): domain Bacteria; phylum Planctomycetota; class Phycisphaerae; order Phycisphaerales; family SM1A02; genus QWPT01. Next base: position 1,882 of record JBIKWD010000010.1, read on the forward strand.
GAATCCGATCGACTTCCACTACGCAAACTGGCCATGAATGCCGAGACTACGAATGCACGGACACGGGCGATTCCCGATCTTCCACGAACGAATCTCGATTCGAACGAGGCCACCATGAACATCGCGCGCATCAAGGCCACTTCGCGACTCCGCCGCGGGCTCACCTTCCTCGAGGTGGTCATCGCGGCATCGATCCTCGCGATCGCCGCGGTCGCGGTGCTCGAGCTCCTCGCATCGAGCGACTCGGTGAGCCTCGCGGCGCGGCGCCAGGCGCTTGCGGCGGTCGAGGCCGAGCGAGCCCTCGAGATCTGCGCCGAGGCGATCAAGGCGGGCGACGACCTTCCCCAGAGCGCCTCGCTGCAGGGCGGCATGCAGGGCGAGGCCCTCCTCGGCTGCACGCTCGCGGTGACCGCGACCAACATCACCGAGGAATTCGTGATTCCGCCCGCCGGGCCGACCGGCAGCCCGCGGGCCGTGCCCATCAAGCTGCGCTTCCTCGCGGCGACCGTCGAGTCGCCCGACGGCGAAGTGCTCGTCCGGCTCGAGCGGGCCGTTCCCGTCGAGGACTTCTGAGAGCTCTCCCGATGACCGCACATCACGCTTCCAACAGGGGATTCTCGCTCGTCGAGGTGATGTTCGCGACGCTGCTGCTCACCGTCGTGGGCGCTGCGATCTTCGGCTTCCTTTCGGCGATGGCGAGTGGCGGCGAGGCCCGCCGCAGCGCCTGCGACCCTGCGCTCGAGTCCGCGCTCGCGGTCCGTCGGCTCAAGAACGCAGCCCCCGCGTTTCGATTCACGCTCCGCGTGCGCGACGACGAGGCGCTGGTCTGGATGTCCGACCTCGTTCCGAGCCGATCGGTGCATACGAGCGAGGCGGGAGTTCTCCGCTTCGACGAGGAGGAGAGGATCCTCGTGCTCGAGACCGTCGACGCGGCCTACCTCGACCGGAACCGCACCCAGGAGCGCGAGTACTCCGCGAGCCGGTATCAGCAGCTCTCGGAGCACCTTCAGGCGCTGCGCGCGGCGGACGCGCTGGTCCCGACGGTCATCGCAGAGGGGATCGACGCTGTTCGGTTCCGCCCCGATCCCGACGCACCAGGCGCGCTGCGGATCACCTTCGCCGTCGACCAGCACGAGACGACCTTCGTCGTCGCGCCCGCGCCGCCCGAGGAGCCGATCGGATGAGCCGCCTGCCCGACGGCCTCGGCGCACAGCGCGCACTCGCGGCACTTCGGCGGGCCTTCACGCTCGTCGAGGTCCTGATCGTGGTGCTTCTTCTTGGGATCCTGGCGTCGCTCGTCGTGCCGAGCCTGGCCAACGCGACCGCCCCGCTTCCGCGCACCGTCGCCGATCTTCTCGAAGCCGACTTTCGCCGCGCGCGGATCGAGGCCCTCGGGGCCGTCGCGCAGATGCAGCTTGTGGTCGGCGCCGACCGCGACCGCTGGTGGCTGCAGCCGGCCGGCCAGCTCGACCCCTCCCGCGCGCTGCCGACCTCGCTGCGCGTCCTCGGCAACGGCAACCTCGCGCCGTTCGCTGGCCTCGCCCTCGAGCCGACGATCGACGGCGTCGCCGCGACCCGCGGACCCGTCGCGTTCGCAGTCTTCACACCCGAAGGACTGCGGACAGGCTCGAGGCTCGAGCTTGCGCTCGTCGCCCGCGCGACGGGAGGAACGCTGATCGAGTGGCGCGTGCCGCCGCAGCGATCGCAGCTGACGGAGATTCGACCCGACGGGGATGATGATGAAGAGGATGGAGAGGCTGAAGAGGAACGCGTGAGCCTCGGCTCGGAATGAACGACGCCGGGCGCTGTCCAGTGAACTGCAGGAACGGGGGAAACCATGCAACGCGACCACCACTCCGATCAAGGAACTCAAGCGCCCGAAGCGGCCGCGCACCACCTCAACCACTCCTACGGACACGGTGCGCGGGGTGCGGCTGTCCTGCTTGCGCTCGTCGCGGTCGGCCTCGCGCTCGTCATCGGGCTCGCGGCGTCGACGACGCGCGACTCGAACACCGCTGCCAGTGGCGGCCTTCTCCAGGCGACGGCCACGCGAACCGCGAGCGCGGGCGCACTCGACATCGCCGACTTCATCGTGCGCGAGCACTCCCAGTCGGTCGCGGGCGCGCCCTCGCCCATGCCGCGCTTCGTTTTCCAGCCGAAGCAACTCGGCGCCTTCACCCTCTCCGCGGACATGCGCGACCCGACCACGGGCGGCGCGCCCACCACCGATTCGGTCGGGCTCGCGTTGTCCGCAACGGCATCGGCCGGTGCCGTGACGCAGTCCTCGAGCGACATGGTCCGCATCGCGTGGGGAGACACCGATGATCGCGTCGACTTCGATCTCAGCGAGTTTGCGCTGCTTTCGAGCCGCGGAGCCTTGCCGACGCGGACGCCGCTGATCGACGTCGGCCCGAACTGCGAGGTCTCGGTCTGGCGCAGGGCGCCGCTCGCGCGTCTCGGCGAGCCAATCCTCATCGGGACGAGGGACCGAGACCCGAGCCTCGTCTCGATCGATCCCCGGGCGCGCGCGCTCGGGCACGCCATCCTTCGACCAGGGAACTTCGCCCGCGACTTGGACGCGTTCGACGAGCAGCTGGCGAATCGGGAGTTCACGATGCCCGAGAACCTCACCATCCCGCAGACGGCATGGCAGGGCCTCCCGACCACCGTCGCCGAGATTCCATGGAATCGGTTCGCGGCAGAGGTCAATCGACCGCTCGCGGATGGCTCGCTTCCGCATGTACGGACGAGCGTGCCGCACTTCCCTCGCGTCCATCGCAACGTCCATTTCACGATTGCCGCCACCGACGTGGCAAGCCTGCAACCGAACACCCCGCTCCCCGCGGGCACTTGGCGCGTGGTCCACATCGCGAGCCGTATGCAGCTCCAGAACGCAAGATGGCGGTTCGAGGTACCGACTCTCCTGACTGTCGCGGGCGACCTCACGCTGATCGATTCGGAGTTCATCGTCGGCCCGAACGGCGCGCTCACGATCGCGACCTCGGGCGCCCTCCGGCTGCAAGGCGCGCGCATCGTTCCTGACGACGGAAACGGAACGACCTCCCACGCCGCCGACGGGACGGCCGACTACGGCGCGTTCGGTGCGTCGCGGATCATGGTCCAAGCGATCCAGCACAGCGTGACCCTCGAGTCGGGGAGCGTGCTCAAGGGCCAGATCCACGCGACGAGCGTGAGGGCGCGCATCGACAGCAACAGCGCCGTCTACGGCCGGATCCTCGCTGCGTCGATCGAACTCCTCGACGGAGGCAGCGTCTACTACGACCCGCAGCTCAACTCGGGCCGGGGATGGACCAATCCCGAGAGCGGAATCTGGTGGCGCCGAAACGAAGTGAGGCGCGAGGTGCGAGGCGTGACGACGCTCAACGACCGGAGCCTCGCGACCTTCGTCGAGCGCACGGGCCTCGCCGTCGACCTGCCCGACAACGGCATCATCGTGACGCAGCATGTCGCGGCCGCCGGCGGCGTCGCGCGCACCACGGCCAATGTCGCGCAGGCGGGCGACGCGACCGCCGCCGCCGAGAGCATTGCGCGGGGCGTGGATCCGGCCACTGCGTCGGTCGTATACCCCGACCGCTACATCGTGGTGCACGGAACGCTGCGCGACTTCCGCGAGGCAGCCGAGAGCGGCGGCCACCCCGACTTCGACAACGCGGCGCTCGCGAGGGGCGCAAGCTGGGCCTTTCCAGCATCGGGACTCGTCCAGCGCAGGCTGTCCCGCGACGGCAAGCCCGTCCTCAACACGGGCCAGGTGCGGCCGCTCGAGGTCCAGCACCGCGACCGGCTCGGACGTCCGATCTGCTGGACAGCCGTCGACCGTTCGCTCGGCGACGTGCCTGGGCGGACGACCCGCGGCCACTTCGACTATGTCGTCTCGCCAGAGTCGTTCGCCAGCTGGTTCCGAGACACCCCGGGCGTCAACCTCACCGAGCCGTTCCGCATCGTCATGCAGCGCGTGCAGTCCTCGACGGGGGTGCAGACCTACGTGTTCGATTCGAACGCAGCCCCGCCATTCCAGAACGACGGCGCCGGACCGCAGTTCGACGGCTTCTTTCCCGCCGAAAACCGGCTGTTCGGCAACTCGCCGGTGGCCACGACGATGTTCGGCACGATCCCCATCTCGATGAACCGCAACTACCACTTCACGCTCGAGTTGAACCTCGAGTTCACCTACCGCCCCGGCACGGGGCAGGCGTTTTCCTTCAACTCGGACGACGACCTCTGGGCCTTCATCGATGGTCGGCTCGCCATCGACCTCGGCGGCATGCACCAGAACGCAAATCAGATCATCGAGCTCGATCGCTTCGGCCTCGAGGAGGGCAGGACCTACCCGATGAAGGTCTTCTTCGCCGAGCGACGCCGACCATACGCGTACTTCCGCATGGCGACGACGTTTCCGATCGCGAGTCCGATCCCGAGGGCTCCGGCCGTGTCCGACCCGATGGGACCGCTCGCCATCATCGACCGGCAGCGCTTCCTCAACCTTGAGCGGTTCCTCAGCCGACGCTGAGGGGCGTTTCCGGCGGGGCCGAGAATCCGCACGCCGTTACAGACTGCACCCGTTCACGGCTCGTACCGAGACCCCGCAAGGTGCTGTTTGGATGCTGCCTCGAAGGTTCGATACTTGAGATGACGCCCCTCCGAAGCCGTGCAACTCGGCCGGGGCCGGCCTTTCTGGGACGAACCATGCGCTCACCCGCACCGCAACCCCGGGCCCCTGCCCGACCTCCGACATCCCGCCGCGCGCCGCGGCGCGGATTCACGCTCGTCGAGGTGATGATCGCAACGCTCCTCGTTGGCATCGTGGGGACGGCGCTGGTCGCGTTCCTGACGGCATTCGCGCGCGGCGGCGAGGCGCGGGAGCGAATCTCGGATCCCGCCATCGAATCGTCGCTCGCCAGCCGCCGGCTCGACACGCTGCTTCCCGGCTTCCGGGCGGTGCTTGCCGCCGACGGCGAGACCGCGCTGATCTGGGTCACGGATCGCATCGCGAGCCGCTCGGTGCATCTCAGCGAGGCCGCTCTCGTGCGCTTCGACCCCGAAGGCGAGGAACTCCTGCTCGAGACCGCGCGCACCGACGCGCTCGTCGCCGACCGCGATCTCGAGCGCGAGTACCTGATCGGACAGTACGGGGCGCTGCTCGCCACCTTCGACACCCTTCGCGAGAACGGGCTTCTCGAACGGGAGATCCTGGCGGAGGGGATCGAGAGCATCGAGCTCCTCGCCGTCCTCGGGACGCCCGGCGTCGCCGACGCGACCTTCACGAACACGGAGGCGAGCGCACGGATCCGCATCGCGCCCGCCGTCCTCGAGGAGCCGCTGCGATGAGCCGTCGTCTCCGCGCCTTCACGCTTGTCGAGCTGATCATCGTCGTCCTGATCGTCGGGATCCTCGCATCGATCGCGATACCGACCCTGGCGGGCGCCATGACCCCGCTTGCCCGGCCGGTCGCGGACCTCCTCGAAAGCGATCTCCGTCGCGCCCGCCTCGAGTCGATGCGCACGATGCAGGAGACGCTCCTCGTGGTCGGCGAGGACCGCTCGAGCTGGTGGCTGCAGCCGGCGGGCGAGCCCTCCCGCGGGCAGGCGCTTCCGGCGGCGCTGCGCGTCTTCGGCGCGGGCACGCTCGAGCCGTACGCGGGCCATCGGGTCGCGCTCGAGATCGACGGCGACGACCCGGACGTCGGAGACGTGGTCGTCGCTCGCTTCGACCCAGAAGGAACGCGCGACGCATCGGCCGTCGCGATCACCTTGGTGTCGCCGCTCGGCGAAAGCGCGCTCGACACATGGCAGCTGGAACCGCGACGAACCAGATTGAGGAGCGAACCATGATCCAATCCATGTTCCGCGAGCACATCGGCGCGCGTGCATACGCCACCCATCGCACTCAGAGGCGCCGCAGAGGCATGGCGGTGCTTCTCGCGCTGGTCGCCGTCGGACTCGCCGCCATCATCGGCCTCGCCATCGCGTCGAGCCGCGACTCGACCACGTCGGCAAGCGGCAACGTCCTGCGCGCGGCCGAGGCCCGCAGCGCTGCGAAGGGCTCGCGCGACATCGCCGTCTTCATCGTCGAGCGGCATTCGGAGGTCCTCGCGGGCGACCCGACTGGCGACGCGCTCGAGGTGTTCGAGCCGAGGACGATCGGAGCCATGACCCTCTCCGCGACGGTCGAGGATGCCAACACCGGGCTCCGGCCGAGCACCGCGACGGTGGGCGTCGAGTACATCGCGTCCGCGACGCGCGACGGATTCACCAAGTCGTCGCGATCGATCGCCCGCGCACCGTGGGCCGACACCTTCGCGCGTGCCGACCTCGATCTCTCCGAGTTCGGAGTCCTGGCCTCCGCGGGACGGGTCGACATCGAGACAGACTCCGAGGTGTCGGTGTGGCGCGACGCGCCGCTTGCGAATCTCGGACAGCCGATCGTGATCGGCGCAGCGAACCGCGACATCACGCGCATCTTCGTCGACTCGACCTCGCGTGCGCTCGGCGTCACCAGGATCACCGACGGCGACTTCCCGGCCGACGCCGCGGGCGTCGATGAACGCATCGCCGAAGGGCTCGCACCGCTTCCGGCGAACATCCACGTTCCCGCTGCGCCCATCCAGGAGATTCCCACGACCGCGACGGTCGTCGTCGCGACGAACCTCGCGAGCGTCGTCAACCAGACAGCGGGGAGCACGGTTCCGCGCATCAAGGTCGATGGAGACACGGCGCTCGGGACCGAGATGACCGTCACGGGCCCGGTCGACCCCGAGACCTGGCGGGTCATCGCCTTCGACGGCACGCTGACGCTCGACTCGGCGAACTGGACGATCGAAGTCCCCACGATGCTTGTCGCGACAGGCGGCGTGACGCTGCAGAACGACACGCGCCTCGAGATCGCACCGGGTGGCGCGCTCACGATCGTGTCCCATCAAGGCGTCGTCGTGAACGACTCGTACATCGGCACCCCGCTTGCCGAGGGCGCAGAGCCCGATGCGAACGGCGGCGCACCCTACGTCGGCGTCGGAGCCTCGCGCGTGACGATCTACGCGCAGCCGGCGACGGTGACCGTCGGCGACGGCAGCGTGGTGATCGGAGAGATCTACGCCCCCGGCGCAGCGGTCGAGATCGGCGACGGAAGCGCGGTCTACGGCCGCGTCCTCGGAGGCGACGTCCAGCTCGACAACGGGCGCGTGTTCTACGACCCCGCGCTCGACAACGGACGTGGTTGGCTGAACCCCGACAGCGGAGTCTACGAGGACGAGAACGACATCCGCGACGCAGTGCTCAACGTGTCCGTGCTCAACGACGAGTCGCTTGCGACCTTCTCCGAGACGACGTCGATCGCGGTCGACATGCCCGGCAACGGACTCATCGTCACGGAGCATGTCGACGCGGCGGGCGGATTTTCATCGGGCCCGCCGCCGAACACATTCACAGGCGGAGCGGGCAACGGACAGGTTCTCCCCGGCAGCACCGGCCTCGGCGGCGGCGCGGGCCCCGCTTCGGACTACCCTGCGGCCGTCGAACTCATCGGCATCCTCCGCGACTTCCGCGAGGCCGCGGAGATCGACGGCCACCCCGATTTCGAGGGCCCGAGGCTCACGCACGGCCTCTGCTGGGACCTCGTCGACGAGACGCTCGGCCCCGATGGCAAGCCGCGCCTCAGGAACGGCGGGCTGGGGTTCAGGTCCACCGCCCGATTTGAGGATCAGTTCAAGAACCCGATCGCGCCTTCGATGTACGACCCGTCTCTTGGCGACAAGCCCGGCGTGCGGGCAACGAACCCGATCCGCGCCATCAACAGCGATGCGTCGTTCGCGACGTGGTTCCGCACGACCCCCGGTGTCAATGAGGCGCTGCCCGTCAAGCTCATGCTGCAGCGTTCGACCGACGCGAGCGGCCGGTTCGTCTACGCCTTCGACTCGTCGACCGACATGCCGTTCAAGCATGACGGCGCGGGTCCCGGACTCGACGGGTTCTTCCCGCTCGAAGGACAGCTGTTCGGCAACTCCGCGCCGCGCCAGAAAGTCATCGACCGCAACTTCCACTTCACGCTCGAAGTCGAGATGGACTTCACCTACAGACGCGGCATAGGGCAGGTGTTCACCTTCCGCGGCGACGACGACGTGTGGGTCTTCATCGATGACAGGCTGGTGATCGACCTCGGTGGCTTGCATAGCGCGCTGGCGCAGGTCGTCCACCTCGATCGGCTCACGAACCTGACCGACGGCGGCGCCCATCGCCTCAAGCTCTTCTTCGCGGAGCGATGCCGCAACGCGTCGAACTTCCGGATCGGCGCGAACTTCCCCATCGCGACCCTGCGCCCGCCACCGCCTCCTACGGAGCCGCTGCGCGCGATCAACACCATCGCGACACGCCAGGAATCCGTGCTCCGCAACCTGCAGAGCGGCAGCTACCCGCCTGCCGGTGACTTCCGCGGGGCGGGCGGCGTCGGCGCCGTCGAGCTGCGGGGCGCCGACGCCCGCTAGGTTCTCGCGCCCGGCCGCACAGACGCTCCGAACCGCCGCCTCCATGCGCAGCGCACAGATCGTCGCCATTCGCGCGGCGCGCGCAGGCATTCGCCCTCCTGCTTCTTTCGAGCGACCAAGTGCCCGATGAACGGGGTACGGACGAGACCGTCCGTGGACGTGCGGCGCACTCGCGCTTCACGCGCCCGTACCGCCTCACGCGCCACCGGCTTGACAGCCCCGAGGAGCCAACCGTGCCCGACCGCAGCATCCCGAAGCACCTGCCCCGTCGCCGCGGACTCACCTTCGTCGAGGTGATGATCTCGGCTTCGATCCTCTCGATCGCGGCGATCGCGTCGCTCGAGCTGCTCGCAGCGAGCGACTCGGGCAGCCTGTCCGCGCGCCGCCAGGCGCTCGCCGCCGTCGAGGCCGAACGGACGCTTGCGTTCGTCGCGGATCTCGTCAAGGCCGGTCAGCAGATTCCCGACTCCGCGACGCTCTCGGGCGGTCTCGTGGGAGAGGCGCTCCAGGGCTGCTCGATCGTGCTCACGGGCACCGTGCTGCAGGTCGACTTCACGCTGCCTCCCGCGTCGGCCGGCGGAGCGCCGCGGACCGTCGATCTTGCCGTCAACAACCTCGTCGCGGAGGTCTTCGGACCGAACGGCGAGCTGATCATCGCACTCGAGCGGCCGGTGCCGCTCACCACCGGAGAGAACTGAACGCCATGCGGCCACGATCTCGCCATCCGAAGCATGCGCGAACACCGATGGGCTTCACCCTCATCGAGGTGATGTTCGCGACCCTCCTCCTCGGAGTGGTGGGCATGGCGATCGTCGGCTTCATGGGAGCCTACGCCCGCGGCATCGAGACCCGCACCAGCATGAACGACCCGGCGCTCGACTCGACGCTGGCGGCACGGCGCCTCTCCGCGCTGGCGCCCGGCTTCTGCTACGTCCTGCAGGTCAAGGGCTCGGCGGCCGCGATCTGGCTCTCCGACACGGTGCCGAGCTGCACCGTGCACCTCAGCGAGCTCGCCGTCGTTCGGTTCGACGACGCCGACGGAACGCTCGTCTTCGAGATGGTCGATCCCACCGACATCGCCGCAGGCACGGCAAGCGACGTCGAACTCATGCCGAGCGCGACGGTGGACTTCGTCGAAGAGGTGGCGAAGCGTGCGGAAGGCGGCGGGACGGTCCGCCAGATCCTCGTCGAAGGGCTCGACGCGACGTCGTTCTCGACCACCGGCGTCTCGCCCGGCAACGCCCGGATCACGCTGACGATGCCGAGCGGCACGGCCACCCTCGTCCTGAGCCCGGCCTTCACCGAGGAGCCGCGACGATGATCCACGGAGCGCGACATGCCCTCGGTCTTGCGGCGCATCGCAGGGCCTTCACGCTCATCGAGGTACTCGTCGTCGCCTTGATCCTCGCGATCATGGCCGCGCTCGTCACTCCGACGCTGACCAACGCGTCCGCCCCGCTTCCCCAGTCGATCGCGACGCTCCTCGAGATCGACATGCGGCGCGCAAGCGCGGAGGCGGTCGCGCGGATGCAGTCGACCGCCGTCGTGATCAGCGCCGATCGCAACGGCTGGTGGATCGCGCCCGCGGCCACCCCGGAGACCGAGATTCCAGGCACGCGACGGCTCCTCGGCAACGGGAACCTGCTGCCCTTCGCGGGCTACACGCTGACGGTCGAGCTGAACGGCTCGGCCGCCGACAGCGGAAACGTCTTCCTCGTGCAGTTCGACGCCCTCGGCGCGAGAGACGCTGGACTCGTGGATGTCGGCATCACGGCGCCCGGCGAGACCGAACCCCTCGCGGCCTGGACACTCGAGCCCCAGCGGACGAAGTTCTCGACGCCGGATGGATGAACGACGGCGGGCGGCTGGAACGGATGCTTGAAGCCACGACTCATGCCTCGATCACAACTCATGCCTCGATCACGACTCATTCCTCGATCCCCATTCATGACCTGACTCCCCCGACACCAACGTGCGAGGAGCCTTCGTCCGGGAAGGAAACTCCGATGAACTCTCGACTCTCCCGAACCTCCGACATCGACAGCCACGGCGGCCTCCGCCCCCGACGTCGTCCGCGCCCGCAGCGCGGCATCGCCGTCGTCCTGGCGCTGATCGCGGTCAGCGCCGCGGTCGTGCTCGCGGTGACGCTCTCCTCGACAGGCAACCAGAGCGCACTGACGAGCGAGAGCCTCGTGCGCACCGCGAAGGCGCGCACCGCCTCTGCGGGCGGCATCGACATCGCGTGCGCGCTCGTCGACAGGCACGGGCTCGCCGGCTTCGAGATCCCCGGCGACGGGTCGGTCGGCGATCCCAACGAACTGTTCCGGAGGGTCACGATCGGAAGCGCGCAGTACGCGGGATTCGTCCACGACCTCGACGGCGGCGGGCCGGTCGACTCGTCGACCCTGGCCGTGCGGCTCCGGGTCGAGGCGACGGCCGACGAACTCACCCAGTTCGCGACGGCGGTCGGACGACTCGTGCAGCCCGACGCCGTGGTCCGCGCGGACCTCGATCTTTCGGAGTTCGGGATGCTCTCGACGGGCGGCGCCGGTTCGATCGCGATCGGCGCAGACGCGATCGTCGGCGTCTGGGCCGCATCGCCGCTCGCGGCACTCCATGAGCCGGTTCTTCTCGGCTCCTCGGCCCTGAACCCTGACGCCGTCGCCCTCGGCGGCGAGAACGCGCGGGGCTACGCGGTCATCACGACCGGCGCGTTTCCGACGAGCGACGACGAGTACAAGGACCTGCTCGCCGAGAAGCGGTACCGGATCCCGCTCGGCGCGATCCCGGTGCCTGCCGCTCCCCGTCCGGGGCGGAGCGAGTATGCGCTGGTCGCGCGGATCGACACGCTCCCGACGGAGGGCGACGACCCCGCGACTTGGCACGCCTATCTCGACAGCGTGCAGCGCCACTTCGATCCGAGCGGGCATCCGACGCTGTCGGTCGAGGTCGATGAGCACCGCGGCAACATCAACTTCGATGAAGCCGAGGTCTGCCTCTGCAGCGATTCCGTGGCGTACCCCTACCTCAAGCTGAAGCCGCTCCACCAATCCAACGCCGACGAGTATCCCACGATCGAATCGGGCGAGTGGCGGCAGATCGACTTCGCCGGAGATCTCGTCCTCAGAGGCTGTGGGCTTCATGTCGAGGCCCCCTCCCTGCTGATCGTCCGCGGCGACCTGACCCTCGAGGACGGAGCCTTCATCACTCCCCACTACGGCGTTCCGCTGACCATCGTGGTCTTCGGCGAAGTCAGCGTCGTCAACTCGGTGATCGGCAACGTCGACTTCGTGAAGGACGGCAGCTTCTATCCGGACGCGGGAGCCTCGAACATCGTCATCTACGGGACCCGCGACATTGGTCCGGACCATCCAAGGAGCTTCGATTTCACCGACGGGTCAAGCGTCGCCGCCCAGATCTACGCGCCAACCCGCGATGTTGTCTTCGGGAAGGCGGCGTTGTACGGAAGCCTGGTGGGCGCCACGACCGAGTTCTCGGGAGTCGGCGCCCGCTTCCACTACGACCCGGCCCTCAACCAAGCCCGCGGCTTCAGCAGCCCCGTCAGCGCGATGTGGGACGACGGGGATGCCCGGCCGCAGCTGCTCGAGGTCGAGGAGCTGACGGACCGCGCCATCGCGCGCGCGCTCGCGTCGTTGGAGTCCGAGGCCCTCGCACTGTCGATCGACTCGATCGGAAGCGGGATCTTCGTCCCTCTGCACGCCGGCTTCGCGGGCGGAAACGTCGCAAGGTTCTCGGCCGAGATCGCTGAAGTGGAGAGTCTCATCGAGACGCCGCCTTCAAGGGTCGATCGACGCACGATCGGCGCCATCGTCCGCGACTTCCGTCCAAGCGACGACATCGACGGCAATCCCGGCTTTGCCCGAAAGGGCGGAGCCCACAGCGGAACGTGGGTGAACCTCGTCAAGCCGGATCTCGGAGCCGGGCAGCGGCCCGAGTTCAACGACGATCCGGGCGCCGCAAGGAAGGTCAAGGACCTGCGCTTCGAGACGAGTGGCGGCGAAGAGATCCACGCATCCCTGTTCAACGGGGCGCTCGGCGACCGGTCCTTCCCGATCGGAGGCGGTGGCAACTCGGGAGAGCCGATCCCGAACCCCGGGAACTTCGCCACATGGTTCGAGGACGACGGAGTGTCCAACAGCTCGCGGCCAGTGCTTCTTGAACTCGAGCGCGTCATGGTCGGACCGACGGAGTCCTTCGTATTCGAGCTGAGCGAGACCGACCACCCCGTCAAGGGCCGTCTGTTCGGAGAGGTTTCCGATCTCTCCGAGGCCGCTCCGGGAGAGGACAAGACGAAGAAGAAGAAGCGCGCCTTCACCATGGAGACCGCGCTGGACTTCGTCCGCGACACGTCGGCCGACCAGCGCTTCGGGGTGACGAGCAGCGGCGACCTCTGGGTGTTCCTGAATGGAAGGCTCGTCGCCGAGATCGGCGCGGGAGGCAAGAGCCGCTTCGAGACGACCCAGGTCGTTCCCATCGAACGCCTCGGGATCGCCGACGGGATGCCATGCGAGATCCGGATCTTCTTCGCGCACCGCGAGGAGAGCCCGAACGAGCACGCCCGGCTCCGCTTCGCCTCGAACTTCGAGGTCTCGACGCCCCTCGCCTTCGTGCGCGACACCCCCTACACCGCGCCCGACGCCGACGCGCAGGCGATTCGGAACGCACGCCAATCGACGCGCAACCTTCACAACGGTGGCGGACTCGGTACACCGCAGTACGCCGAGCGGCGGCTCGCGAACTGGATGCGGCGCTTCGAGTAGCCGAACCGCACGGAAGACGCGCCTTCTTCCGCGACCTTCCGATCCCCGACGAACCAGACCGCCATGCAGCGCGACGCCTTCCACCCCAACCCCGACACAGAGGAGCGCCCCCCGACGCGCCGAAGGCGGGTTTCGCGGGGCATCGCGGTCATCCTCGCGCTCATCGCGGTCGGCACGGCGGTCGTGCTCGCGTTGACGCTCTCCTCGACGGGCAACCAGAGCGCGCTGACGAGCGAGAGCCTCGCGCGCACGGCGAAGACTCGGACCGCCGCCGCGGGCGGCATCGACATCGCGACCGCGCTCGTCGACCAGCACGGGCTCGCTGCCTTCGAAAGCAGGGCCGAGGCGGCGGGAGACAAGCCGACGCTGCTCTTCGACACCGTGACCATCGGCAGCGTCGCGTACAGGGGTCTCGTCTCGGATCTCGAGGACGCAGGTGCGATCCACAACCAGACCATCGCCGTGCGGCTCAGGGTCGAGGCGACCGCCGACGAGACCACGCAGTGGTCATCCGCAGTCGGACGGCTCGTCCAACCGAGCACCTTGGTGCGCGCCGACCTCGATCTCTCCGAGTTCGGCCTGCTTTCAACCGGCGGCCCCGGCTCGATCCGCATCGAGAACGGCGCGAGCGCCGGCGCCTGGACCGCATCGCCACTCTCCGCGCTGCATGAGCCTGTCCTGATCGGCTCATCCACGCTCGACGCGGATGCACTTGAACTCTCGGGAGCGAGCGCCCGGGGATTCGCGTTGATCCGGAACGGCACCTTCCCGACCACCGACGACGACTACAAGGCCCTGCTTGCCGACAAGGTCTTCCGGATCCCGCTCGACGAGATTCCCGTGCCGCACGCACCTCGGCCGGGGCGGTCGGGGTACGCGCTCGCGGTGGATCTTCCTGACCCGCCGTCGGATCCGGAGGAATCGCACCTCGCGGACCATCGCGCCAAACTCGTCCAATGCCTCTACCTGCCCCATGATCTCCCCGAGCCCGAGTTCAAGACTCTCGACGCGAACCGCGGCAACGTCAACTTCGTCGACGAGAACGTGGCCCTGTCCAGCACGAACTTCTTCGACGTGAAGGTCGCCCCGATCCAGAGCGACTCCGGCGAGGTCTACCCGGCCGAGAGCTCCGGCCAGTGGCGGCAGCTTGACTTCGCGGGCAACCTGCACATCGGCCTGTGCAGGCTCGACGTCCATGTTCCGACGCTGCTGATCGTTCGCGGCGACCTCTCGCTCGAGCAATCGACCCTCGTCGTCAGCGAGAACGCATCGCTCGCGATCGTCGTCTTTGGAAAGATCGAACTCCTGCGCTCTACGATCGGCGATACGACGGCCCCGATCGTCGCCGGCCCCCCGCCGGCAGATCCCCTCGACTTCGCGACGAACTACCCGGTCAACGGCGCCTCGAAGATCGTCATCTACGCGACGCGCGACCCTGCCACGCCCTCGCCTGGCATCCCTTCGAGCATCTACTTCGAGAACTGCGCGATCGCGGCGCAGATCTACGCCCCGACCCGCGAGATCGTCTTCGAGGGGTCGAAACTCTTCGGCCGCGCGGTCGCGAGAGACATCAATTTCCACGGCTCGGAAGCGGGGTTCTTCTACGACCCCGCCCTCAACCAGGCGCGCGGCTGGAGCAGCCCCGTCAGCGCCGTCTGGAAGGACGGCGAGGCGCGGCCCGAACTGCTCGCGATCACGGAGCTCACCGACCGCGGCATCGCGGCCGCGATCGAGAGCCAGTTGGCCTCGGTCGGAGGCTACGAGTTCTCGATCGATTCCTTCGGCAACGACATCGTGGTCCCGCTTCATGCAGGCTACGCGGGCGGAAGCCTGCAGCCCTTCGTGGCCGACATCTCCGAGACGCTCGCGGCCGTCGGCACGCCTTCCGCGGTCGGAAACGGAACGAGGCTCGGCGCGATCGTCCGCGACTTCCGGCAGGCGGGCGACGTCGACGGCAACCCGGACTTCCATCGGGGCGCGAACGGTCACGACCGCGCGTGGGTGCGCGCCGTCGGCGGCGCCCTCGGCGGAGACGGCAGGCCCGTCTTCAACGACAGCGCGGCCAACCCTCCAGCGCCGAAGTCCGTTCGCTACGTGACGCCCGCGAACGACGAGATCTGCTGGTCGCTGTACGACGCCGCGCTCGGCGACACCGTCCACGGAAACCCGAACAGCGGCAGCGATCGCGAGCCGATCACGGGCGCACCGAACTTCGCGACCTGGTTCGGCAGCGCCGCACAGGCGAGCCTCTCGCGCCCGGCGGTGCTCGACCTCGTCGAACTCAGCTCCAACGACTTCGTCCTCGGGTTGAATGGCTCGGACAACCCGACAAAGGGAACGCTCTTCGGACAGCTCTCTCTGATCGACGACCCGCTCGTCGCAAAGGACGCATACACCGTCGAGATGTCGCTCGCCTTCGTCCGCGACGAGTCGGCGCCGCTGCCCCAGCGCTTCAGCGTGACGAGCGGCGGCGACCTCTGGGTCTTCGTCAACGGAGCGCTCGTCGCAGAGATCGGCTCGGGCGAGCCGGGCAACTCGGAGACGACGCAGGTCGTGCCCATCGAGCGTCTCGGCATCGCAGACGCGGCACCCTGCGAGATCAAGATCTTCTACGCGCATCGCGAGCCGCGCCCGGGCAACCAGACCGGGTTCCGCTTCGAGTCGAACTTCGCGGTCACGACCACGGACGGATTCCTCGCGGGCGCCACCTACAGCTCGCCGGACGCGGCCGCGGCGCTCATCGACGCCGCGCGAGATCACACGAGGTCGCTGTTCAACAGCGGCGGACTCGACGCCCCGAAGTTCGCCGATCGCGGTCTCTCAAGCTGGATGCGCCGACTCGAGTAGCGGCGTCGCCAACCCGCCGCTCTTCCCTCAGGACGCCGACTTCCCCCGACTTCCCCCCGACTCCCTTCCCTTCGCACGACGACAGGACCTCCATGCACAGCCAATTCTCTTCCGGCCACGAACCCGATCTTCGTCCTGCACGAGCTCTTCATCGCCGCCTGCGCGGAAGCCACGGTTCCCGCGGCGTCGCGATCATCCTCGCGCTCCTCGCCGTGGGGACGGCGGTCGTCCTCGGCATGGCGCTCGCGAGCACAAGCAGCGCGTCGGTACTCACGGGGCACTCGCTCACCGTCACCGCGGCCGCACGGAGCGCGGCGGCGGGCGGACTCGACCTTGCCACCGCCCTGCTTGCGGACCCGGCGCGCCTCGGGTCCGACTCCGATCCCGGCACGGGCACTGTCCTCTTCGAAGGCGTGAAGATCGGCCAGGCCACCTACCGGGCGGAAGTCGCGGACCTTGCCACCCTCGCGGGCGCGACGGTCGACTCGGACGCCGTCGCCGTCATCGCGCGAGCGGAGTCGTCGGGCGTGGAGCAGGCGATCCGCTCGGTCGGTCGCCTCCTCAGGCCCGACGCGTACAAGCGCGCCGATCTCGACCTCTCGGAGTTCGCCGTACTCCTGACGGGTACGTCGCCGATCGAGTGGACGGGCGACAGCCGCATCGGCACGTGGGCGCAGTCGCCCTACGCGGCCCTTCGCGAGCCACTGCTCGTCGGCAACTCGGGCGGCTCGCCGGCAGTCGACCCGACCGACCACGCCCGCATCAGCGGCTGGGCGCAGGTTGCGATCGGCACGCCGGCCGCGACGAACGACGAGGAAGACGAGCAGCTCAGCGAGAAGAGGCGAAACATCGCCTCGCCGGTGCGCGTGCCCGAACCGCCGATGCCGCCCGCGCCGACCGGGGGAGTTCCCTTCGTGTTCCCCGCCGACGGCGTGGTGTCCGCAAGCGCCGTCTTGACCGGCGAGGTCACCCTCGGCTCGCCCGTTCAGCTCAACGACGGCGGCGGCCAGCCGATCGTGCTCGACATCGAACACGACCTCATCGTGGCCACCGATGTCAACGTCGCGGGCCCGACCGTGATCGTCGTGCGGAGCAACCTGCTCGTCGAGAGCGGGGCCCGGATCATCATCGCCCCGGCCGCCTCGCTCTCGATCGTGACGCTCGGCGACACCCAGATCTACGCGGAGACGATCCAGGGCGCCGAGAACTCCGTGCCGGCGCGCACCGACGGCACCGAACCATACGTCGCCGGCGGACCGCGATTCTCGCTCTACTGCCACGGTTCGAGCGTCCGCGCGACCACGGTGATGTTCGGTGAGATCTATGCGCCGAACGCAAGCGTCAAGCTCGCCGAATCGGTCGTCTACGGGCGCGTCGTGGCGGCAGAGCTCATCCTCGACGGGTCGCGGCTCTTCTACGACCCTGCGCTCAACTCGCAGCGCGGCTGGACGAACCCCGAGAGCGCGATCTGGGAGTCGAACCTCCCCGTCGCCGGCATGCGGCTCGAACTCGGAACGCTCGCGGACCTCTGCGACTCGCACGGAGTCGCCGTCGAGCTGCCGCGGCTCCTCGCGCACGCGCCCCTCAACACCGACTCCGCGCGCGACGGCGAGGCGAACCTCGACCGCGGCCGCCTCGAGACCGAGCGCCTGCTCGTTCGCAGCCGCCTGCTCGATGGAACGTACGACGCCCGCCGCGAAACCGATCCCCGCCGCATGGCGCACCGCTTCAAGCTCCGCGAGCCGCTGCAGTCGAACTGACGGGTTCGCCGGTGCCGGGCACCGGCCGGACCTCAGCGCAACCCGTATTCCTTCAGCTTGCGGTAGAGCGTGCGCTCGCCGATCCCGAGCATCTGCGCGGTGAGCTCGCGGTTGCCCGATGTCATCGCCAGCGTCTGCCGGATCGCCTCCTTCTCGAGCTTGTCGAGCCCGACGCCTGCGAGGCCGGTGCGGGTCTGCGCCGGCGCGTCGCCTGCGTCGTCGCCCGAGCGGATCTCGTCGGGAATGTCGCGGAGGTCGATGGTGTCGCCCTGCGCCATCACCACCAGGCGATGGATGAGCTGGAACACCTCGCGCACGTTGCCCGGCCAGTCGTAGGCGACGAGCCGCATCAGCGCCGGCTGCGTCACCGTCGGTCGCACGCGGCCGAGCTCGGCCGAATACTTGCCGACCGCGTGGTTGACGAGGAGCGGCACGTCCTCGCGGCGCTCGCGAAGCGGCGGGATGTGGATCTCTGCGCCCTTCAGGCGGAAGTAGAGGTCCTCGCGGAACTGGCCGTCGGAGGCCATCTTCCTGAGATCTCGGTTGGTGGCGCTCACGAGCCGCACGTCGATCTTGCGCGACTCGTTCGATCCGAGCCGCACGATGTCGCCGGTCTCGAGCACGCGCAGGAGCTTCGGCTGCATCGTGAGCGGCATGTCGCCGATCTCGTCGAGGAAGAGCGTCCCCTTGTCCGCGTACTCGAACACGCCCTCGCGGTCCTTGTCGGCGCCGGTGAACGCGCCGCGGACATGGCCGAACAGCTGGTCCTCGAGCAGGCTCTCCGCCTGCCCCGCGGCGTTGAAGGTGACGTACCGCCGCGACGCGCGCTTCGAGAGCCTGTGGATCGCGCTCGCGACGAGCTCCTTGCCCGTGCCCGACTCGCCGGTCACGAGCACGGCGAGGGTGCTCGGCGCGAGCTGCTTCACCATCTGGATCACGGCGCGCATCGCCGGGCTTTCGCCGATGATCCCCTCGAAGCCGAACGCGGAATCGACCTGTCCCTTGAGCGACTCGTTCTGGCTGCGCAGCGTCACCGTCTCGGCCGCGCGGTGGACGAGGTTGCGCAGCACCACGAGGTCGATCGGCTTCTCGATGAAGTCGTAGGCGCCGCCCTGGAGCGCGCGCTTCGCGGTCGGGATGTCGCCGTGCGCCGTGACCATGATGGTCTCCGCGTGCGGCTGCTCCGTGCGTGCAAGCGCGAGGACGTCGAGCCCCGCGGTCTCCGTCTCCATCACGAGATCGGTCACGATCACGTCGAAGTGCCCGTGCTTGATCTCGTCGCGCGCGGCCTCGAGGGAATGCACGGTCGTGCAGACGTGCCCGGGCTTCCGCAGCGCCTCCGCCATCGCCTCGGCGTGGTCGCGCTCATCGTCGACGATCAGGACCTGCGCACGCACGCTCGCTTCGCTCATCGCTCGCTCCCTTTCACGGTTTCTCCTTGGCCGCCACCTCGGCGCGCACGGCAAACGCGCTGCGGGTGCCGCGCGCAGCGATCGGCGGCGCATCGACGTCGACAGGCCGCACGACTCCGAAGCCGCTCAGCGCCGCGACGTAGGTGATGCCGCCGCCAACGCGGTTCGGATAGAGCGCCACCATCGGCCCGACGAGGCGGATGCGCTCCTCGAAGACGATCTCCCGCGCGAGCGGGTCGTAGCCGATCACGTCGATCCCGCGGTCATGGCCGATCCAGACCTTGCCGTCCGCCGCGCAGATGCCCGAAACGAGCGCGCCGTGGGCGAGGGTGTGCACCTGCGACTTGTCTCCCATGCGGAAGGTCACGCTCTCGCGCGACTGCTCGACCGCGGCCGAACCCCACGCCGTCTCAGCGACCGCAGACGGCCGGTCGGGCGTCGTGATGGGAAGATCGCTCGGCTCGGCTTCCTCGCCGATCAGGTAGTTCCATGAACCCTCGCGGCTCGCGGCCAGGACGCGGCGACGGTCGGTCACGGCCACGTCGAGCCGGCCGGGCACACGGCGCGACCAGTAGAAGGTGTCGCCGGGCTTGTCGCCCTCGGGCAGGTAGCGGTAGAGCGCGCGCCCGAAGGTGCCCGCGATCGCGAACCGGTTGCGCTGCACCTTGGCGATGTCGCGTGCACCCTTGACCGGCACGGAGAGAAGCGCGCCGAGCACGAAGTCCGTCTTCGCCGGCTCGCCCGACGCGGACGGCCCGCCCACCGGGTTCGGCTCGAGCTTCCAGGTCGCGACCTCGAAGTCGTTCACCGCGAAGAAGCGGTCGTCGAAGAAGCGGATCGAGTGGACCTGCCCGCGCAGCGCGCTGGCGGAACGCTCGCGGAAGTCCTCGTCCATCAGTCCGACCTGCGCGCCCTCGCTCGCCTGCAGGATGAACCCGTAGCCGCCGCCGGCCGCTGCGGGCAGCTCGACGAGCGTGCTTGCGGACCCGAGATACTGTCCATCCGCCACGCGCATGATGCGCCGTCCGACGCATGCGACCGGCCCGCCCTTCGCAGCGACCACGCGGCCGACGTCGCGGCCCTCGAGCGCCGCGCGCGGCCGCTCCGGCGCCATCGGGCGGCCCTCGGCGTCGGGCGTGAGCGCGTCGTGGGGCGTCGCCTCGGAAAGCCGCACCACCCCGCCGTCTCCCGAGACGTAGATCTCGTCGCCGATGACCGAGACGAAGCTCGGGCGGATACCGAGCTCGGCGCGGCCCCACCGCGCCACCACCTCGGGGTCGCGCACCGTCGACACGTCGAGCTCCATCACCCAGTCGTCCTCGAGCACCGCGAAGAGGCGGTCGTCGGCGAGCAGGAAGTCGGAGACGACGCCCGTGGTTCCCCGCGGCGCAAGCTCGACGTCGACGAGCTCGGTGCCGGTCTGCGCATCGATGAAGAGGATCCGGTTCTCGAACGCCTGGTACCAGATTCCGCGCTCGATCAGCGCATGGCGGTGGGTTCCGCCGTACGAGCTCGTGATCCGCATCGAACGCTTGCGCGGGGGAAGCTTCGCCTCTTCTTCGTCGAAGACGGGCGTTCCCGGCACGGCCGTGCTGCAGCCGCCCGCGGCGACGAGGGCGGCGAGCGGGACGGCGACGAGCGCCGCTGCGAGGAGGAGCGACGGGCGGGCCCGCCGCGTCGCGCTCGGCGTGCGAGGGTCCGAGGGGATTCCACGTGCGGATTGCGGCGTGCCTCGAGGCATGGGACGGTAGAGTATCCGCCCGCCCGACCCCGAGGAAACCGTGCAGCAGCCCGAATCCGAACGTCTCGTCAAGCTCCGTGCCCTCCTTGCGGCCGAACCCGACGACGGATTCGTGCTCTACGGGCTTGCGCAGGAGTGCCAGAAGCTCGGCAGGCTCGACGAGGCGCTTGCGTTCTACGACCGCGCGGTCGCAGCCGACCCGAAGCAGTGCTACGCCTTCTTTCACAAGGCGAAGACGCTCGAACTCGCGAAGCGCCGCGGCGAGATCGGCGACGTGCTCCGCGCGGGTCTCGCCCGCGCACGTGCGGTCGGAGACTTCAAGGCCGCGAGCGAGATCGAGGGATTCCTCGACGAGGTGGAGGGATGAAGAAGATGAATACGAAGAAGACGAATTCGGATCCAAAGCCGAAGCCGAAGCCCGCGAAGACGGCCACCGCCGCGCACGTCACCATCGCCGCGACCGCGCTCTCGCGCGACGGTGCGTCGGTGACGATCTCGCTTTCCGACAAGCGTCGCGTTCGCGTGCCGGCGACCATCGCCCTGGCGGCGCGCGTCCGCGCGGGTGCGCGGTGGACCGACGCCCTCGCCGCCCGCATCGACCGGCTCGCGGACGAAGCGCGGAAGTACGCGCAGGCGCTCGACATCCTCGCGACCAGCCCGCGCGCCACGAAGTCCGAGCTCCTGCGCGGGCTCGGAAGCGACGCGGCCGCCCGTTCCGCGCTCAAGAGCCTCGCCGAGAACGGCTGGCTCTGAGCTGCCTGCGAAGCGGGAGCGGAAGACTTCCCGATCGATGCGTCGGGGCGTCTGGTAGGATTTCACCATGACGATGCGCAATCCTGCGTCGGAGCGGGCGCCGTGACGGCCGATCCCAGCGCGACGCCGCAGTTCCCGGAAGGACTCCCTCCGCACTATCCGTTTCGGCGTGACGACGAGGTCACGCCGCGCGAAGTCGCCGCCCTCTCGCCGGGCACGGCGGTGCTCGTCGACGTCCGCACGCAGGCGGAGGCCGAGATCTGCAGGCTCGCGGGCTCGCGGCTCCTTCCGCTCCAGTCGCTCGAAGCGCGGATCGACGAACTCAAGGCGGAGGTCGACGACGACCTCGACCGGCCGCTCGTCGTCTACTGCCATCACGGCCGGCGCAGCCTGACGGCGACCTTCATGCTGCGGGCCGCCGGGTTCCGCAACGTGCGGAGCCTCGCGGGCGGCATCCACCTCTGGGCCGCCGACATCGACCGCGCCATGCCGACCTACTGAGCCGCTCCGCACCCGACCACGCGACGCATGCTCTGGCAACGACTCATCACCGGCCCCCTGCTCATCGCGCTGATCCTCGGGATCGTGTGGCTCGACGGGGCGCTCGACGCCCGCGCCGCCGAGCATGGCCTTCCGCCCGGACTCGTCCTCTTCGGGTTCGCCGCGATCCTGTCGGTGCTGATCGCGAGGGAAGTCGTCCGCTTCCTGCGCGCGGCGTCGATCCAGGCGAGCCTCTTCGCGGCGGTGGTCGCGGCGCTGCTCGGGCTCGTCGGCACCGCCGGCAGCGCCCTCTTCCAGACCCCGGCCGTCGCGTCGGGGACCGTCTCGACGGCGGTCGTCCTCATGCTCGTCGTAGCGCTCCTGCGCATGTCGCGCGAACGCGATCCGAAGGGTTCGCTCATGCTCGCGGGCGGAACCCTGCTCGTCGGCATCTACGGCGGCGTGCTTCTCGGCTTCTGGATGCTGGTGCGGCTCGAGCACTCGCCATGGGTGCTGGTCGGCGCGATCCTCACCACCAAGGCCTGCGACACGGGCGCCTACTTCACGGGCATGTCGATCGGCAAGCACAAGATGATCCCGTGGCTCTCGCCGAAGAAGTCGTGGGAAGGCCTCGTCGGCGGCATCGTCACCGCGACCCTCGTCGGCGCCGGTCTTGCGCACCTCTCCGCCGGGCTCCCCGAAGCCGCCGATCGCGTGCCGTGGTGGCTGGGCGCCATCGGCGGCGCGCTGATGGCGATCGTCGGACAGGCCGGCGATCTCGCCGAGAGCGCGTTCAAGCGCGACGCGGGTCTCAAGGACTCCGGCAAGACGCTGCCCGGAATGGGCGGCGTGCTCGACGTGCTCGACAGCCCGCTCTTCACGGGCCCCGTGGTCTACTGGCTGCTGAGGCTGGTTCCAACCTCGTGACAGGTTCGGCGGGCGGTGCGCCGCCGCCGCGGGGAAAGCCGCAGGAACTGCGCGGGGAATCTGCTAGACTCCTTCCCTCACATGGCGCTTCTCGACAACCTCCTGACACTTCACCGGGTCGATAGCCAGGTTCGCGCGCTCCGAACGCGCGTGACTTCGGCGGAAACATACCTCCGCGCGCAGGAGAAGCAGCTGGCGCTGCTCGCCAAGCAGAAGGCGGAGCTCGAGACGCAGCTCAAGCAGCTGCAGGCGAGCGTGCATGCGCTCGAGGTCGAGCAGGCCTCTGCGACCGGCCGGGTCGACAAGCTGCGGGCCGAGCTCAACAACTCGACCAACGACAAGCAGTACAAGGCGATCCTCAACGAGATGAAGTCGATCGAGGCGACCAAGGACGAGGTCGTGAAGCGCGCCGTCGAGGAGATGCAGCGCGCCGAAGACACCAAGAAGCGTCTCGATCTCCACGAGGCGACCACGGCCGAGCGGACCAAGATCCGCGACGTCGCCAGGAACCAGCTCGACGAGTGCATGAAGGAGGTCGGAGAGCGCCTCGCCGAGCTCGAGCGCGAGCGCGCCCGCGCCGCCGACCTCGTGCCCGAGCGCGAGCGCAAGCTCTTCGACAAGGTTGCCGACGAGACCGAAGGCGAGTCGATGGCGGAGATCACCGTCGTCAGCATGCGCCACCGCGAGTTCGCCTGCGGCGCCTGCAACATCGAGGTCCCCTTCGAGACCTACGCGCGACTCGCGTCGAACTCGAACGAAGCCGTCCAGTGCCGCGCCTGCACCCGCATCCTCTTCCTCGGCGACGCGAACCGTCCCACCGACACCAAGGAAGCGAAGGAGAAGGCCGCCGCCGCCCGCGACAAGGCGAAGTTCGAGAAGACGAAGAAGCTCTGAGCGGTCCGTTCATCACCCCCCGCCCCTCGAATCTCCTTCGAGGGGTTTTTCGTTGGCCGTGCTGCTTGGCGCATGGCCTTCCCGCAGAGGCGTGGAGGCGCGGAGGCCACGACGCAGGCGAGTGCGCTTCGCGTCTGCGCGGTGCGGCTGACGCGACGCGATCACTCCGTCACGCGGAGCGCGTGGCGTTGCCCGGCGGCGAGGCCCTTCCACTCGCGGACGGCGCCGTTCGGGAGGCGCACCGCGACGCGCGCGGCCTCGATTGCGTCGCCGAGGCCGAAGCGCGCGACGGGCTCGTTCTGCGAGAGGTAGCTGCGGGTCGGTGAGAGAACGCGGCGCTGCACGACCGGCTTGCCGTTGATCTCGGCCGTCACCGTGACCTCCGTGCCGAACGACGCTGGGTCGAGGAGGCCGATCGCGATCCAGCTGTTTCCCGTGCGATGCTCGTTCACGAGGACGCGCGCCCTCCCGGCGAGATCGACGAGCACGAGATCATCGTCGCCGTCGTTGTCGAGGTCGCCCATCGCGAGCGCACGGCCGACCGACGGCACCTCGAGGTCGCCGCAGGATCCGCGCGCGGCCTCGACGAAGAGCGGCGTCGCGTCGCCGCCCCGGTTCACGAAGAACTGGCCGCGCTGGCTGTAGGTCTGGCTCGGCTGCACGCGCGCGATGTCGGGCTCGAGGTGGCCGTTCGCCTGCACGATGTCCTCGTCGCCGTCGAGGTCGAAGTCGCCGAAAACGAGGCCGAATGTGAGGAGTGCGCGCGTCGGCGCGCCGAAGCCCTGTCCGAGCGCCTCGTCGGCGAAGGCGGGCGTCGCCGTCTCCCCACGCGGCGGACCGGCGAAGTAGAGCGAACTCGGCTCGTTCGCGAAGTTGCCGATGGCGACCGCAAGCCGCTCGTCGTTGCGCGGCCACGAGACGTCGATCCCCATCGCGCCCGTCGAGTTGCCGTCGCGGTCGTAGGCGAAGCCGGAGTCGACCGCGATGTCGCGGAAGCGCGGGCTGCCGTCCGGAGCCGCCCCTTCGTTGCGCAGCAGGAACTTCGGCGTCTTGTCGTTCGCCACGAGGATGTCGGTGCGGCCGTCGCGGTCGGCATCGACGAATGCAAGGCCGAGCGCCTTCGCGTAGGGGCCGCCCGTCACCGGGTTCTTCACCGCAACGCCCGATGCGGCTGTGACGTCGCGGAAGCCGCCCGCGCCGTCGTTCACGAGCAGCGTGAGCATGGTTCCCTCGAACCCGGTCGGCGGGCCGTAGGCGCGGCCGATCCCGTCGAGCGTGTAGTTCACGCTGCGGTCGATCGCGGGGTTCCACTCGACGTAGTTCGCGATCACGGCGTCGAGGTCGCCGTCCGCATCGACATCGAGGAAGCCGGCCGAGGTCCCCCACTCGGTCTCCTCGGGAAGCGGTGCGCGTTCGAGCGCGATCGCGCCCGTCGCGGCTGTCCGGTTGAGGAAGAGCGCGTCCTGGCCGACGCAGGAGACGAGGAGATCGGGCGCGCCGTCTCCATCGACGTCGCCGGCGGCGAGACCCATCGCGTAGACGTCGGAGAGGAGCGCCGCATCGCGCGCGACGCGCTCGAACGCGAGCGGCCCGCCCGGGGAAGTCGTGTTGCGGTAGATGCGGATGCCGCCCTTCCCCGCCGCCGGATCGCCTGCGGCGGGCTCGAGCGGCTGCCCCTGCGTGAAGACGAGGTCGAGCGCGCCATCGCGGTCGAGGTCCACGATCGCGATCCCGCCGCCGAGGCACTCGGGCAGCAGTTTGCCGCCGCGCGCGCCTGATTCTTGGATGAAGTCGACGCCCGCCTCGGACGCGACATCGCGGAACGGTACACCCTGCATCGGTCCGACGGCCGCGGCGGGCGACTGCGCAGGCGGCGCGACGGGATCCGCGGAGCCGGGATTCGGCGCGGGTCGCGGGCGGAAGTAGAAGAACGCGCCGAGGATGATCGCGACGGTCGCGAAGATCGCGAGCGAGCGCATGAAGCCGCGTCCGACGGCAAGGTCGTCGCCTTCGCCATCTTGGGTTGGTGTCGGGTCCGGCGCGTTCGTCACATCCGCAGTGTACGGCGCGACGCGCCGCTATCCGATGATCGTGCGCCGCATCTTCACATAGTCCCAGACCACGAAGCGGTCGAGGTCCTCGCCGCCCGCGAAGAGGACGCGGCCGCCCGTCGACTCGGCGAGGCGGTGCGCGAACTGCACGTCGTCCTCGGACTGCGACCAGCTCGGGAGCAGGAAGATGTTGACCACGATCCCCTCCTGCTTGCAGCGCATCGCCTCGCGCATCGTCTCGCGCTCGGTGCGCGGGTCGGGCGGGTAGAGCATATAGAGGTCGCTGCCCTCGAAGTGCGCGGTCGGGAGGCCGTCGGTCAGCAGGAAGATCTGGCGGTTCGGGGTGTCCTGCGCCGAAAGCACCTGCCGCGCGAGGGCAAGCGAGCGCTGGATGTTCGTGAAATGGAGCGGCAGGTCGCGCTCGCCGATCTCGGGGTCGGACATGTCGGCGCGCAGGCGCACGACGGGATCGTTGATCGACACCATCTTCGGCAGCATCTCGACGATCTCGGCGGCGGGCCGCAGCTTCGCGAGCGTGTACATCTCGATCGCCTGCAGGAAGTCGCCGGGGTACTCGCTGCGGATCAGGCCGTCGAGCGCGAGCGCCATCTTCTTGCAGGCGATGTACTGGCCGCCGTAGCGCATCGATCCCGACATGTCGAGGATGAGCGCGGTCGCGCACTTCGGCGCGCGGCGCGTGCGGTGGACCTCGAGGTCCTCGGCCGCCGGACGCGCGCGGCCCGTGCGGGCGACGGCGTTCAGGATCGACTGCGGCACATCGAGATTCGCGGGCGAATCGCCGAACTCGTAGGCGCGCGTCGACGGAAGCTCGACCGCGCCATCGCGCGAGTCGACGCCGTCGTGGCGGCCGCGGCGCGCGTCGGCGAGGTCGCTGAAGATGGTCGCCAGGAGGTGCTTCTGGTAGGTGCGCATCGCGCGCGGCGAGACCTTGTAGCCCTCGGGCGAGCGCTCGAGCCCCGCTTCCTCGGCCATCTTGCGCAGGAGTTCGTTCACCTGGCGCTGCAGGCGGTCGAGGTCGCCCATCTGCTCGTCGCTCGCGTACTCGCGCAGCGCGTCCATGTCGATGAGCGCGGGCTTCGCGTTCTTGAGCGCCTCCTCGATCTGCCGGAGGAGCTTGTCGATCTTCTCGAGCTCTTCCTTGACCGCGAGCGCGGTCGGAACGTCCATCTTCTCGCGGCCCGTGAACGGGTACTTCGAGTGGAGCTGCTCGACCGCGAACTGCTCGCGGAGGCGCGCGATCGCGCGCATGAGCGTGTGGGCGAGCGGCGTCGCGTCGGGCACGCGGCGGTGGACGCGCTCGAGGTCGACGAGCTG